>CABQJJ010000075.1 GCA_902464485.1 uncultured Collinsella sp. | reverse complement strand
GGCGGCGCAGCTTCATCTCGAGGATGGCCGTGGTCTGCTCGGGCGTAAAGCCAAAGCGCTCAACCAGGCGGCTGCTGGCCTCGGAGTCGGTTTGCGAGGATCGGATAATGCTGATGACCTCGTCGATATGGTCGAGAGCCATCAAGTAGCCCTCGAGGATATGAGCACGCGCCTGAGCTTTCTTGAGGTCAAAGCGGGTACGACGGGTGACAACGTCGACCTGATGGTCGATGTAGTGCTGCAGCATCTCGCGCAGGCTCAGGCATTTGGGGACACCGTTGACGAGTGCCAGGTTGTTGGCGCCAAAGGTTGTCTGCAGCGAGGTGTACTTGTACAGGTTGTTGAGCACGACCTGCGGAATGACGCCCTTCTTGAGCTCGATGACCAGACGGATGCCCTTCTGGTTGGACTCGTCGCGCATATCCGAGATGCCCTCGATGCGCTTATCGTTTACGAGCTGAGCAATTTTCTCCTGCAGGGTACCCTTGTTGACCATGTAGGGAATCTCGGTAAAGACCAGGCGGCTGCGGCCGGTCTTGGTGGACTCCACATGGGCCTTGGCACGCACGGTGATGGAACCGCGGCCGGTCTCGTAGCTCTGCCTAATGCCGGCGCTGCCCATGATGATGGCGCCGGTGGGAAAGTCCGGACCGGGCATGATCTGCATGAGCTCGTCGACGGTGGCGTCGGGGTTGTCGATCAGGTAGCAGGTGGCCTCGATCGCCTCGGTGAGGTTATGCGGAGCGATATTGGTGGCCATGCCGACGGCGATGCCCTGGCTGCCGTTGACCAGCAGGTTGGGGAAGCGCGCGGGCAGCGCCACGGGCTCGGCGAGTGACTCGTCGTAGTTGGGCTGCCAGTCGACGGTATCCTTCTGCAAGTCGCGCAACAGCTCCATGGCGGGCTTTGCCAGGCGGCTCTCGGTGTAACGCATGGCGGCCGCGCCGTCGCCGTCGATGTTGCCGAAGTTGCCGTGACCGTCGATGAGCGGTGTGCGCATGGAGAACCACTGCGCCAGGCGAACCATGGCCTCGTAGACCGCGGAATCGCCGTGCGGATGGTACTTGCCGATTACTTCGCCGACCGTCCAGGCCGACTTCTTGTGCGGGCGGTTGGGGTAGATGCCGCTCTCGTTCATGGCGTACAGAATGCGGCGGTGCACCGGCTTTAAGCCATCGCGCACGTCCGGCAGGGCGCGCGCCGTGATGACCGACATCGAGTACTCGATGAACGACTGCTTCATCTCGCGGCCGAACTCCGAAATCTGGAGCTGACCGCCGTTGATATCCTCGCCGGCCGAGGCGCCACGGTCGACAGCGCCAAAGCTCTCCTCGAGCTCGGCATCGTCGTCCTCTTCCTCTTCATCCTCGGCATCGGGGTTGTAAGAATCCGGATCGCCGTCCTCGCCCTGCTCAGCGCGGGCAAGCAGGCGCTTCAGATCATCGGGCATGCCGGCGTCGCCGGCGTCGTCCATACCCTCGTTGTTGTTGATATCGTCTGCCACGTTACCTCCTCATGGTTTGCGTGGTCCATTAGTTCCCTACCACGGAGACGGATTACCGGGAACACCAGATAACCCTCCTAGGTTTTCCAGGTGCCCCAGGTTGCCCTGAAGGATGAGGGCGCACGCCTTGCGTGCGGCGCCCGAAATCCTGAAGGGCAAGATGGGGTGCCTGGGAAAGCTAGGCATCCAAGAATCGTGCATCGTGGGCGTGCTTCTCGATGTACTCGCGGCGATAGCCGACCTCGGAGCCCATGAGCTCGCGCACGGCGCGGTCCGCCACCACGGCATCCTCGATCGCCACGCGCTGCAGGATGCGGGTCTTGGGGTCCATCGTCGTCGAGGCAAGCTGCTTGGGGTCCATCTCGCCCAGGCCCTTGTAGCGCTGGACGGTATAGCCCTTGCGCTTCTTGGTAATCTTGCCATCCTTGGCCTTGCCGTCCTCGTCGTTGTCGTCGGGATTCAGGCCCAGGCTCTGAATGGTGTCGCGCAGGATCTCGTCTTCGGGCTGGCGGCCGTTGGGATACACGTAGTGAATCTTGTTGCGCACCTTGATGCCAAAGATGGGCGGGCACGCGACGTACACGTAGCCGGCGTCAATCAGCGGGCGCATGTACTTGTAGAAGAACGTCAACAGCAGGATGCGGATGTGCGCGCCGTCGACATCTGCATCGGTCATGATGATGATCTTGTGGTATCGGGCCTTGGTGATATCAAAGTCGCCTCCGTCACCGGCGCTCGTCGTGACGCCGCAGCCGATCGCGGTGATGAGCGACTGGATGGTGTCACTCGAGAACGCGCGGTGGTCGCCCACGCGCTCGACGTTCAGAATCTTGCCGCGCAGGGGCAGAATCGCCTGGATGTCTCGGCGACGACCGTCCTTGGCCGAGCCGCCTGCCGAGTCGCCCTCTACGATGAAGAGCTCGGTCAGCTCGGCATCGCGCACCGAGCAGTCGGCGAGCTTGCCGGGGAGTGACGCCGTCTCGAGCAGGCTCTTGCGGCGGGTCGCCTCGCGCGCCTTGCGGGCGGCGTTGCGGGCCTTGCAGGCCTGCTGGGCCTTCTTGACGATCTCGCGGGCGGGCTTGGGATGCTCCTCAAGATAATCAGCGAGCCCGTCGGTCACGATCTTGAGCGTGAGCGCACGCATGTAGGAGCTGCCGAGCTTGGCCTTGGTCTGCCCCTCAAACTGTGGATCGGGCAGCTTGACCGAGATGACAGCCGAAAGGCCCTCGCGCACGTCGTCGCCACTCAGGTTGGCGTCTTTCTCCTTGAGCAGGTTCTGCTTGCGGGCGTAATCGTTGATCACGCGGGTGAGGGCGGTGCGGAAACCCTCGAGATGCATGCCGCCCTCGGGGGTGTAGATGTCGTTGGCAAACGACATGACGTTCTCGCCATAGCCGGCATTCCACTGCAGGGACACCTCAACCTCACCCATCTTGGTCACGGGCGCGTCAGGATCCGATTTGCCCTCGATGTAGATGGGCTCCTTAAAGGCCTCGGGGACGTCCTTGCCGCCGTTGAGGAACTTGACGAAGTCGATGATGCCGCCCTCGTAGCAGAACTCCTCCACATGGGGAGTCGCCTCGCGCTCATCGGTCAGCACGATCTTAAGATTCTTATTGAGGAACGCCGTCTCCTGCAGACGGTTGTGCAGCGTATCGAAATCGTAGATGCGGGTCTCGAAGATCTCATCATCGGGCCAGAAGGTGACGGTAGTGCCCGTCGAATCCGAGGTGCCCACGACCTCCATCTTCTTGACGGTCTTGCCGCGCGAGAATTCCATCTCGTAGGCGTTGCCGTCGCGGCGCACCTGTACGACCACGCGCTTGGACAGCGCGTTGACGACGGAGATGCCCACACCATGCAGGCCGCCCGAGACCTTGTAGGCCGAATTATCGAACTTACCGCCGGCGTGCAGGATCGTCATAACGACCTCGAGCGTCGGAATCTTCTTGATGGGATGCTCGTCGACGGGAATGCCTCGCCCGTTGTCGACGACCGTGATGGAGTTGTCGGCGTGGACCGTCACCTGAATCTCGGTGCAGAAACCGGCCATGGCCTCGTCGACGGAATTGTCAACGATCTCCCACACCAGGTGATGAAGACCGCTGGCGCTCGTCGAGCCGATATACATGCCCGGGCGTTTACGAACGGCCTCGAGACCTTCGAGAATCTTAATCTCGCCGCCATCGTAATCGTTTTCGTTTGCCACACGT
Organism: uncultured Collinsella sp.; assembly: GCA_902464485.1. Classification (GTDB taxonomy): domain Bacteria; phylum Actinomycetota; class Coriobacteriia; order Coriobacteriales; family Coriobacteriaceae; genus Collinsella. The sequence goes on along the minus strand of CABQJJ010000075.1, from coordinate 4,458 downwards.
CCTCCTTCAGTTCAGAAAATGTGTATAGCCTTTCTATTTTATCGTAAAAAATGCCCCCGATGTCGGGGGCATTTGGCTCTACAAGGCCACCAGATGCGTTTTAAGGCTCTTTCTTGCTTTGCACGCCCTTGGCCCACTCGGCACTGGCCCTCATGGCGTTCTGGAGGGCCTCGCGGAGCTTTTGGTCTTCGATGGGCGCCACTTGGCGCTCAATCGCGATGCGCTCAGCTTCGCTAAGATCGGCGTGTGAAGCCGGCGGGTGCTCGGTCACAGCCGGGCGCAGACGTTCCTTGGCGGCAGACGGCATGTGACCGGGTGCGGTCGTTTTGAACACCAAGCCGTCCACATGTGCCCCGGCCCGCTCCATGCGCGCGCGGATGATCTCGCGCAGCAGCGTCATCTCCTGCGTCCACGAGGGCGAATCAAGATACACCAGCAGCTCGTTGGACTCGGGCAGGTAGCGCAGGCCCGTCACGTGGCGCCCCTCTCGCGTGCCCGAGCACACCGCGTTCCAGGCGCGATAGACCGCACGCGATTCCTCGGCAGCCTCCATCTGCGCGCGACGCTCGGGCGTCGCGGCAGCCAGAATGCGCTGGCGCTCCGCATTCAAAAAGCCGCTGAACGCAACCGTTTCGTGCTCGCGTTCGTAATTAGCACGCCTCACCCATGCTCACCACCTTGGCTCGATCAAGCAGGTCATCAGTAAAGTACCCCAGGTTGGTGGTGGTTATGACCGTCTGGATGTCATCGCCGATCAATTGCAGAAAGGCTCCGCGGCGATCGCCGTCGAGCTCGCTCATCACGTCATCCAAAAGCAACAGTGGGGCGGTACCCAGAATATCGCGGGCGACGGCCACCTCGGCCACTTTCCAAGCCAGCACCAGCGTACGCTGCTGACCCTGGCTGGCGAAAGAGCGGGCCGAGCGGCCGGCGACCGAAAACTCAATCTCATCGCGATGCGGGCCGACGAGCGTCACGCCGCGGCGTATCTCCTCATCGGCGCGCTCATCGAGCGCCGTGAGCATGCGCTCGCATGCCCAACCCCTCAGCTCCTCGCGGTCATCGGTCTGGGGCAGCTCCCCCAGTGTGGACGCATAGGCCACATCGGCCGCCTCCCCGGACGCAACCAGCCCGTAGGCATCGCGCACGTGGGCGGCCAAGCGATCGAGCAAGGCCAAGCGGTGCACCAGCAGGGCCGATCCGGCGCGGGCAATCGACTCATTCCACGCACCGAGCATCTCGCGACAGCACCACGTCTCTTTGAGCAGAGCGTTGCGCTGCGTCACGCAGCGGCCATAGGCGCTTGCCAGATCGGCATAGCGGGCGCTCAGCTGCACGCCAAAGTCGTCGAGCGCGGCGCGACGCACGCTGGCACCGCGCTTGACCATATCCAGATGATCGGGGCAGAACAAAACACTCGGCAGCACGCCGCGCACGCCAGAGGCGGCACACCGCTTGCCGTTGCGGCTAAACGAACGCTTGCCGTCCTCCACGCGTAGACCCATGTCTAGCACGCGGCCATCGCCCTCGAGCCTAAGCTCGGCCTTGCACAAACCCGTGCCGTCGTGCACAAGCTCGACGGCAGTGGGGTGCCTAAACGAGGCTCCACTCGTTAGCAGCTGCAGCGCCTCTATGAGGTTGGTCTTTCCCGCCGCGTTGGGCCCCGCGAGCACCGTCACGCCCTTGTCCAAGGCAAGACGGCAGTTATCGAAACTACGGTAGCGCGCGACGGAAAGATCGCGGGCGAACATGGCCATAGGGCGCCGCTAGATGCGCACCGGCATGACTAGGTACAGATAGTTGATCTTGTCGTAGGACTTAAAGATGCCGGCCTGCGAGTAGCTCTTGAGCTCCAGCGTGATCTCCTTCTCCTTGGACAGGGCGTTGAGACAGCCAAAGATGTAGTGGTAGTTAAAGGCGATAGTGCCCGACTCGCCCTCGGCCTCGACATCGATCGTCTCCTGTGCCAGGTCTTGGTCGTTGGAGATGGAGGACAGGCCCATCTGGCCGTTCTCGACATCGATTTCAAACTTGACGGCGGGGTTGGCACTTGCGATGACCGCCACGCGCTTGAGAGCGGCATTGAAAGCCGCCACGTCGATCTTGACGCTCGTCACACATGAATCGGGAATGAGCTGCTTGTAGTTGGGATACACGCCCTCGATGCGGCGCGACACGTAGGTGGTGTTGCCGGCCTCAAAGACAACCTGAGTGTCGGTAGCACCGATCATGATAGTCGCCTGGCTGGCCATGATGCTCAGGGCGTCGTTGAAGGCATCGGCCGGAACGTTGAGCTCAAAAGAGCCCTCGAGCGTCGAAGTCTCGACCTGGGTGTCGCACACGGCGAGGCGGAAGGAATCGGTTGCCACCAGGCGCACGGTGTTGTTCTCGACTTTCATATGCACGCCGCCCAGGATGGGGCGAGCCTTATCGGTCGACGTGACGCGCCACACGCGGCCGACCATCTCGGACAGGATGTCGGTCGGAAGCTCCACGGCACTCTCGATAGCATAGGCCGGAAACTCGGGGAAGTCGTTGGCGTCGAGCGTGTTGAGACGGAAGGAGCTCTTCTCGCATCCAATCAGCACCTGGCGTTCCGACAGCTCAAAGGAAACCGGGGCATCGGGAAGGGTCTTGGTGATGTTGGAGAGCATCTTGCAAGGGATCACCATCTCGCCCTCTTCCTCGACGTGCGCGGCAATGCGATGGCGAATCGAGATGGTGTAGTTTGAGGTTTGGAATTCCAAGATGCCGTCCTGCGCCTTAACGAGCACACCCGACAGGATGGGAAGGGTGGATGCCGAAGCGACGCCTTTCATAACGACGCCGATGGCTTGCGTGAGCGAGCTTTGGCTGACGGTGAACTTCATCTTTTAATACCTTTCTTTAGATATAAATATCTTAATAATAGTAATAGTACTGACGAAACTGTTGATTACTTCAAAAGCCGCTGGTCAAGCCTGAAAAGAGAATCGACAGCACCCTGTGCGCAACCGGCCGTGTTTTCCACGTTTAAAACCTGCGGAAAACTTTTCATCGTCGAGGGGCAAGTTTTAGACATGTTATGTCCGGTGTTTCGACAAGTTTTCAACAGATGTCTCTATTTCCCTACGAGCGCAGTGTAATTTTATCTCGCAGCGATTTGAGATCCTCGGTTACGGTGCGATCTTCCTGAATCATTTTCTGGACCTTTTTGTAGCTCGTGCTGACGGTTGAGTGGTTGCGGTTGCCAAACTCCGCACCCACAGCCGTGGTTGTCATCTCGCACATCTCGATGGCCAGATAGATGGCGATATGGCGCGCTTTGGCTATATTGGCATTGCGGCGCGGTCCGATGAGCTCCTCGTGTGTCACGCCGTACTGCTCCTCGATGACGGACTGGACCGTCTGCACGTTGATCTTTTTGGCCGACGTGTCGAAGTACTGGCTTGCGATGGTGTCGATATCATCGAAACTGAGCTCACCACCCTCACGCTCACGGTCTCCCGCCTCGCCGGCGCAACGTTCGCAGAAGCTCTCGAGTTCACGGATGTTGGTGCCTGACACCTCCGCCATGTGCTTAAAGTGCTCGTCGGTCAGATGTCCGCCGTCACCGCCGTAGGCTGCCAGCAGCGAGTCGTTACCCGCCTCGGGCGCGGCGGCTATCGTGTTCTCGTAGTAGCGCTGCAAGATCTTGTATTTCATCTCGTAGCTGGGCTCTGCCACCAAGCAGAGCATGCCGGCGTTAAAGCGGCTGGTCAGGCGCTCGTCCATGTTTAGGTCTTTGGGCGCGCGATCGGCTGCGATGACGACTTTTTTGTTGTTGCGGATAAATTCGTCCATGAGTTGGAAGAAGTAATCTACGCTCGCGCGCTTGCCGATGATGTTTTGGATGTCATCGATGATGAGCACGTCCACGCCGTGGTATGACTGCATGATGGGGGCGTTGCTCTTCTTTTGGCGGTCAAACTCCGTCATCAGGTCATCGAGGTATGCTTGAGAGTTGGCGTACTTCACTTTGATCTCGGGCGACTTTTCGGCGAGCTCGTTTTTGATGGCGAGCAGCAGGTGGGTTTTGCCCAGCCCCGATTTGCCATAGATGAATAGAGACGTGCACGTACCGCGTTCGTCCGCGAGCGCGGCGAACTTGAGCGCCGAACGATAGGCGTGACTGTTTTCGGGGCCATAGACAAAGTTTTCAAAGGTGAATTTCGAGTTGGCCGCGAGGGGCGCGCCATCGGTGTTCTGCTCGATCGGAGCCGTCGCCGTCGGAGTGCTCGCAGGCGATGCCGAGGCGGGTTTTGCGCTCTTTGCAGACGCCCCGCCTTTCATCCGGTTCATCATGCGGCGGAAATCATCGGCCGAAAGTGTGTTTTTGATTGCGATGCCCGAATCCTCGCCCGGCGTTATGTCATGCGCGATGGGCATATGCGTGGCGCCGGGCGAGGGGGCCACCGATGTGGGGGCGGTGGGCATGGT
>CABQJJ010000074.1 GCA_902464485.1 uncultured Collinsella sp. | reverse complement strand
CGCCCATAAACTCCACGCCGCACAGCACGATGGTCTGCTGCGGCAGGCTCTTGGCGAGTTTTGCCAAGTAGAAGCTGTCACCGACGTAATCGGCAACGGCTTGGACCTCGGGCGCCACATAGTAGTGCGCCAGAATTACCGCGTCGCGTTGGGTTTTTAGTTGCTGAATGGCCTCGACAAGCTCTGCGGGCACCAGCGCCGCGCGCTCCGTTGCCGTCGTTGCCGATGCCAGGCCGGCCGCAATATCGCGTGCAAACTCCGACGCATCCATGTTCGCGCTCTGTGCCATCAAGGCCCCTCTCTTTTGGCGAATCTTGGGGTCTTAGTATGACACCTAGGTTTACAGCTGACAAGACAGCTGTAAACCTAGGTGTAAAGTTGCAATTAAGATTCAATCATGCAGCAGGCCCATTTTCGAGCTGACAAGTTAAGGATAGTCGAGCTCTCGATAGCGCAGGAGGCATCTTTGGACGGCCGCCACGCATGGTCGACGGCATACCCGTGACCCAGCATGCGGGCCACGGCTTTGGCACCAAGAGCATCAAGTTCGCCGTGGAGCGCATGAACGGCAACTGCCAGCTCCGCATTAACGGCGATCGGTTTGAGCTGCGCGCTGTGATGTAAGGGCGCGATGCCGAACTCGCGGCGCAGCACAACCGCCCGGGTCGCCTTGCCGACGCGATCCCGCTACAGCGGAGCGGCCGCCGGGGTCAGCTGCTTGATGTAGGCCCACATGCGCTGCTTGGCAGCTTTGTCGGTGAGCGCCGCCTCAAAACCGTCGAGCGCGAGCACGCGACGTCCCTGCACATGAGCGACCAGACCGGGTTTGAGCATGGCGGTATCGAAGTCGTCGATCGCCACGAGCATGTCGGCATAGGTCTCGCGCATGGTATCGGCCGCGCGATCGTCCAGCAACAAAACCGCCTCGGGGTCCAACGCCTCGAGCGCCTCGCGGAACAGCTCGCATGGCAGGCCCTCGCCTGTCGCAACCGCCCCATCGCCCGCGCCGGCAACACTTGCCAGCACGCAAAAATCCTCGGGCGCGTAGCCGATGGCGCCGAGCGCCTTGCGCAACGCGGCACCGTCTGGACCGGCAGCCAGCTCGCCGCCCGCGCGCTCGGCATCGTCTAAATCACCTTTTACCAGCACGATCGGCGAGCACGCGTTGCCTGCGATACGCACGCCGCGGCCCGCGAGCGATGCGAGCTCCTGCTCGATCGCCTGAGCGATGGCTTCTTTTTTCTGGCTTTGTGACGTAGGCATGCACTCTCCAATCATTTGCGTGCCCACCATTATATAAAAGAGCCGACCGCGAGTGGTTGCTTTGCGGGCCGTTGGGTATAAGCACGGTCGTACTGAGTTTTACGCGGCTGAGCCGCGTCGCATTATGGAGGTCACCATGGCTGACATCAAGCAGATTACCCCCGAGAACTTCGGCTCCACTGTTAACGGCCCCCTTCCCGTTCTGGTTGATTTTTGGGCTCCTTGGTGTGGACCCTGCCGATCGCTTTCGCCCATCGTAGACGAACTCGCCGACGAACTCTCCGGCAGACTCGCCGTCGCCAAATGCAACGTCGACGACAACCAGGATCTGGCCATGAAATTTGGCGTCATGAGCATTCCCACGCTGATCGTCTTTAAGAACGGCGAGGAAATTGACCGCTCCGTTGGCGCATTGCCCAAGGCAAGGCTTCAGGCGCTGCTGGAGAAGCACCTGTAATTGCCAAACGGGACTTGCCGTCCACGAGCAGCTTTTCGCCGCTCACCGGAGCGTCAAACACGCCCTCTGTTATCACGGATAATATGGTAGGAACAAACAGCCCCCAGTGAACGGGTGCGGGTCACACAGACTCGCACCCGTTTTCTTATGCGGTAGCGCTCCGCGCGGGCGTAGTAGAATCTGAACCACTGGATTGCCCCGAACATAAGGAGATTTCCCATGCATGACGTCGGAATGAACATGAGCCAGCTTGCCATGAGCGTCAAGCAGGTCGACGACACGATCGAGCTCGCCCACGAGTGGAGCCATCAGCTGCTGCATGCGACCGAGAACTTTGATATGGAGCGCATTGGCGCCAAGCTCGAGGCCGCCATGGCGGCGCTCCACGAGGCGCACGACGCACTCGAGGGCTACGAGGAGGCCATCGAGGCCGACCACAACTCCGTTGGCTCCGTAAAGCTGGTGTAACGTGGCCGAGCACGAACATGTCGACAGCAACGACCACTGCCACGAGTCTGGCATCGCGGGTGAACCTAGCTACCGTTGCGGCGGCTCCGAACTCGTGCGTTTTTCGGTTACCGCACCCGATGACCTGCTGCGTCGCTTTGACGAGCAGATCGCACGCCGCGGCGACGTGGCCAACCGCTCCGAGGCAGTGCGCGATTTGATTCGTACCTCGATCGCCAAAGAGCAGATGCGCACGCCCGATGAGCACGTTATCGGGTCGCTCACCATGATCTACGACCATCACACCGGCGATCTGACACGCCGCCTGGACGAGGTGCAGCACGACTACACCGACGAGATTGTATCGACGATGCACGTGCATCTGGATCACCACAACTGTCTGGAGATTCTGGCACTTAAGGGTCGCGGCGAGCGTGTCTACGAGCTGGCTGACCGTCTGCTGGGTCTGCGCGGCGTTAAACACGGCGAGCTCACCTGCGCCGCCACCGAGCAGAGCCTGGGACTGTAACGGCCTTTTCCGCGGCGCACCTGCCAAAAAGGGACAGGTTTGTTTTGGCAGGTGACAACTAGGGCGTTGCATTTTCCCAGATAAAACCTACCAAAATAAACCTGTCCCTTTTTGGCAGGTTTCAACGAAGGAGGGCCGCATGCGACATGCGCATATCCATGTAACGGGCATTGTGCAGGGCGTCGGCATGCGGCCGTTTGTGTATCGCGAGGCCATGGCGCACGGCATTTGCGGCTGGGTACTCAACGCGGGCAATGGCGTGCATATCGAGGCGCACGCTCTTGACGAAGCGCTCGACGAATTTGTCGCCGCGCTTTCCGAGCATGCGCCCACGGCGGCTCGCGTGGAGCATGTCGAGGTTATGGACCTAGCACCCGGCAACTGGGACGCCGCTAACGAGCAGGGCTTTCGCATTGTGGCGTCGCAAGATCAGACCGAGCACACCACGCTCATCTCGCCCGATATCGCCACCTGTGACGACTGCCTGCGCGAGCTGTTCGATTCTGCCGACCGACGCTACCACTACCCCTTTATCAACTGCACCAACTGCGGGCCGCGCTTTACCATCATCCGATCGCTGCCTTACGACCGGACGGCCACGTCCATGGACCGCTTTCCCATGTGCTCCACCTGCGCCGCGGAGTATGGCGATCCGCTTGACCGACGCTTTCACGCGCAACCCGATGCCTGTTTTGATTGCGGGCCGCATATTACGTGGCGCGAGGCGGACCACGGTGTTGTGCCAACGGCGGTCGACGCAACACCAGCCGTCGGCTCCACGCGCGAGGCCAGCGATGCCATCATCGAACGCTGCGTCGAGCTGCTGGCAGGCGGCGGCATCGTAGCCATCAAGGGCCTGGGCGGATTCCATCTGGCGTGTAACGCCTTCAATGAGCAGGCGGTAGCCAAGCTGCGCCGTCGCAAACGTCGCAGCAACAAGCCGCTCGCCGTCATGGTGCGCTCCCTCGCCAGCGTCGAGCGTCTCTGCCACGTCGATAACATCGAGCGCGACCTGCTAACAGGCAGCATCCGGCCCATTGTATTACTGCGCCGCCGTACGACAGGCGAGGGCACCGGCTTTTCCGACACCCCCATACTCGCGCCGTCCGTCGCGCGCGACCTGCCCGAACTCGGCGTCATGCTCCCCTATACCCCACTTCAACATCTACTACTTGCCGCGGCAGAAGCCCGAGGCATGTACGCGCTCGTCATGACCAGCGGAAACTTAAGCGAAGAACCTATCGAAACCGATGACGATCTTGCCTGGGAGCATCTCGTTGCTGCCGGCATCGCCGACGCGTTGCTCGGTAACGACCGCGCGATCCTCTCGCGCTACGACGACTCTGTAGTGCGTGTGGTCGATGATGCCGTTATGCCCGTACGTCGCGCTCGCGGATATGCGCCTCAGCCACTGCCGTTGCCGGCGCTCGACGGCGCTCCGTCCTGCGTGCTCGCCTGCGGGCCACAACAAAAAGCCACGATTGCGCTCACGCGTGAAGGGACGAACGGCGAGGCAACCTGTTTTGTGTCGCAGCATATCGGCGATGTTGAAAACGGCGGGACCTTCGATGCCTGGAACGCCGCGCGCATGCGTTTGGAAAATCTCTTTGACTTGGCGCCCGCCGCCTTGGCCTGCGATCTACACCCCAGCTATTTATCGAGCCAGTGGGCGCGCGAGCAGGCGCGAAAATGCAATCTGCCGCTCGTCGAGGCACAGCACCATCATGCGCATGTCGCGAGCGTAATGGCCGAGGCTATCGCCGCGGGCCAGCTTACAACCGACGCGCGCGTCCTTGGCATCGCCTTTGACGGCACCGGTGCCGGCACCGATGGGACCATTTGGGGCGGCGAGTTTCTTGTTGCCAGCCTTGGCAGCTTTGAGCGCGCCGCGCATTTGCGCACCTGGGCGCTCCCCGGCGGGGCGGCCTCCGTGCGTGACGCCCGCCGCAACGCCTTTGCCCTGCTCAGTGAGCTCGGCCTGCTTGAACACCCGGGGGCTGAGCGGCTCTTGGGCGGCTTAGACGAGCAAACACGTAGCGTGACGGCAACGATGATCGAACGTGGCATCAACAGCCCGCGCACCAGCGGTATGGGTCGCTTGTTTGATGCCGCAGCCGCGATCCTGGGCATTTGCGGCCAGGCGACCTACGAGGGTGAACCCGCCATCGAGCTTGAGGCCGCCGCCTGGCACGCGCTCGGCAGCGAAAGTACCTGTCCCACCGGCAATATGGCCAGCTTTTCCGTAACCGAATCATCCCGTCCGGACGACTGCCATGTCCTGAACTCCAGACCGCTTATTGAGGCGCTTTTGGAGGGAATCAGGGCCGGGGCGCCCGCCGACAGGCTCGCGCTCGACTTCCATGTCGCCGTCGCACGCTCCTCGGCACACATCGCCAGCGAGATCTGTGCGCGCGGGGGCATCAACACCGTCGCCCTCTCGGGCGGCGTGTTCATGAACCGACTTCTGCTTCAGCTCCTCACCCGCGAGCTCAAAAGCGCAGGCCTTACCGTACTTGTCCCCCACACCGTACCCGTCAATGACGGCTGCATCGCCTACGGTCAGGCAGCCGTCGCGCGCGCTCGTCTTGCGCAGATTGCATCGCAGTAGCTCGCTCTCGCACGCCACTGTGCCCAGCCGTCTCACAGGCGTAACGCGTTTGCCCGCAAACCCCGCGAGCGCTACCATCAACTGATGGATTATTAAGCGCCCATCCCGCGCAAAGCGTATAAAAGGGGAACAATATGTGCCTTGCCGTTCCCGGCAAAGTAGTCAAACGCGACGACGACCTCAAGGCCACCGTCGACATGATGGGCATCGAGCGCCCCGTGTCGCTACGACTCGTGCCGACGGCACAGGTTGGCGACTATATTCTCGTACACGCCGGCTTTGGCATCCAGATCGTCGACGAGCAGGAAGCGCAAGAAACGCTCGAGCTCGTTAATGCCATGACCGAACTGGCCGAAGAAAACCAACTGGCCAGCAACCCGGCCGAGGCATACTAGTGGCGGCCGGACAGCCGGCTCGCTCCGGTATCGACTTTTCGGCATTTCGCGATTCCAAGCTGGCCCGCGAGCTTATCGATCGCATTCGCGGGCTTGTCGGCGACCGCACCATCAACCTTATGGAAGTCTGCGGCACGCACACCGTGAGCATCGGCCGCTATGGTTTTCGCTCCATCATGCCGACGGGACTCAAGCTGCTGAGCGGACCCGGTTGTCCGGTTTGCGTCACCGCCAACCGCGACATCGACCATGCGATCGCACTCGCCAAGATGGACGGCGCCATCATCACCACGTTTGGCGATATGATGCGCGTGCCTGGGTCGTCCACCTCGCTCGCCGCGCAAAAGGCGGCAGGGCGCGACATCCGCATCGTCTACTCCCCGCTCGACGCGCTCGACATTGCCGAGCAAAACCCCGATCGCCCAGTCATTTTTATGGGCGCGGGCTTTGAGACCACGACGCCCACCATCGCCGCCGCCATCCTGGAGGCCGAGGCGCGCGGGCTTTTGAACTTTTCGGTCTATTGCGCCCACAAGACCACGCCGCCAGCGTTGCGCGCCATCGCCAACGATCCCGAGACCGCCATCGACGGCTTTATCCTGCCGGGCCACGTCGCCACCATCACGGGCTTGGCGCCCTTTAGCTTTTTGGTCGACGAGTTCAATACCCCAGGTGTGGTCACGGGATTTGAACCGGTCGATATCCTGCAAGGCATCTGCATGCTGGTCCAGATGGTTGTCAAGGATAGGCCCGCGATTGGCAACGCCTACCGCCGTGGCGTCAACGCAGACGGCAACCCCGTGGCGTGTCAGCTGGTCGAGCAGGTGTTTGAGCCGTGCGATACCACGTGGCGCGGGCTGGGGCCGATTACCGACTCGGGTCTTTCCATCCGCCCCGAGTTCTCGCGCTTTGATGCCCGCACTCGCTTTGATGTGCCCGTTGAGGCGACGGTCGAGCCGCGTGGGTGCCGCTGCGGCGACGTGCTGCGCGGGGCCATTACGCCGAGCAGCTGCCCGCTCTTTGGCCGCACCTGCACGCCCGAGCACCCCGTCGGCCCGTGTATGGTGAGCTCCGAGGGCAGCTGCGCGGCGTACTACCGCTACCGTAACTAGCCCGGACGCACTCGCACACTGGCACCACCCACGATTGGAGTTTTGGATATGTCCCATAGCATCACCGATAGCACCGTCCTGCTAGGCCACGGCTCCGGCGGCCAGATGATGAAACGCATCATCGACGAGGTCTTTTTGGATGCCTTTGGGTCGCCCGAGCTGCTCGAGGGCAACGATGCTGGCGTCGCCGCACTGCCCGCGAGCGGGCGCATCGCTATGTCGACCGACAGCTTTGTGGTGACGCCGCAGTTCTTCCCCGGCGGCAATATCGGCCGACTCGCCGTGTGCGGAACCGTCAACGATGTCGCGACCTCGGGTGCCAATGTGCGCTACCTGTCGTGCGGCTTTATCCTCGAAGAGGGCTATCCCATGGACAAGCTGCGTCAGATCGTGCAGACCATGGCCGAGACGGCGCGCGAGGCGGGCGTGGTGATCATCACCGGCGACACCAAAGTGGTTGAGCGCGGCGGGGCCGACGGCGTCTACATCAATACCGCCGGCGTGGGCGAGGTGCCCGCGGGCGTGACGCTCAGCGGCGCAAACTGCCAGCCTGGCGATGTCATCCTGGTGTCGGGCACACTCGGCGACCACGGCATCGCCATCATGAGCCAACGCGAGGGTCTGGCCTTTTCGAGCAACATCGAGAGCGACGCCGCGCCGCTCAACCACCTGATTGCCGATGTGCTGGCCGCAGCCCCTGACACGCGATGCTTCCGCGACCCCACGCGCGGCGGCCTTGCATCCACACTCAATGAGTTTGCGCAGGCCAGCGGCGTTGCCATGGAGGTCGATGAGGACGCCGTGCCCGTGCGCCCCGATGTGCAGGCGGCTTGCGAGATGCTCGGCTATGACGTGCTGCAGGTGGCAAACGAGGGCAAGATGGTCGCCGTGATGCCGGCTGAGCAGGCCGATGCCGCGCTGGCGGCCATGCGCGCCGCGCGCTACGGTGAGAATGCCGCCATCATCGGTCGCGTGTTGCCGATCGCCGAAGGCGCTCGCCCCGCCGTGCGCGTACGCACCGGCTGGGGCTCGACCCGTATCCTCGACATGCTCGTGGGCGAGCAGCTGCCGAGGATTTGTTAGGGCGGAACCGCACGGTCGTCGCGATGTGGCTTGACATCCCTGGAGATATTCAGATTCCAAGCGCGCCCAACGCATAAGCCCAGTATTATGAGGTGCGTTTTGAAACCCAATGACGGGAGCTTTCATGGCAGCAGCTTTTTCCCATGTGATTTTTGATTTAGACGGCACCATCCTCAACACGCTCGAGGACCTGGCGGCTGCCGGTAACCATACCTGTGAGATGCACGGCTGGCCCACGTTTGCCGTTGACGAATACCGCTATAAGGTGGGAAACGGCATGCTCAAGCTGGTTGAGCGCTTTATGCCTGCCGAGTATGCGGGCGACGGCCGTATGTTTGAGCAGACGCTTGCCGAGTTTAGGGCCTATTACGGCGAGCA
>CABQJJ010000073.1 GCA_902464485.1 uncultured Collinsella sp. | reverse complement strand
CTCGTGAGCAGCGTGCCGTCGATATCGCAGAACACGGCTTTGATGTGGCTGAAGGCGGTGTCCATGGAGGCCTTTCTGGGTTGTGCGGCGATGCTGAATGCGGTCGGAAATGGTGTACATGGTATACCAAGGCGCAGGCGCGGCCTGTCAAAGCAAAAACCACCACAAAGGTGCCTGTGCCCCTTTGTGGTGACCGGATCCGCGGCGCAAACCATCACAACATTCGACGTTATTCGGCGAAATCGCGATTTTCATCGAGTGTTGTGATGGTTTCTTACCTGTTTCTTACTGCTTTACGGCACGTTCCAAGTGATTGCGTCCAAACAGCAGCAACGCCGCAGGGACCGCCGTCACGACCATGCCTGCCCCCACGAGTGTCCGTTGTACGCCAAATGTTGCCGCCAGCCACGGGGCAATCGCCAGAGGGGCCACACCAGCGAACATATTGCCAAAGCCCATGACCGAATTGACGCGACCAAGCTGCTCGAGCGGAGCCGTCGTCTGCACAATGGTGTTGTGGAGCGGGTTGACGACACCCCAAGCTATACCCAGGGCGATCTGGCCGACAAGGGCCACGCCCACGTACGGTGTCCCCACATAGAGCAGACTTTCCAGGCCCACAGACATAAGCGCCACGAGCAGCGTTTTAAGGTTGACCAGGTGCGGCGGCAAGCGGAGCGCGAGCACGGCACCCAGCACCGCGCCCACGCCCGAGGCCGACGAGAGCCAGCCCATCCACTCAACGCCGACGCGTAGGACATCGCGATAGAAAAACGACTCGAGCGGATCGAAGGCACCGTAGCCAAAGTTCGAAAGAAAAATGATGCAGAAAAGTAGCGCGAGGACGCTGTTGGTGAAGACTGTCTTGATGCTGGTCACGAAGGTGGCACGGGCGGACGTCCTAGGGTTGGAGCTTTGTCCCGCACACTCCCCTTCCTCTGCCGAATCGGCATCCGCATGCCCGGCGACATGGCTGGTCTGCGGCCTAAAGCCCCAACCGGCGATGAGCGCCAACGCGGTAAAGAGCATCATGAGCACGAACACCGCGCGCGACGACGCAGCCGCCGCGACAAAGCCGCCCAGCGTGGGGCCAACGATGATACTCACATTTGAGAACATGGCGATGGCGGAGTTGATGTCTTTGAGCTCGACAGGATCGTCGGTGAGGTAAGCCGGATAGGATGTGGCGATGGGCTGGGCGAACCCCATCACAAAGCCCAGGAGCACCGCGCCGAGCAGGACGATGCCGATCGCGCTGCCAAAGGCAATGATCGCCGCGCCGGTTGCCAGCGTGCCCACGATGCTCAGCAAGAAATGACGGCGTGGGCCCCAGGCGTCGAGCGCCGCGCCACCCGCAAAGGATCCCAAGATCACGAATACGTTCATAAAAAGGACGGCCAGCGATGTTGCGACGACCGAGGCATCGTCCGCATAGGTGAGCGTTCCGATGACGCCGATAAAGTAGCTGGTCTGAAAACCGGTGTAGATGAGAAAGCGCATCGCCACCAGGCGCTTGGCCTGCACGGGCAGCGATGATTGAGGCTTTGAGAAAAGAGAAGCGAGCATGGAGACTCCTTGTTTCATGCGAATACGGACGGCGGGCATTCGCCACCGTCTGTCAAATCAATCTATCCGCATGAAACATTAAGGACGCATCGAGCCCCTTCTCTCCGTTTTTCGCCCGTCATGAACCACTTGGTAGATTGTAAGGCATGTCCCAAACATCTCCAAAGCAAAAACCACCACAAAGGTGCCTGTCTGTGGTGGCTCAATGTTATGGCAGCGCAGCGAGCCGGTTCCAAGTGTCCCAGGTCGCCCCGAAAGAGGAGCGACGCGTACTTTGGTACGCGAGCGACGGCTTGAGGGGCGAGATGGGGTGCTTGGGGCCGGCGCAGCGTCAAGCCTAAAGATGGTCTTGGATAAGGTCGCAGATGGCTCGGGCGTCGTTGATGTTGATGGCTCGGGTCGCGAAGCCGGCGTCGAAGGCCTGACGCGCCAGGGCCTCATTGCAGGCAAGCGCCAGCGTGCGACCGTCGACCAAGTCAAGCGAGCTCTTGCCGCGCAGACGGTCGACACCGGAGCGCGCGACCACGATGTTGTCGAAGCCCTCGGTCTTGTAGCCCTCAATGATCACCACGTCGACATCGTTGTAACGCGACAGCAGCTCGCGCGCGGGCATCTCGTCCTCCTCGCGCGTGTCGGCGTACTCCGCCCAGCGCGTAGCGCAGATGAGCCCCACGTGCTTGGATCCGGCCTGGTGATGGCGCCAGGTATCCTTAGCGGGCACGTCGATATCAAAACCGTGGTGCCCATGATGTTTGAGCGAACCCACGCGCAGGCCGCGGCGGGTGAGCTCGGCGATAACCTTCTCGACGAGCGTGGTCTTGCCCGAGTTTTGGTAGCCGATAAACGCGATCGCAGGGACGGCCGGTGTCGGAGCTGCGGGCGCGACGGCGACGGGTGCGCTCGCGGGTGCGTCACCCGCGGCTCCCACAGCCTCAACAGCAGCGGTCTGACGCTCTGCGCGGTCCCACACGCCCGAGCGGCCGCCCTCCTTGTGCAACAGGCGCACGTCGACGATCTCCATGCCGCGATCGACGGCCTTGCACATGTCGTAGATCGTTAGGCACGCGGCGCTCGCGCCGGTCAGCGCCTCCATCTCGATACCCGTCTTGCCCGTCACGCCGGCCGTGACCAACACGTGAAAGCCAACCTGCCCGTCTGCGCGCGCCGGCGCCCAGCCCTCGGGCACGTCCTCGGCCGGCGTCCCCGCCGGAGCGATGGGCGCAATGTCGCACTTGCTCTTGGTAATGAGCAGCGGATGGCACATGGGGATGATGTCGCTCGTGCGTTTGATGGCCATAATGCCCGCCACGCGCGCGCAGGCAAGCACATCGCCCTTTTTGGCGCGGTCCTGCAGCGCCATGGCTTGCGTCTCGGGGTGCATGAGGATGGTGCCCTCGGCGATGGCAATGCGATGCGTCTCGGCCTTGTCGGACACGTCGACCATGCGTACCTCGCCCTTGGCGTCTACGTGCGTCAGCTCGTCGCGACGGGCATCACGGGTGGGCTCGACGGCAGTGTTGGCAGTCGGCTGCGCGGACGCGTCGGCGTTGCCAGCATTCGCCGTAGCCGTGACTTTGTGGGCAGACATCGCGGCCCTGCGAGCGGCCTTGGTGGCATCGGCGTACCTGCTCTTGGCCATATGATCATCCTCCGATTTGGGACATAAATCGTTGCGTGCCCTCAATTATCGCGTGTTCCTGCGGTTTGTGGGCCACGGCATCGTGCCAAATCGAAAGTACCTGCATATCATCACCACGGCGCAGCGCCTCACGCACCGAATACTCGGCATCGCTGAACAGGCACGGACGCACGTTGCCATCGGCCGTCAGGCGCAGACGGTTGCAATTCGCACAAAAATGATTGGACATGGCGCTGATGAAGCCGACCGTTCCCGCCGCGCCCGGAAAGTGCCAGTAGCGCGCAGGGCCCGCGCCGGCAGGAGCGTCGTTGATGTCGAGCGGCTCGAGCTCGCCCAGTCCCGCCGCCGCGGCCCCGGCATTGATGCGCGCCCGCAGCTCGTCGCTCGGAACGGTGTCACTCGCATCCCACAGCTCGGGATTGAGCGCGGGCGCATGCGGGTCCACAGCGCAATGCGAGCTCGTGTGTTCGTCGCCAATGGGCATGTATTCGATAAAGCGCAGGTGGATGGGGCGGTCGACGGTCAGTCGCGCGAGGGCCGCCACATCCTGGTTGAGCCGACGCACAACAACGCAGTTGACCTTAACGGGCTCAAAGCCCCAAGCCAGCGCTGCGTCGATGCCAGCCATGGTCTGCTCGAGTCGGCCCAGGCGCGTGATCTTTCCAAAGAGCGTAGGGTCGAGCGTGTCGAGCGAGATGTTGACGCGGTTAAGCCCGGCATCTTTGAGCTGCGGCGCCAGCTTGGGCAGTAGGGCGCCATTGGTGGTGAGCGAGATGTCCTCGATCTGCGGAATCGCGCGGATGTCGCGAATGAGCGGGATGATACGGCGACTGACCAGCGGCTCGCCGCCCGTCAGGCGCACGCGGCGAATGCCCTCCCCCGCCACCAAGCGCACAAAGCGGGCGATTTCCTCGGCGCTAAGCAGCTCATCGTGCGCGCGGGGCGCCACGCCATCGGCCGGCATGCAGTAAATGCAGCGGAAATTGCACTTGTCGGTAACGGCAATACGCAGGTAGTTGATATCGCGACCAAAGCCGTCATGTTGCATGTGCCCGTCCACGCAGCCCTCCCCTCACGCGGCGTTTTATTCTTCGGAAAACATAATACCCCACGAGAGAATCATGCCGACACCCGTACGACAGGAGAGGTCGCTTCGAGCAAGACCGGCTTCCCAAGCCCATCCTCAACACACAAACCATCACAACATTCGATGCTTTTCCCGATTTTGTCGAAAAACGTCGAATGTTGTGATGGTTTGAGGGCGAGGTGAGGGGCACGGAGGGGTCAAAGCATCGTGCTCGAACAGGTTAATCCAACTCTTTTAAGCCATGCGCCAGCTGCCAGTACTCGCCGTGCTGAGCGAGCAGCTCTTCGTGCGTGCCGCGCTCGATGATGCGGCCGTGTTCGAGGACCATGATGGCGTCGGCGTCGCGGACGGTGGACAGGCGGTGCGCGATCATAAACGTGGTGCGTCCGCGCATGATGCGGTCCATACCGCGCTCGATAAGCTTTTCGGTACGCGTGTCGATGCTCGAAGTGGCCTCGTCCAGGATGAGCACCGGTGGATCGGCGACAGCAACGCGCGCGATGGCGAGCAGCTGGCGCTGACCCTGCGACAGGTTGGCGCCGTCGGCCGTGACCGGCGTATCGTAGCCTCTAGGCAGGCGGCGGATAAACGAATCCGCGCAGGCGGCCTCGGCAGCGGCGCGCACTTCCTCGTCGGTCGCGTCGAGCTTGCCAAAGCGGATGTTCTGCGCAATGGTGCCGCTAAACAGGTGCGTGTCCTGCAGCACAATGCCGAGCGACCCGCGCAGGCTTGCCTTGGCAATGCGCTTGACGTCGATGCCGTCGTACGTGATCTCGCCGTCATCGACCTCGTAGAAGCGGTTGATGAGGTTAGTGATGGTCGTCTTTCCGGCGCCCGTCGAGCCCACAAACGCGATCTTTTGCCCCGGCTTGGCAAACAGGTTGAGATCCGTGAGCACGCGGGTGCCCGGCACGTAGGAAAAGTCCACGGCATGGAAGCGCACGTCGCCGGCAAGCGGGACCAAGCCGCACGTGAGCTCGGTGCCGTCGGCAGCCACCGCGCGGCCCGACTCATCAACTGCAGCCACATCATGCAGGTGCCCGTACGCGCCCACGCCCTGGCCCTCGGGAATCTTCCATGCCCACGCGGCGTCGCCCGTCTGCACCAGCTCCACGCAGCCCTCGTCCACCTCGGGCTTAAGGTCCATGGCGGCAAACAGGCGCTCAGCGCCGGCCAACGCATTGAGTAAGAAATTGCCCAGCTGCGTAAACTGATTGATGGGCATGGCCGCCTGGCGCACAAAGACCAGGTAACTTGCAAGCGCGCCCACGTCGGCGAGCCCCTTGATGCAGAGCATGCCGCCCGCCACGGCGACGATGGCATAGTTGACGTAGCCAATCACGACGGTCATGGGCACCATGGAGTTGGCGTAGCTCACGGCGGCGGTGCCGGTGCGGCGAAGCTCGTCGTTGCGGCAGGTGAAGCCGGCGACATTCGCTGCCTCGTGATTAAAGACCTTGATGACCTTTTGGCCCGAGACCATCTCTTCGATATATCCGTCCAGGTCGCCAAGCGATGCCTGCTGGGCGGCAAAGAAGCGCTTAGAGCGCGCGCCCGAGTAGCGCGCATACAGCACAATGGCCGCATCGCACACGAGCGTGATAATCGTGAGCTGCCAGTTAAGGATGATGAGCATGGCCGTGGTGCCCACAACCTGAATGGCGGCCTGAATCACGTTGGCAAAGCTGTTGTTGAGCGCCTCGGAGACGGTGTCGACGTCGTTGGTGAAAAAGCTCATGATGTCGCCCGAGCGCGTGCTGTCAAAATAACTGAGCGGCAGCGTCTGGATGTGCGCGAACAGGTCGCGGCGAATATCGGACACCACGCGTTGGGCTGCGCGCACCATAATCTGCGAGTAGCCCAGGGCCGAGAGCACGCCCGCGGCGTAGATGATCGCCGTCAGGATGACCTGCTTGGCGAGCAGCTCCTCCCCGCCCGTAGCCAAACCGTTAACGATGGGGCGCACCATGTAGGTGCCGGCGAGGCTCGCGATGGCGGCGACGGAGGCGAGCACGCCCACCGCCAGCAACGAGAACTTGGCATGCCCCATGTAGGAGAGCAAGCGGCGCACAGTGCGCTTGAGGTCGGCGGGGCGTGCTTGGGCTGCGGTCTTAGGCATGGCGCTCACCCCCTTCCAAGGGCGATCCGCTGGGGACGGAAGAAAACGGATCGTTCGCGCAGCCATCGTCGCTGCCGTCACCGACGGCATCCGCATCCCCCGCAAACTCCATCTGCGAGGCATAAATCTCCTGGTAGATGTTGTCGCCCGTCAGCAGTTCCTCGTGCGTGCCCACGCCGTGGACACGACCGTCATCCAACACCACAATGCGGTCGGCATCCATGACGCTCGCGATGCGCTGGGCGATGATGAGCACGGTCGTATTGGGAATCCGAGCGATGTGCTCGCGAATCTTAGCGTCGGTCGCCATATCGACCGCGCTGGTGGAGTCATCAAAAATGAGCACGCGCGGATGCTTGAGCAGCGTGCGCGCGATGCACAGGCGTTGCTTCTGGCCGCCCGAAACACCGGCGCCGCCCTGGCCCAGCTCACCGTCGAGCCCGCCGATGCGATCAAGGAACTCGTCCACGCACGCCGCGCGGCAAGCCGCGAGGAGCTCATCGTCCGACGCCTGCGGATTGCCCCACTGCAGGTTCTCGCGCACGGTGCCCGTGAACAGCACATTCTTTTGCAGCACAATGCCCACCGCGTCGCGCAAGGTAGCCAGGTCGTAGTCGCGCACGTCGTGTCCACCCACAAGCACGGCACCCTCGGTGGCGTCGTACAGGCGCGCGATCAGCTGCACAAGCGAGCTCTTGCCCGAGCCCGTGCCGCCGAGGATGCCCACCGTCGAGCCGCTCTCGATGCGAAAGTCGATATGCTCGAGCACATCCTCGGCTGCATCCGCGCGGTATTTAAAGGAAACGTCGCGAAACTCGATACTGCCGTCCACCGGCGCCGCAGTCGCGAGGTCTCCCGCAGGGCTGGCGATAACGGGCTCTTCATCGAGCACCTCTGCGATACGGCCCACGCTCGTGAGAGCGCGCGTGAGCAGCAAAAACACGTTGGAAATCATCATGAGCGAGTTCATGATCAGCAGTACGTAGCTCATAAAGCCCGTGAGCGAGCCCACGCCCAAGCGACCTTCGATGATCATGCGGCCGCCAATCCACAGGATCGAGACCGCGGCAACATACATCGAGAGTTGGAACACCGGCAGGTTGAGCACAGCGGTGCCGAAGGTCTTGGTCGCCGTGCCGGCGAGCTCGGTATTGACGGTGTCGAACTTGTCGCACTCGTGCTCGGCGCGCACGTAAGCCTTCACGGCGCGCACGGCGGTAAGGTCCTCTTGCACCACGCCGTTGAGGTGGTCCATCGAGGTCTGGAGTTGGCGGTAGAGCGGGCTCACGCGCACGGTAATGATACCGAGCACGATGGCGAGCATCGGCAGAATGACGGCAAAGACCGCCGCGAGCTCACGCGAGAGCGCAAAAGCGTAGACGAGGCCCATGACCAGATTTACCGGCCCGCGCACCATGGGGCGGAAGCCGTTACCTACGGCGTTTTGAATCACGGTGATGTCGGTGGTCATGCGAGTGACAAGCGAGCTCGTCTCGTATTCATCGAGATTGCCGAAGGCGAGAGTCTGGATCTTGCGGTACTCCGCGGCGCGCAGGTTAGCGCCGAGGCCCACCGCCACACGTGCCGAATAACGCGCATAGCCGAGGCCGAGTACAAGCGACACGGCCGCGCACGCCAACATAAGTGCTCCCTGGAACAGGATGTAGCCGGTGTCGCGCGCGGGCACGCCCACGTCGATGATGTTAGCCATGATTACGGGGATAAAGAGCTCAAGCGCAGTCTCGACGGCGATGAACAGCACACCGAGGATAAAATCGCGCTTGAATTCGCCGAGATAGGACATCAGCAGTTTGAGATTACGCACCCGTATCATCATCTCCGTCAAACGTCATTCGCAAACGCACGTATTATTGCGCGACAGGCGACGGTGTCAAGCGATGCGGAACCGATTTCTTTAAGGCCAGTGCAGGTACCACGCTTGTACGGCTTATGTCTGTATTCAGCGGAAATGATTACGAGCGCGACTTTTTTCGCCCCACTGCCGACACAAACCTTGACTCTACAATCGTTGTAGGGTTTTCACTACACTGGTATGTAAACAAACCCAGCCAGAAAGCCCCGCCCATGGAACACGACCTCACACGCGGCAATGTCCTCAAGACCATCGCGGTC
>CABQJJ010000072.1 GCA_902464485.1 uncultured Collinsella sp. | reverse complement strand
CGCGTTACCTTACCTTGGCTCTGGCTATCCTCAACTCCGTGGGTTACCTCTTCCTGTTCAAGAGCTTTGGCATCAGCTTCACTGGCGCCGATGCTCCCGAGATCATCTTCGATCTCATGGTCGTGGGTACGCTTACTGCGGGTGCAATGCTGATCATGTGGATTGGCGAGCTCATCACCCAGCGCGGTATCGGCAATGGCATGTCGCTGATTATCTTTGCGAACATCATGGCCGGTCTGCCGCAGGCGATTTTCTCCAGCGCTGAGGGTAACGCCGGCAGCATTATCACCATGGTGATCATCTGCGCCATTATCCTGCTGGTCATCCCGCTGATCGTTTTCCTTGAGCGCGGTCAGCGCCGCATTCCGGTCTCCTACGCCAAGCGCGTCGTAGGCCGTCGCATGATGGGCGGCCAGACCACCTATCTGCCCATCAAGGTCAACACCGCCGGTGTTATTCCGATCATCTTTGCTTCGGCACTGCTATACTTCCCGGCTCAGATTGCCGTGTTCTTCCCCGGCGTCGGCTGGATTCAGGCTGTTGCCTCCGCCCTTTCTCGTGGTTGGCTCAACTGGATTCTTAACGTTGTCCTGATCGTGTTCTTCGCATACTTCTACACCTCCATGGTGTTCAACCCCGATGACACGGCCGACAACCTCAAGAAGCAGGGTGGCTTTATCCCGGGCGTTCGTCCGGGTAGGGCTACCGCGGCCTACATCAAGAACGCGCTCGATAAGATCACGCTTCCCAGCGCAGTCTTCTTGGCGCTCATCGCCATCGTGCCTTCGATCATCTTCTCCTTTACGGGTAACCAGCTGATCCAGGCCTTTGGTGGCACGTCCATCCTCATCATGGTCGGCGTCGTGCTTGACACAGTCGACAAGCTCGAAGGCCAGATCAAGATGTATGATTACGATGGATTCTTTAAATAGGCTAGAGGAGGATTGCTCATGAACCTCGTATTGCTCGGAGCTCCCGGTGCCGGTAAGGGCACCGTTGCACAGGAGCTCGTCGCCGAGTTTGGCGTCGCTCACATTTCCACGGGCGACCTGCTTCGTGCTGCCGTCAAGGGCGGCACTGAGCTCGGTATCCAGGCTAAGAAGTACATGGACGCTGGCGAGCTTGTTCCCGACCAGCTCGTGATCGACCTTGTCAAAGAGCGCCTTGCCGCCGATGACGCCCAGCAGGGCTTTATCCTCGACGGTTTCCCGCGCAACACCGCTCAGGCCGTGACGCTCGATTCCGAGCTTTCTGCCATGGGCCGCGAGATTGATTGCGCTCTTCTGGTCGACGTTGCTCCCGAAGTCATCATCGACCGCCTGTCTTCTCGTCGCACTTGCCGTGCCTGCGGTTACACCGGCACTGCAGCCGATGCTACCTGCCCCACGTGCGGTGGCGAGATGTACCAGCGCGACGACGATAAACCCGAGACCATCAAGAATCGTCTTGATGTGTACGAGAAGTCCACGAGCCCGCTCGTTGACTACTATCGCGGTCAGGGTCTGCTCAAGTCGGTTAACGGCGATCAGCCCCGCGAGACCGTGTACCAGGATGTCAAAGAGGCTCTCGGTCTATGATCAAGATCAAGTCTGCAACGCAAATTGAGCAGATGAAAAAGGCAGGAGCGCTATCTAAGATGGCGCTCCGCCACGTTGGAGCCATGGCGCGCCCCGGCGTTTCGACCTTCGAACTCGATCAGCTTGCCGAGCAGATTATCCGCATGCATGGCGGCACCCCTGCCTTTAAGGGCTACGGTGGGTTCCCTGGAACCATTTGCGCATCGATCAACGATGCCGTGGTTCATGGTATTCCCAACCCCGACATGATCCTGCGCGATGGTGACATCATTTCCATCGACACGGGAGCTGTTGTCGACGGCTGGGTCGGCGATAACGCCTGGACGTTTTTTGTCGGTACGCCCACGCCCGAGGTGCAGGCGCTGTGCGAGGTTACGCGCGACTGCCTTAAGGCTGCTATCGAGCAGGCCGTTCCCGGTAACCATATCGGGGACGTCGGGTATGCCGTTCAGTCCCTCGCCGAGTCTCATGGTTACGGTGTGCTTCGTGACTATGTGGGCCATGGCATTGGCCGCGTGATGCACGAGGACCCCAACGTTCCTAACTATGGAAAGAAGGGGAGGGGCGTTCGCCTCCAGGCCGGTATGGTCATTGCCATCGAGCCCATGGTCACGATGGGATCCAATCATGTGAGCACGGGCTCCGACGGTTGGATTGTCACCACCAACGACCATCTGCCTGCTGCACACTATGAGAACACCGTCGCCATCACCAATGACGGTCCGGTGATTCTCACCACGGATGCCCAAGGTGCTTGGTGTTCCTTGCAAGGCGGTGAAATGTAAAAGTCGCCGCCCCCTGATGCCCAACCTTGCCTTTCAATTTCGAAGGCATGACCCAAAGGCCTATGCCTTCTCATTTCAAGGCGATCTTGGGCATCAGGGAACGGCTTTGTTTTACATTTCAAATGTAACAAGTTCCACGTAGTTGTGGAGCCATTACGAAGTTATTACGATACGTGCATACGTATTGTAGAATACTCAATCGCTGTCGTTTTCTAGAGAAAGATGATTGCTTGTGAAGAAGGAAGACGCAATTGAGCTCGAGGGTACGGTAAAGGAACCGCTGCCCAATGCCATGTTCAAGGTTGAGCTCGAGAACGGTCATTCGGTTCTCTGCAACATTTCTGGCAAGATCCGAATGAATTACATCCGCATTCTCCCCGGTGACCGGGTTGTCGTGGAGCTTTCCCCGTACGACCTGACCCGCGGCCGCATCACCTATCGCTATAAATAGCGGCGCGCATACACGCTCTTTTCCGACTGCAGGCTTAGCTCAACCTACGGTCGGATTGCGTGTGAAGACCAGCCATAGTTTTAAACGCCTGCGGCTGGGCGAGTAGATAGTAGGGAAGTAGTTTGAGCGCTACCGAAAGGAAGAACGATGAAGGTACGTCCTTCGGTCAAGAAGATGTGCGATAAGTGCAAAATCATTAGGCGCCATGGCAAGGTTCTCGTCATTTGCGAGAACCCCCGTCATAAGCAGCGTCAGGGTTAAGAGAGGAGACTACGTTGGCCCGTATTAATGGTGTCGACCTCCCGCGTGAGAAGCGCGTTGAGATCGGTCTGACCTACATTTACGGCATCGGCCGCACCACTGCGACGAAGATTTGCGTCGAGTGCAACGTTAACGTGGATACGCGCGTTAAGGACCTCACCGAGGATGAGGTTAACGCCATCCGCGAGTATATCGATAAGAACCAGATCATGGTTGAGGGCGACCTCCGCCGTGAGCGCAACCAGAACGTCAAGCGCCTTATGGACATCGGCTGCAACCGCGGCCTTCGTCACCGCAAGGGCCTTCCGGTCCGCGGCCAGCGCACCCACACTAACGCTCGCACCCGCAAGGGCCCGAAGCGTCAGATCGGTGCTAAGAAGAAGAAATAAGGAGCGCTAGATAGATGGCTACTGCTAAGAAGAACGTTCGCGCTGCCCGTCTGAAGCGCGCGGACCGTAAGAACATTTCCGTGGGCCAGGCTCACATTCGTTCTACGTTCAACAACACGATCGTTTCGATCACCGATCCCCAGGGCAACGTCATTTCCTGGAAGTCGGCTGGCCAGGTGGGCTTCAAGGGCTCCCGTAAGTCCACGCCGTTCGCTGCCCAGATGGCTGCCGAGGCTGCTGCCAAGCAGGCCATGGAGCACGGTATGAAGAAGGTTTCCGTCTTCGTCAAGGGCCCCGGCTCCGGTCGTGAGACCGCCATTCGCTCCCTCCAGGCTGCTGGCCTCGAGGTCTCGAGCATCCAGGACAAGACCCCCATCCCGCACAACGGCTGCCGCCCCAAGAAGCGTCGCCGCGTGTAACTGAAAGGATCGTATCAATATGGCAATCGACAGGACTCCTGTTCTTAAGCGCTGCCGTCAGCTCGGGATCGATCCCGCTGAGCTCGGTTACAGCAGCAAGAAGGAATCTATCCGTCAGCCCAAGCGCCGTCGCAAGGAATCTGAGTACGGCATGCAGCTGCGTGAGAAGCAGAAGGTCAAGTTTATCTATGGCGTTCTGGAGAAGCAGTTCCACGGCTACTTCAACAAGGCCCGCAAGATGAACGGCGTCACCGGTGAGAACCTCATGATTATCCTTGAGTCTCGCCTCGACAACGTCGTCTTCCGTCTTGGCTTCGCCCGCACCCGCAAAGAGGCTCGTCAGTCCGTTCGTCACGGTCACTTCACCGTGAACGGCAAGCGCGTGGACATCCCGTCCTACCGCGTCAAGGCCGGCGACGTCGTCGCTGTCGGCGAGAAGTTCCGTGACCTCCTCCCCATCAAGGAGGCCCTGATTTCCTCCGAGCGCTTTGAGGTCCCTGGCTGGCTCGAGGTCGATATCGAGAAGCTGTCTGGTAACGTGCTCGCTCTGCCGACGCGTGAGCAGATCAGCGGTGATATCAACGAGCAGCTCATCGTCGAGCTCTACTCTAAGTAGTCCATCCGGGCTGCTGAGGCTGGAGGTAATACATGTCAGAATTCATTAGGCCTCAGGTTCAGGTCGAAGAGATCAACGAGACGTCTGCTCGTGTCTCCGTCGAGCCGCTCGAGCGTGGCTACGGCGATACGCTGGGCAACTCGCTTCGTCGCGTTCTTCTGTCCTCGCTCGAGGGTGCCGCCGTCGAGGCCATTCAGATCGATGGTGCGCAGCACGAGTTCATGACCATCCCTAACATGGTCGAGGATGTCACCGACATCGTCCTGAATGTCAAGGGTCTTGTCTTCAGGGCTCTCGGCACGACCGACGAGGCGACCGCCACCATCTCGGTTGACGGCCCCTGCGAGGTCACCGGTGCGGACTTCTTTATTCCGTCCGAGTTTGAGCTGGTCAACCCCGAGCAGCACATCGCAACGCTCACCGAGGGTGGCCATCTCACCATGAGCATGCGCATCGGCTATGGCCGCGGCTATGTCTCTGGCGAGGCTAACAAGCGCGACAACGATCCCATCGGTGTGATCAACGTCGACTCTCTGTACTCGCCGGTGAGCCGTTGCGCCAAGCTCGTTGAGGCTTGCCGTGTCGGTCAGCACACCGACTACGACCGCCTTGTCCTTGAGATCGAGACCAACGGCTCCATCGCCCCGCGCGACGCCGTGGTCCAGGCTGCCAATATCATCAACCAGCATATGGCCGCCTTCATGAACCTTGCCGAGACCCCCGAGGTCGAGGAGGAGGCTTCGATCTTCGCTCCCGAGGTCACCAACGACAACGCCGAGCTGGACAAGCAGATTGAGGATCTGGACCTTTCCGTCCGTTCCTATAACTGCCTTAAGCGTGCCAGCATTCACTCGGTCCGTCAGCTCGTTGAGTTTTCGGAGAACGATCTGCTTAACATCCGTAACTTCGGCGTTAAGTCGATCGAGGAAGTGAAGGACAAGCTTGAGTCCATGGGCCTGAGCCTGAAGGCTTAATGCTTCGCATATTGAGGAGAAACTAGACCATGCGTCACAACGTTAAGAAGGGCCTGAAGCTCGGCACCGATGCGAGCCACACCAAGGCCATGAAGAAGAGCCTTGCCAAGGCCCTCTTCGAGAACGACCGCATCAAGACCACCGAGACCCGCGCCAAGGCGCTCCGTTCGGTCGTCGATCCGATCATCACCTGGGCCAAGAAGGGCGACCTGCACTCTCGTCGTCTGGCCATCGCCAAGCTCGGCGATAAGCAGCTCGTTGCCGAGATCTTCGACAAGGCTGCCCAGGGCATGTGGCAGGATCGCAACGGCGGTTACACCCGCATCATGAAGCTCGGTAACCGCAAGGGCGACAACGCTCCTATCGTTATCATGGAGCTCGTCACCGAGCCTTGCACGCCCAAGGCCAAGAAGGCTGCTCCGGCCCCCAAGAAGGCCGCTGCTCCCAAGAAGGTCGAGGCTGTCGAGGAGGCTCCCGCCGAGGAGACCGCCGAGTAGACAATCTGTCTGCATAGGCTATATTCGAGGGGTACGTTCGCGTACCCCTCTTTTTTTATCGTTTTACTTCTATCTATTTGTCGCTAGGGGAGTTTATGACCGCTCAGGCCGGTTTTAATTCGATCGAGGAACTCGATGCCACGTTAGTATTTCGCGTTGCCTATGATGGCTCGTCCTATAGCGGCTTTGCCGAGCAGCCGGGGCAGTTGACGGTTGCTGGCGAGCTGCGCCGCGCCATCGAGACGCTGCTTCGCCGTTCGATTGACCTGACATGCGCCGGTCGCACCGATGCCGGCGTGCATGCGGTGGCGCAGTACATTAGCGTGCCCGTAACGGATGCTGAGTTGGCTTTAACGCGCCGTCGGTGGCTCAGGGCTATGGATGCCCTACTTCCCAAAGATATCGCCATAAATGAGGTCTACAGGGCCCGTAAGGGCTTTTCCGCTCGTTTTGATGCGCGCTCCCGCACTTATACCTATCGTATTGCCGATCGCGATGCCCGACCCGTGCTCTCGCGTGGTGCGGTGTGGTGGCATCGGTATCCTTTAGATGTCGATGCGATGTCGGCGGCCTGTCCTGTGCTTTTGGGCGAGCAGGACTTTAAGAGTTTTTGCAAGGTGGCCTCTGCCGTGGGAAAGCCGACGCACCGTTGTGTCATGCGTGCCGAATTTGGGCATGAGGTTGCCTTTGGCGAAGATATCCTGACGTTTACCATTGAGGGCAATGCGTTTTTGCATTCTATGGTGCGAACGATTGTCGGCACGCTGGTCGAGATTGGCATGCACCGCCGCGAGCCCTCGTGGATGCGCGAGGTTATCGATGCGTGCGAGCGCGCCGCCGCCGGTCCCACCGCGCCCGCGTGCGGCCTGACGTTTATGGGTGTCGACTACGATCCCGCAGAGCTTACGGTGCTTGAATAGCCCTGCTTCGCGCCGACAATGAGTGACGGTGCGAATCGTGTGGGCGAGCCGTGTGCATCATCTGTTCTTGACGTGCAGCCCCCTGAGCGTCCTGCCGCTTTTATTGACGGGGTGTACCATGAACCACAGTTGATCACTTGCTGTCGAGAGGGCGGAAAACTTGGTTCGACGTGGTTCGCATCCGCGACTATCGGTAATCCTCATTGTCGAGGGTTCGCCCAGCTATTCGATGCGTGCGCTCGAGAGTATCCAAAACCAAGACCTCTACGACATTCAAATTGTCATTGCATGCCGTAATGCCGCACCGGGTGTTCGTCATTCGCTTGAGGTTGCCGCCGACAGGGATATTCATATCGATTTAGTTGATGTTGACGAAACGGCGCAGGATGCCTGCCTGCTCGCAGGCTTTGCCGCCTCCCGTGGGTCGTATATCGTCGCGATGGGGGCGGAAGAGTGGTTTGCCCCCCACGCCCTGGCGGAGATGCTCAAAATAACCTGCGAGGCTTCGGCGGACGTCGTTTTTCCCTCGGTCTCCCTGGACCGCTACGATGCGCATCGGGAGCGCCACTCACGCATCTTGAATGCTGTTTCCGTTGCCGTCGATAATCGTGAGGCCGTGGTCGATGGGCTGTCCGAGCTCATCGCAGATGGTTTGGTCTGCCAGACCTCGGGCGTGATGTACGAGCGCGGGCTGTTCGATGCCTGCATGCACCAAGGCGTGCCCTTCCGTTCCGCGTCTTTTTCGGCTGCTGCCATCGTGCGCGCACGTTGCGTGTGCGGCTGCTCCGGTGCCCGCTTTCACTCTGACATGCAGCCTGCTGCGGCCGTTTTCGACCCTTCAATGTTTGCCAGGCTTTCCGATGATGCGAAGGCGCTCGATGGCGTTTTGGAGTCGTTTGCCGTGGAGGCGGGTGACGATCGGCTCGTGCGCGCCTGCCACAGGTTTTACTACGCTCACCTGGTCGCCTGCATCGAGAATTTGTATTTGACCCCTCATGCGGTATCATCGTTTGAACGCAGGGCCCGTTTGCATGACATGCTCGAGGCTCCGCGGACCCGTCGCATGGCTGCGGGCCTCAAAGGTGATCGGCGCGGCCTCGGCCTTTTGTTTGGGGCCATTGCCAACGCAAGACCTGCACGCTGCGTTATGTATATGCACATGGGGGCTTTTTTTAACCGAACGGGCGCAAAAACGCTCTAGCAGGTGTAATTTCGAAATAAATTTGCATCGAATTGTTTCGAAATACTTTCTTATTCACAAAAACCTTCAAATAGCGCTAAACTATACAATCAGTGAAAGATTGTCTCCGTCATCTATGGAGTGGGGTTTCTATGGCTAAAAAACGCAATGGGCGCCAAGATGCCATCAGGGATATCGTGCGCAATAAGGATGTGCGCACGCAGCGCGTGCTGGTGGACGAACTTCGTGCCATGGGTTTCGATTGCACACAGGCGACCGTTTCGCGCGACATCGCCGATATGGGGCTGCGTAAGCTCCCCGAGGGCATTTATGTGTTGGCTGAGGATTTGCATCTGCAGCGTATGGTGTCCGAGCTGGTTACCGGTGTGCTTCGTACCGATAATCTGGTAATGATCAAGGCCCAGCCCGGTACCGCCTCGGGTATCGCGGCCGCCGTCGATGCTGCCGAGCTCCCCGATGTTCTCGGTTCGCTCGCCGGCAACGATACCATTCTGGTCATTGCCCAGACCGCCGAGGACGGCGAGCGTCTCGAGGCGCTGATCAACAAGCTCAGTGCCGCGCGTAAATAGCTTTACGCGCGTAAACAACGCCAGCTAAGACGGTAGGAATACAGGGGCGTCGGTTTTGAGCCGACGCTCTTTTTGTGACGGTCCTGTCGTGGCATCTCGATTGCGCGCGATATGCCATGTACGTCCCAACAAAAAAGCGCCCGAGCATTTGAGCTGCTCGGGCGCTTTTCTATCTACTGACCTGTGGAGGGATCGGGGGTCGGGTTAGGGT
>CABQJJ010000071.1 GCA_902464485.1 uncultured Collinsella sp. | reverse complement strand
CCATAATATGCAGCGGGTAGGTGAGTTCGTCGGCCTCGGTGCGGATCAACGACGGCTGCGCGATGTTTACGGCTCGGTAGAGCGTGTCCTCGTCAACGTCGCCGTAGACCTCGGGCGCGTGGCGGCGCAGCACCTGCAGCAGCGGTCCCATAAAGGCGCGGCTGCGGCCCACGGTGTTCTCGAAAAAGCGGCTCTGGCTCTCGTGGATGCCCATGGAGGTGCCGCCCTCCAGGCACGTGCGCGCATAAGCGGGGTTGACGCCCAGTTCGTAGGCGGCATGTCCCGCCTCGTGGATGATGCTGTAGACGTTGGAGATGCAGTCGTCCTCGTAGATGTGCGTGGCGATGCGCGCGTCGCCCACCGAGAAGCCCTCGCTAAACGGATGCTCGGTAAAGGCAAGCGTGGTGTCGTCCAGGTTAAGGCCGACGAGCTTCATAAGGTCAAAGCTCATGGCGCGCTGGGCGGCCTCGGGCACATGCGCGTGCAAAAAGTCGGCAGTAGGCTGCTGTCCGCGCTCGCCGATGGCGTGCACGAGCGGCACGACGGTGGCCTTGACCTCGTCACAAAACGCATCGAAGCTCTTGGCGGAAAGGCCGCGCTCGTACTGGTCGAGCCAGACATCGTATGGGTCGTGCTTGGGGTCCATGAGCTCGGCCTGATGCTTGAGCTGGCAGACAATCTTGTCCACATAGGGCTCAAAGCTCGCCCAGTCGTTGGCTGCTTTGGCCTTGTGCCACACGGCATCGGCCTCGCAGGTAAGCCTGGTCCAGGCCTCGGCTTCTTCGGTGGGAATGACGCTTGCCTCGCGCTGGTCGCGGCCGAGCACGCGAATCTCGTCGAGCAGCTGCGGGTCGTCGATCTTTTCGCCCGCGACTGTCTCACACGCGAGAGAGCGCACGAGCTCAACGGACTTTTTGCTGGTCAGGAGCTTGTGATGTTCGCCGGCGAGGGTGCCCATAGCATCGGCGCGGGCCGCGGCGCCGTTGGCGGGGGCAATCGTCGCGCCATCGAACTCGGCAATCTTGAGCAGGTACTCGCGGGTCCACAGTTTACCTTCGAGCTTGCGGAGCTTCTTGATACCCTTGCCCGCCTTGGCGCTCTTAGAGGCCTTGGCCACGGCAGCCTTGGCCTTCTTATCGAGTTTCTTTCCCATACCTATAATCCTTAATCTCGCAGACCGGACGCCACGGGTGGGCGTGCGGCCAGTTTGCACAGCTACCTGCCTTGTACCCAGTGCGAACAAAACGGAACGCGGCGATATGCTCGCAGAATGTGTTATCCTATAGCCCAATGCGTTGACGGAGAGGGTTTTGCCCGCCGCGTCGCCGGCAAGAGAGGGAAGGTCATGGGCTGCAAGCCTTCCTGCGGTGGCAAGGGCCAAGCGTTCACTCCCGAGCAGCGACCTCAACGGGCGCGCGGCTAGCGGCGGCGAAGTCCCAGTAGGGAAGCCGTGAGCCTCGCGATAAGGGGCGCAGAGGGGGCACGGCGGGCCAGACATCCGCCGGGTCAAACAAGGTGGTACCGCGGAATTCAACCGTCCTTGGGCAATGCACATGCCCGAGGGCGGTTTTTTGTTACCGAACCGGGCCGCGTTTTCGCAACGTCAGACGGCGGCAGCCGCCTCGGCAAACGGAGAGCGCGAGAGACGAAAGGGAAGACATGAGTCTGATTGATGATCTGGTCAAACTCGAGGAAGAGGCCAAGGAGCTCGTCGCAGGCGCCGACGACGCCGCAAAGCTCGAGGCCGCGCGCGTTGAACTGCTCGGCCGCAAGGGTCGTATTACCGGCCTGATGCGCATGATGGGCAAGCTCGCCCCCGAGGATCGTCCCGTGATGGGCAAGCGCGCCAACGAGATGCGCCAGCTGATCGAGGGCATGCTCGACGAGCGCAACACCGAGATGAAGGCCGCCGCCCTCAAGCGCGCACTCGAGCACGACGCCGTCGACATCACGCTGCCGGGCATCCGTCCGCAGATCGGCCACCAGCACTTGATCAAGCAGATCATCGAGGAGGCCGAGGACATCTTCTGCGGCATCGGCTACACCGTCGAGTCCGGCCCCATGGTCGACACCTCCTACTACAACTTCACCGCGCTCAACGCCCCCATGGATCACCCGAGCCGCTCGGCCCGCGATACCTTCTACGTGGTCGACAATAACCCCGGCAGCGTCGCGCACCCCGAGGCCCACGCCCACGGCGAGTCCGACGTGCTGCTGCGCACCCAGACCTCGGGCGTGCAGATCCACACCATGGAGTCGCAAAAGCCGCCCATCTACATGATTTGCCCGGGCACCGTCTACCGTCCCGACACGGCCGATGCCTGCCACCTTCCGCAGTTCAACCAGATCGAGGGTCTGGTCGTCGACGAGGGCATTACCTTTGGCGACCTTAAGGGCACGCTCGACTACTTTGTTAAGTGCATGTTTGGCGAGGACCGCAAGACGCGCTATCGCCCGCACTTCTTCCCCTTCACCGAGCCCAGCTGCGAGGTGGACGTGAGCTGCCACGTGTGCGGCGGCAAGGGCTGCAACTTCTGCAAGCACAGCGGCTGGATCGAGATCCTAGGCTGCGGCATGGTCGACCCCAACGTCCTGATCAACTGCGGCATC
This sequence comes from uncultured Collinsella sp., assembly GCA_902464485.1. GTDB lineage: Bacteria > Actinomycetota > Coriobacteriia > Coriobacteriales > Coriobacteriaceae > Collinsella. The sequence continues at coordinate 6,528 of CABQJJ010000071.1, read as the reverse complement.
GATCCCGAGAAGTACACCGGCTTCGCCTTTGGCATTGGCGCCGAGCGCGTCGCGGCCCTGCGCTACGACCTGCCCGACCTCAGAACGCTCATGACAGGCGATATGCGTTTCTTGAATCAGTTCTAGGCTGCGGCTTGCCCAAGCACGGCACCTCGGCGCTCATTCGTCGCTTGCGTACCAAAGTACGCGGCGCTCCTCTTTCGGGCCGATCTGCCGCACTTGGACAACCCTCGCTTTGTAAGGAATGTTCACAAAGTTGAAGTTTCCACCTGCATCTCTTCGCAGGCTTTCAGTATGAAAGGAGAGCTAGATGCGTGTTTCTTACGACTGGCTCAAGACCATGATCGATATTCCGGAGGATCCCAAGACCCTTTCGGACGAATATATCCGTACCGGCACCGAGGTCGAAGCGATTGACACCGTGGGCGAGTCCTTCGACCACGTGGTGACCGCCAAGGTGCTCACCAAGACCCCGCACCCCGATAGCGACCACATGTATGTGTGCTCGGTCGACGTGGGTGACAAGAACCTCGACGCCGACGGCAATCCCGCTCCGCTGCAGATCGTCTGCGGCGCGCAGAACTTTGAGGCCGGCGACCACATCGTCACGGCCATGATCGGCGCAGTTCTGCCCGGCGACGTCAAGATCAAGAAGAGCAAGCTTCGCGGCGTTGTGTCCATGGGCATGAACTGCTCCGCGCGCGAGCTCGGCCTGGGCGGCGACCACTCCGGCATCATGATTCTGCCCGAGGATACGCCCTGCGGCATGCCGTTTGCCGAATATGTTGGCTCGAGCGACACCGTGCTCGACTGCGAGATCACGCCCAACCGCCCCGACTGCCTGTCCATGATCGGCATGGCCCGCGAGACCGGCGCCATCTTCGACCGCGATTTCCACGTTGAGCTGCCCGCCATCAAGGCCGAGACCGGCCGCGCGACCGACGACGAGCTTTCGGTCGAGATTGCCGACGAGGGCCTGTGCGACCGCTACGTCGCCCGCATCGTGCGCAACGTGAAGGTCGGCCCCTCGCCCGATTGGATGGTCAAGCGCCTCAACGCCCTGGGCGTGCGCCCGCACAACAATATCGTCGACATCACCAATTATGTGATGATGCTCACCGGTCAGCCGTTGCACGCTTTTGACCTGGACACCTTTGCCGAGCGCGATGGCCACCGTCGCGTGGTGGTTCGCGCCGCCCAGCAGGATGAGAAGTTCACGACGCTCGACGGCGAGGAGCGCGTGCTCGACGCCGGCATGGGCCTTATCACCGACGGCGAGCGCCCCGTGGCGTTGGCCGGCGTTATGGGCGGCATGGATTCCGAGATCGAGGACGACACCGTCGACGTGATGGTCGAGAGCGCCTGCTTCAACGCCGGTCGCACCTCGCACACCAGCCGCGATCTGTCGCTGATCTCCGACGCCTCCATTCGCTTTGAGCGCCAGGTCGACGAGACCGGCTGCGTGGATGTCGCCAACGTTACCTGTGCGCTGATCGAGGAGATCGCCGGCGGCGAGGTTGCTCCCGGCTATGTCGACGTGTTCCCCGCGCCCAAGACCATCGACAGCATTAAGCTGCGCCTGGCCCGCGTGCATGCCATCTGCGGTGCCGACATCGAGCCCGAGTTTATCGAGCGTTCGCTCACTCGCCTGGGCTGCACCGTCGAGCGCGACGGCGAGGACTTTATGGTCACCCCGCCGAGCTTCCGCCCCGACCTGCCGCGCGAAATCGACCTGATCGAGGAGGTCCTGCGCCTGTGGGGCATGGGCCGTGTGACGGCGACTATCCCGGCTGCCAAGAACCACATTGGCGGCCTGACCCGCGAGCAGAAACTTACCCGCAAGGTCGGCGAGATCCTGCGCGCCTGTGGCCTCAACGAGACCACGACCTTTGGCTTTGCCGCCCCGGGCGACCTGGAGAAGATCGGCATGTCCACCGAGGGCCGCGGCTGCCCCGTGGTGCTCATGAACCCGCTGGTAGCCGAGCAGACCGAGATGCGTCGTTCGCTGCTGCCGGGCCTGTTGCAGTCCGCGGCTTACAACGAGGCGCACGGTACGCCCAACGTGCACCTGTACGAGGTCGGCAGCCTGTTCCACGGTCGCGAGAACGCCAGCCTGCCCAAGGAGACCAAGTCCGTAGCGGGTGTGCTCTCGGGCCAGTGGAGCGAGCAGTCCTGGAACATGAAGTACCGTAAGCTGCGTTTCTTCTTTGGCAAGGGCATTGTCGAGGAGCTGCTCGCCCAGCTGCGCATCGAGAAGGTTCGCTTCCGTCCCGTCGAGGGCGAGGGCTACGCTTTCTTGCAGCCGGGTCGTGCGGCCGAGGTTCTGTCCGGCGGAACCGTGCTGGGCTGGGTCGGCGAGATTCACCCCGAGGCGCGCGAGGCGATGGGCATCGATGAAGTCGTCGTTGCCTTTGAGCTCGACCTGGACAAGCTGATCAAGGGTGCCCGCAATCAGGAGAACTACCGCGAGTTCTCGCAGTACCCGGCCGTTGAGCACGACCTTGCTATCGTGGTCGACAACGCTGTGACCTGCGAGGATCTTGAGCGCCGTATTACCAGCGCCGGCGGCAAGCTGCTCGAGGGCGTGCGCCTGTTCGACGTCTACCGCGATTCCATCCGCATTGGCGCGGGCAAGAAGTCCATGGCCTTTGCGCTTACGTATCGCTCCGACGACCACACGCTCACCAGCGAAGAGGTTGAAAAAGCGCACCAGAAGATCGTCACCAAGGTGTGCAAGGGCGTAAACGGCGAGGTCCGCTCGTAATCTTTGCCGTTTGGAACCCGCCCCCTGCGGGGTTTTACGGCAACGTCCTCGCCGCTTCGCGGCTGCGGGATGTTGCCTTAGAAAACCCCTCTCGGGGGCGGGTTCCTGCGTTAATCTTGTTGCGAGCGGACCGCACCTTCTTCCGGGTGACCGGAAAGTTGGGAGTGCATGGGCCCTTTATTGGGCGGTGTGTGGGCTTGGGTTAATAACGTACGTATTGCAAGGGCGTGCTGCGTTGTGGGCGGTGCGCCTTTTTGTTAGTATGCAGAGTCGGTGTTACGGATTGTTGGAAACGTAACACGCAACGTTCTGATTGAGAGGGCTCATGCATATTCCCGATAATTATCTGTCCCCGCAGACCGATGCCGTTATGGCGGTGGCGATGGTGCCCGTATGGGTTCACTGCATCAAGAAGGTGCGCGCCACGCTCGATCGCGAGCACATGGCTTTCTTGGGCATCTGCGCCGCGTTCTCCTTCTTGCTCATGATGTTCAATGTACCGCTGCCCGGCGGTACCACGGGTCACGCCGTCGGCGGCGCGCTCATTGCGCTGCTGCTGGGCCCCGAGGCCGCGGCTATCGCTGTCTCGGTCGCGCTGGCGCTGCAGGCGCTGCTGTTTGGCGATGGCGGCATCCTGTCCTTTGGGGCCAACTGCTTTAACATGGCCTTCGTGCTGCCGTTTGCCGCAGCCATCGTGTTCCGTGCGCTCAACAGCCGTTTGCACGATATGAGCTGGGGCACCTCGGTTTCGGCCATCGTAAGCGGCTGGGTCGGGCTGTGCCTGGCGGCCCTGTGTGCGGCAATCGAGTTTGGTATTCAGCCGATGCTCTTCACCAACGCCTCGGGCGCTCCGCTGTACTGCCCCTTCCCGCTGTCTATTGCTATCCCTGCCATGATGATCCCGCATATGCTGGTTGCAGGCGTGGTCGAGGGCGTAGCGACGGCTGCCATCTACGGTTTCATTAAGAAGACGGCGCCGAGCGTTATCGTCGGGCCCGAGGCCGTCGACGGTCAGCTTGCCGGCGATGGCGCTGCTGCTAAGAAAACCTCGCTGGTCCCCACGCTCATTCTGGTTGCCGTGCTTGTTGTTGCCACGCCGCTGGGTCTGCTCGCTACGGGTGACGCTTGGGGCGAATGGGACGCCGAGGGTGCCGCGGTTGCCGTTCAGGAGGCTGGCGACGACAGCCTGCAGGCTTCGGTCGGCCTGGATACCCCGACCTTTGCCGATGCGCTGCCCACGGGCGATTACCTGCAGGCCTATTCCGAGGAGCAGGGTCTGGGCTTTGCCGGCCAAGCTGCCATGTATATCCTGTCCGGCGTGATTGGCGTGGCGGTGCTCACCATCGCATTCCGTCTGATCTCGCTGACGGTTAAGGAAAGCGGAACGCATGGCGACGGTCGAACTGCCTAGCTGGCTTGCGGCCGAGCAGCGGTATGAGTCCACGGGTGCTCGTCATCGCGTGATGCAAAAGAACGTCCTGCACCTGGCGAGCCTGCTTGAGCGGGTTCGCCTGGGTGGAGGCGCGCACGAGGGCGGGTCGATGATCGACCGCGCCCTTTCTTCCGTTTCGGCTCCGGTGCGCCTGGTGGGGATGTTCGTTTGCGTCCTGTGTGTGTGTCTGACGCAGAGCCCGCTGTACCTCATGTTGATGGCGGCTGTCGCGCTGGTGCTCGTTGCCGTGCGCCCCGCACGCGGGCTGCGGGCAACCTTTGTGCCGGCGCTTGGCGCTGCGGGGCTCGCGGTGGTTCTGGCGCTGCCTGCCCTGCTGCTGGGCGCGTCTGCCACGAGCGCCATGCTCAAGATTGCGCTCAAGACCTTCATTAATGTGTCGCTGGTGCTGGGCGTTTCGTGGACCCTCACGTGGAGCCGCATGTCGGCGGCGCTCAAGATGCTGCATCTACCCGACGAAGTTATCTTTACGTTTGATATGGCGCTCAAGTACATTGAGGTGCTGGGTCGCACGGCGCACGATCTGTGCGAATCGGTCATGCTGCGCAGCGTTGGCCGTGCGCCTGAGGGATTTTCGCGTACCGATTCGATCGCGGGTATCATGGGCATGACCTTTATCAAGGCGATGGAATGCAGTCGCGCAATGGACGAGGCTATGCTTTGCCGCGGCTTTGCCGGTGCGTATCCGGCGCCCGCGCGCGTCGGGTTTGGCTGGCGCGATGCGGTCTATGCGGCCGGCGTGGCGCTGCTGGCAGTGTTGTGCGCCGTGCTGTAGGCGCTGCTGGTTCCGGTTGGGGATGCAAATAGGGAAGGGCGACGTTTTGACGATCGATATGAATAGTGCGGCGGGCACGAACGGTGCAGGCGGCGCCGAGGGCGCGCCGCTCATCGAGCTGCGCGACGTGGTGTTTTCCTATACGGGCCATACGGTTGTCGATGGTGTGTCGCTGCAGGTCGATCGTGGTGAACTCGTTGCCCTGCTCGGTCCCAACGGCTGCGGTAAGACGACGATTATGCGCCTTATTAACGGCCTTGAACTCGCGGACGCAGGGGCATACCTGTTTGACGGGCACGTGATCGATGCGGCGTTTCTAAAGGATTCCGCGGCCGCTCAGCGTTTTCATCAGCGCGTAGGTTTTGTGTTTCAAAATGCCGATGCTCAGCTGTTCTGCGCCACGGTGGGCGAGGAAGTTGCTTTTGGTCCCGCGCAGATGGGACTGCCGGCAGACGAGCTCGACCGTCGCGTGCACGATGCCATGGAACTGTTTCAAGTTGCCGATCTGGTCGATGCCTCGCCCTATCAGCTTTCGGGCGGGCAGAAGAAGCGTGTGGCGCTGGCGGCAGTCGTATCGATGAACCCCGATATCCTAGTGCTCGATGAGCCCACCAACGGGCTCGATGAGGACTCGTGTGACATCGTAGTTAACTTTTTGCTGGCCTACGTCGCGGCGGGTAAGACGGTCTTGATGAGCACACATCACCAGGATTTGGTGCGACGCCTGGGTGCCCGTGCAATCTATATCGATCGATATCACCATGTGGTCGAGGCGCCTTCGCCGTCGTATGGAACCGAAAGCGGTGCTACGGACTAGTTGCTGCGTAGAGCGTGCGTAGCCGCCCGCGCGGCTTTGCCGTGATGGTATAGTTATCCAGGTTTTTATGGGGGTGGCTATGCCAAGTTGGAACATTCATATCGCTCAAACGGAGCGCTTGCTGGCGCGTGCTGGCGTGCTTGCCGATAGCGTTCGTGACCGCAATGCCTTCTTGTTTGGCTGCGTGGTTCCGGACATTTTTGTGGGCTATATGGTTCCCGGTATCGCTGACCCCATTCCGTATCGCATTACGCACTTTGCAAAGCCCGAGCCTATCCCCAAGCCGCGCGAGCACGAGTTCTGGGATACCTATGTGGCGCCGCTGCTCAAGGGGGTGCCAGCGGGTGCGCCGGCTGTGGCGACCTCAATTGTCGAGGAGCGCGAGCGACTCAATCGGGTGCATTATCCCCAGCGTTACAAGGACGCCGAGCCGGTTGTCGGCCCCAGCGCTCGTGAGTTCTCGCTTGCGTCCGAGGACGTGGCGCAGTCGTTGCTCGATTTGACGCTGGGCGTCTGGTCGCATCTGGTGGCCGATACCGTATGGAATACGCGCGTGAATCAGTACCTGGAGGCGCACGGCGGCAAGCCGTGCGAGGAGTTCCGCATTAAAAAGCAAGGCGACTTTGACTGGTTTGGCAAGACGCTCGGCATCGTTTCAATTCCGCGCGCGACCGATCGCCTGTATACTGCGGCGACGCGTTTTGGGCAGTATCCCATCCATA
>CABQJJ010000070.1 GCA_902464485.1 uncultured Collinsella sp. | reverse complement strand
CAGGAATGGAACAGAGGGTCCTCGGGGGAAGATACCTCCTCAAGGATAAGGTGGGGACAGGCGGCATGGCCACCGTGTTCCGCGCGCAGGATCAGGTCCTCGACCGCACGGTAGCCGTAAAGATCATGCTGCCGCAATACGCAGGCGATGCCACTTTTGCCGCCCGCTTTAAGCAGGAGGCGCAGGCCGCAGCCGGGCTCTCGTCCCCCTATATCGTCGGAGTCTACGATTGGGGCAAGGACGGCGACACCTATTACATCGTTATGGAATACCTGCGCGGTACCGACCTTAAGAGCGGCATCAAGAGCCACGGCGCTCTCGACCCCAAGAAGGTTGCGCAGATCGGCGCGCAGATCAGCTCCGCGCTCTCGGTCGCCCACAGGCACGAGATCATCCACCGCGATATCAAGCCGCAGAACATCATGGTGCTGCCCGACGGCAACATCAAAGTCATGGACTTTGGCATTGCGCGCGCCAAGAACAGCCATCTCACGCAGGATAACAACGTGCTCGGCACGGCTCACTACGTCAGCCCCGAGCAGACACGCGGTCAGGACCTCGGACCCACATCGGATATCTACTCGCTGGGCGTCGTCATGTACGAGTGCGCTACCGGTCGCGTGCCCTTTGACGGCGATGACGCGATTTCGGTCGCCCTCAAGCAGGTTAACGAACTACCCGTACCCCCGAGTCAGATTAACTCCGGAGTCGACGCCGATCTTGAGCGCATCATTCTCAAATGCATGGAAAAGGATCCTGCCAACCGTTTCCAATCCGCAGACGAGCTGCGTCAGGTACTCAACAATTACCTGTCTGGTCGTGCCGTCAACGTATCGGAGCCCACACGCGTCATCGGCGCTGCTGGCGACATGGGCGCCACCAAAACTCGCGAGCTGTCCGACCAGACGCGCGCTATGGTACGCCCCGTCTCGGGCATAAGCGGGCAGAATAGCCCCCGCAGCTCCATCTCGGGTTCCACCGGCTCATATGAGGTTGACCAGCCCAAATCAAACAAGAACAAGATTATCGCAGCCGCAGTTGCCGCCATAGCACTTATCGGCGTCATCGTCGCCTTTGCCACTGGTCTCTTTAGCGGAGAGCAGGTTCCGGTCCCCGATGTCCTGGGCAAGGACCAGGAAACCGCCATCCAGCTTATCAAGGAAGCCGGTTTCGAGGTCGGCACCATCGACCAAAGCTATAACGATGACGTCGAGGAGGGCAAGGTTGCCGAGCAGACCCCCAACGGCAAAACAAAAAAGCCCAAGGGCACGAAAGTGAACCTTGTTATCTCCAAGGGTGCCAAACCCTCAGAAAAGGTTGAGGTTCCGCAGCTTGTCGGCTTAACCAAAGACCAGGCCGAAGCGTCTCTGGCAAGCGTTGGGCTCAAGGGCAATGCCACCGAAGAGGCCAACGAGGCAGAAAAGGGCGAAGTCTTTGAGCAGGGCACCGATGCCGGCAAGGAAGTCGAGAAAGGTACGACCATTTCATATAAGGTCTCGAGCGGCCCTGACACCACCTCCGTCCCCGACTTGACCGATATGACCGAATCGCAGGCGCGCAACGCCCTCGACATGGCCGGTTTCGGCGTCGATGTGACCTACCAGGAGAACGACTCGGTTGCCGAGGGCACCGTGATAAGCTGGAATCCCAGCGGCAAGCAAAAGCCGGGCGCCACGATTACGGTCGTTGTCGCCAAGAAGTCTGGTAAAGCCAATGTCCCGAGCAACCTATACGGTAAGAGCATCTCTGCCGCCGTTACCGCACTCAACAATGCCGGTTTCTACAACATTGCCTTCTGCGATCAGAGCGGCAACCCGGTGAGCGGTGACGAGAACGCCACCGTCACGGGCGTCTCCCCCACCGGAAAGCAATCCACTGACAGCACCATCACGTTGACGATCTCGGTGCCCAGCTCCGGAGACGACTCCGATTCGAGCAGCAACTAACTAGCAACGCGCGGCAAGAAACGTCCGCGGACACATTCGCTCAAAGGCACCCGTTTGCTCCCCCGGCAAGCGGGTGCCTTCTTGTGACTAAGGGAAATATGAGCAATGCACACAAGAATGCCCCCGTCTCTCAAACTCAAGAAGAGGGGGGGCAAAACAGTATCGATAAATAGGTGCGGCCACAGTCTCTGTGCCCAACATAACGCGACTACAGCGTCATGTTGGGATCGGCGTCGACGTCAAACATCGAGATTTCTCCCCGGTCGAATTTACGACGAGCGACCTCTGCAATCATGGCGGCATTGTCGGTACACGCCGAGAGAGGCGGCACCGTCACGCGAATACCCTGACGGCCGAGCTTTCTAATCATCATCTCGCGCAGATGGGGATTGGCCGAAACACCTCCACCGATACAGTACTCCTTGCAACCAGTGGCGTGCAGGGCATTTTTAGCCTTCTTGTACTGCACGTCAAAGACCGCTGCCTCAAACGAGGCTGCCAGGTCGGGCAGATGAATCGTGCGCCCGGCCTTGGTCTCCTGCTCGATGTAGAGCGTCACTGCCGTCTTGAGGCCCGAAAGCGAGAAGCGGTAGTCCCCCCTGCTGTTAAGAGCGCGGGGAAAATCGATTGCCTTGGGATTACCCGTCTCGGCAAGCTTGGAGATGATGGGGCCACCGGGGTAGCCCAGGCCCAGCGCCTTGGCAACCTTGTCGAAGGCCTCGCCCACGGCGTCATCGAGTGTCTCGCCAAGTACCTCGTAGTCGCCCCATGCCTTTACGTGCACGAGCATGGTGTGCCCGCCCGAGACAAGCGTAAAGATAAACGGCGGCTTGAGGTCGGGCTGCGCCAACAGGTTGGCAAACAGGTGCCCTTCCAGATGGTTGACGCACACGAGCGGCTTGCCGGCAGCATAGGCGAAGCCCTTGGCGAAGGCGACACCCACCACCAGAGCGCCCACCAGGCCCGGACCCTGCGTCACGCCCACGGCGGCAAGCTCTTTCGGCGTGATCGCTCCACCCGTCAAGCCAAGCGACGCCGCGGCATCTTCAAGCGCCGCATCCACGACGCTTACAATCACCTCGACGTGCTTGCGCGAGGCAATCTCGGGCACCACGCCGCCAAAGCGGGCATGAAAATCAATCTGTGTCGACACCTGGTTGGCCAGCATATTGCCGTCCGCATCGATAATCGCCACGGCCGTCTCGTCACAGGAGCTCTCAATGGCAAGCACCAGGCGACGGCGCTCGATTTCGGCACGTTCCTCGGCAGTGCGCTCGGGTACGGGCAGTGGCCATACGCGCTGCTCGGCCGCCGTCGGCTCAGGCGAGGCGTTGTCGACCGGAAGCACCAGGGGCAGCGGTGCCGTCATGACGATGGCGTCTTTGCCGGCACCGTAGTAGCCGCGGCGACGACCCGCCTCGGTAAAGCCCAGAGCGGCATAGAGCGCAATCGCACCCTCGTTGCCATCCTCAACCTCGAGCGAGGCCGTGGTACAGCCGAGCATCTGGGCGTCGTAGCTCACGTGCGACAGCAGCTTGCGGGCGATACCCTCGCGGCGATGAGACGAATCGACGGCGACGTCCAAAATCTGCACATCACCGTCCACAACCATGCCGCCGGCGAGGCCCAACAACCTGCCATCGTCGTGTGCCACCCACCAACTGCGCGGAGCCGCAACGCCCTCGCCCAGCTCGGACAGGAACATACCCGGTGTCCACGCCTCGTGTCCGGCACCTTCAAAGCAGGCGGTCTCCAGCGCGCTCGCGCCCTCGGCATCCGCCGCGCCCATGGGGCGGAATTGCAGATGACGTCCGGCGAGCTCGTCGGCAACACCTGTCACCTCGCTCTGCGCGCTCTCGGCAAGGCCCAGGCGCTTGCGCTCGTTTTCCTCGGCGTCCGAAAGGCGCGTATAGATCGGCAAGACGCGAGCCGGATCGCCATCGCCTGCGGCGTGCGCCATCAGCAGGCCCTCGCCCGAGGGCCACCACAGGTCTCGCTCCACGCAGCGCGCCGTCTCGTCCTCACCCAGCAGCTTGCCATAACGCACGAGACCGTCACCAGTCAGCTGAACCTGATCCCAGTCCGCGGCCTGGCGCCACTCATCAAGCGCCACGGCGGCCTTGACAACGCGCTCGCGCTCAAACAGGCGCTCGGGGCCTTCGTCCCCCAGCACATACAGCGCCGGGTACACCTCGCCGCGCATGGCGTCGGCAAGAACACCAAGTTTGCCGCGCACGCCGGCCTTCCATGCCGTCCAAGCGCAAGCATCAAGCGTCGACACGCCCAGCAACGGCACGTTGGCACCGCGCGCCAGACCCTTTGCGGTGGAGATGCCGATACGCACGCCCGTAAACGAGCCGGGGCCGCGACCGACCACATAACAGCCGACATCGCTGCGGTCCAGGCCGGCCTGCGCCAACACGCCATCGACGGTATTCACGAGCTCCACGTTGGCATGGCGGCGACACAGATGGTCGCCACTCACCAGCTTCGCCTCGCCTGCCCGCACATCAATCCAGCTTACCGCGCAGGCAAGCATGTCAGTCGAAGTATCGAGCGCCACCACCGGCGCGTTGTCCCTATGCAAGCTCATCTTGTACAGCCCTATCAATCAAATCGGAAAGCTCCGTCGCGCGCTCGCCGTGAGCCTCAAGCGTGATCGTTCGCACGTCGCTGTTGTCCTCGTCACGCTTAAGCGTCACCGAAAGATACTCGTCGGTCAGCTCATCCTGGAACTGCTCACCCCACTCCAGCAGGCAAGCTCCCTCATAGCCCAGCACGTCAAAAATGCCCGTATCCTCGAGCTCGTAGGCATGCTCCAGGCGGTACAGATCAAAATGGAACAGCGGAATACGCCCTTGGTCATGAATGGCCATAAGTGCAAACGTAGGGCTCGTGACCATATGCTCATCACCCAGAGCACGCGAAACACCCTTGGTAAAGTGGGTCTTTCCCACACCCAAGCCGCCGGTCAGAATCAGCACATCACCATCTTCTAGACACGGTGCGACCAGCTCGCCAAAATGCTCCGTATCGGCAGCACTAGCGGTTCTGTAGATACCTACCCCCAGGCGTTCCAGGGACATATACGCTCCTTATTATTCCGAGGCGATCTCTGGTGCGGGATGTCGCTCCAGATAGTCGCCCAGCATCTTAAAGTCTTTCTCCAGCAGCTCCTGCCACGCCGGGTTACGCAAGGCAGCCGCCGGGTGGAACGTGGGCATCACCACGAAATGCCCCATCTGATGGAACCTGCCGCGCAGCTTGGTGATGCCTATCTCGGTCTTAAGCACAAAGTGCGTCGCGGGATTGCCGAGCGTCACGATGATATCGGGCCAGATACTGCGAATCTGCTCACGCAAAAACGGCGAGCATGCCAATACCTCCTCGGGGCGCGGATTGCGGTTTCCCGGCGGGCGACACTTGAGCACGTTGGCGATATACACATCTTCACGTTTAAGGCCCGCCAGCGACAGAATGCCGTTGAGGTCCTCACCCGCCGCCCCCACAAAGGGTTCGCCCTGCAAATCCTCATTGAGACCCGGCGCCTCGCCAATAAACATCACGCGAGCGCGGGGGTTTCCCACGCCAAACACGATATTGTGACGCGACTGATAGAGCTGACAGAGGTGGCAATCGCCCAGAACGGCCTCAATTTCCTCGAGTGCGACCTCGCGTGGCACTTGATGGGAATGGCCGGGGATGTGCATGACGCCCATGGCGACTCCTACACGTAGACCTTGTCGAGGCGCATGCCAAAGCCGCAGGCGACCTCGTAGTTAATCGTGCCACGCAGTCGCGCCATCTCGTCCATGGTGATTTCGGCATCGCCGTCGCGGCCGACAATAATCATCTCGTCACCATACTCGGCCTCGGGAGTCTCATGCGCCGGGTTGGACTGAATGGCGACCATGAACTGATCCATGCAGATATTGCCCACCTGACGCACGCGCTCACCGCGGTACAGCACGTCCATACGATTAGAAAGCGTGCGCGAAAGGCCGTCAGCATATCCAATCGGAAGGGTGCAGATCTGAACACGCGTGCGCGGTACGCGATAGGTAAAGCCATAGCCTACGCCCTCGCCCATCGCAGGATGCGCCACGCGCGTCACGCGCGCGTGGACACTCATCACGGGATCGAGCTGCATCACGCGACCACTCAGCTCACACGGCTGCATGCCGTACAAGCCCACGCCGGCACGGATCATGTCAAAATGCATCGAGGGATCGAGCATCGAAGACGGCGTATTGGCGCAGTGCACGATACCGCACTCAAAACCTGCGTCCTTAATGGCTTGAACAGCCTCGGTAAAGCGCTGGCACTGCAGCTTGTAGTCCCAGCCCGAAGGCTCATCGGCCGTGGCGAAATGTGTAAATACACCGTCGCACTGAATACCACGATGGAAATTAATGCCGCGGACAAAGTCGAGTACTTGCGTGTAGTGAACACCGATGCGGTTCATACCCGTCTCGATGGCAAGATGATACTTGCCAACCTTGCCCGCCGCGACAGCGCACTCGCCATACGCAAGGGCAAAATCGGACATATAGACCGAGGGCATGATATCAAACTCGAGCAACGTGGGAATAGCCTCGATAGGCGGCTCGCTTAGAATCAAAATGGGCTTGGTAATCCCGCCCTGACGGAGTTCAACGCCCTCGTTGACCGTCGCCACGGCAAACATGTCGGCGCCGGCCGAATACATGATCTTGGCGCACTCGACGGCTCCATGACCATAGGCATCGGCTTTAACCACGCAGCACAGGCGCTGACGCGGATCTAGCAAGTTCTTATAGGCCCTCGTATTGCGGCGGAGTGCCCCGCGGTCGATCTCGACCCAGGACCAACGCGTCAAATCGGCTTTATTCATACTTAGTCATCCGACCCTTCGTCTATAATTCCCAGATCTTCGAGTGCATCCTTTGACGCCAGCTCCATAGCAGGACCGATGAGATCAATCAAATCAGTCGCGATAACGCTTTTCTCGCCAAACTCCGCCGCCGCAGCAAAACCGGCATAGCTATGAAGCGCAACGGCATATGAATACAACAACTCCCAGCGATCCATGTCGTCACGCATGGTAGCCAACGTTCCGGCTAGGATGCCCGCGAGGACATCACCCGAACCAGCAGTTGCCAGCGACGCAGGACCCGAAAGCGGCAGCAGCACGCGCTCGACACCGCAAATAGCCGTTGTCGGCCCCTTGGCAATTACCACGAGATTGTCCGAACCAGCGGCCCATACGACCTTTTGGGCCGCGGCAATCGCGGTTCCAAGATCGTTGACCTCCTCGCCGGCCACCAAACGCGATAGCTCGCGATAATGAGGCGTCATGACCAGCGGCTGCTCACGGCGATACATTTCGGGGTTGCCATCGATACCGTCAATTGCAATTTTGGCAAGACAATTAAGCGCGTCGGCGTCTAGGATCAAAGGCACCTCGAGCTCAAGCAAGCCCGAAACCACCTGCATAGCGCCGGCGGATGTCGTCATGCCCGGTCCGCACAAAACGCAGCTGTACTTCTTAGCAATCTCGCATACCGTCATGCGCGCCGCAGCTCCAAATGAACCGCGGGAATCCGACGGTATGGCAAAGACGGGAATAGAGGGCAACGCCATACGAATGAGGTTGGCACAGGCATCAGGTGTCGCAACCGCCACATAGCCGGCACCAGCACGAGCCGCAGACTTCGCGGCCATAATAGCTGCACCGGGATACTGTGCCGAACCAGCCACGATGAGCACCGAGCCACGAGAATACTTATCGATATTGCTCGGCAGCGGTGCAAAATAGTCAACGAGGTCGCCCGGCTCTACAATCTCGGCAGCATGGTCAACGTCATTGATCACCTCATCTAGGCGCTCATACAGTCCCCCGCAGACTATATCACCTGCAAATTCAGGGCCATCGGCACTATAGAGCCCAATCTTAGGGGCAATCATCGTTACCGTACGCTCGGCGCGAATGCAATCGTCATCAACGACACCGGTTTCTGCATTTAATCCCGATGGAACATCAATGGCTACGACACAATTGGCGCAGTCGTTAACCGTAGGAATCCAAATCGAAAAGGGGGCGCGCAAGCCACCATGAAAACCAGTGCCAAAAATAGCATCGACTACGACATCGGCCTTGCCAATCAACACTTCCAGTTCGTCACGCGACGGACCGACGCAAACATGCACATCGCGACCGGCGGTGCGACGTGCAACATGGCGTGCCAGGGCTGCTGGAATCTCATCGGGGTCGACGGGAGATACGATATCCACATCAACGCCCTTATGAGCCAGAATATCGGCAGCAACCCAACCATCACCGCCGTTATTGCCAAAACCGACTAACACAAGAACGCGATTGGGATTGAGCTTTAAAATCTCGTTAGCGACAAATTCGCCCGCTAACTCCATAAGCTCGGCCTTCGAGGTACCCTCACGCTCGATGATGTCCTCAAGACGGACGACTTCCTCGGTACTTAAAACCGGTTTCATCTATGCTCCTAGCGTATCTTGCGGATCATCAACCAGATGCTCCGACAAAGCAGATTGTTGCAGCTGTTCGAGCTCATCCAAAACAGAACGAGCCTCTTTAAATGTCTGAGCAACGCGCTCCTTCGTGCTCACCTTTTCTTCCTTAGGTTTAGGTCGAGCATCCTCGGTAATCGCAATAGCGTTAGCGACAGCCAAATCACCCGTCAACGTAATGGAAAGAGCGACCTCGATGACACCCAAATCATGAGCAATTTCGAGAGCACGCCCCGAAAGTATCGCTTTTGGTTTGCCGAGCTTATCGCGCGTTACCGAAACGTCTTTGCGGCCGACGCCCTGGCTAAAGCCCGTTCCAAGCGCCTTAAGCACCGCCTCACGAGAAGCAAAACGGCTAGCATAATGAGCGGCAGGACGGGAAGTAGAATCGCAATATACGCATTCCTCTTCGGTAAACACGCGCCGAGCAAACGACGGCGTCTTTTCTAAGATTGATTTCATCCGAGATATCTCAACGATATCAACGCCAATACGGGCTTCGGCCATATTCACCTCCATGCTGCACAGACTAAGTTATTGTATCCCGTTCACAGAAGATGCGACAAACGAGGGTTAAAAACACAGCGACAATGGAGCAATAGGACTCAAAACGCATCAAAACCACCCCTAAAAGGGGTGGTTTGCTCTTAGGGTATAACCCTTGGATTG
>CABQJJ010000069.1 GCA_902464485.1 uncultured Collinsella sp. | reverse complement strand
GACAGCGACCGGGACCAGTAGCCCCATCAACTAAGTCCAACTCAGACAAGGAACCCCGCCAGCAAGCGATGCCCAAGAACCGCCAGCGATGTTACCGCAGGTCCCGGCAGGGATGTCCCCTCCAAAACATTCCGCAGGCAAGTGGCCCCGTTGTCCATAGCTCCATAGGAGCAGGACAACGGGGCCACATTTGCCGAGGACGTTTTGGAGGGGACATCCCTGCCGGGACCGTCCGAGTACAAGCTACAGGTTCTTGACACCCATCGCGCGCATGGCGTTCAGGATGGCGATGATCGCCACGCCCACGTCGCCAAAGACGGCAAGCCACATATTGGCGATGCCGAGCGCCGCGAGCACCAGAATCAGCAGCTTAATACCCAGTGCAAAAATGATGTTCTGCCAAACAATCGTCATGGTCTTGCGTGCCACGCGGATGGCACGGGCGATGTTGGACGGTTTGTCGTCCATGAGTACAACGTCGGCAGCCTCAATCGCGGCGTCGGACCCCATGGCGCCCATGGCAATGCCCACATCGGCACGGGTGAGCACGGGCGCATCGTTGATGCCATCGCCCACAAAAGCGAGCTTGCCCTTGCCGCTTTCGGCCGCGAGCAGCGTTTCAACACGCTCGACCTTGTCGCCCGGCAGCAGTTGCGCGTGGAACTCGTCGAGCCCCAACTGTTCGGCAACGGACGCAGCCGCTTCCTCGCGGTCGCCCGTGAGCATGACGGTACGTTTGATGCCAGCGGTGTGCAGGTCGCGGATCGTCTGCTCGGCATCGGCCTTTACGGTGTCGGCAATCACGATGTGGCCGGCGTACACGCCGTCAACGAGTACGTGGAGGATCGTGCCGACAACCTCGCAATCGGGCGCTTCAACGCCGGCCGCAGCGAGCATCTTGGCGTTGCCGACGACGACGTGCTTGCCGTCGATGGTCGCCGACACGCCGTGGCCTGCGTCATTGGCGGAATCCGTCACGCGCTTGGGGTCGAGCTCGTCCTGGTAGGCGGCGCGTACCGACTGCGCGATAGGGTGATCGGAGAACGACTCGGCGAGTGCTGCGACTTCGAGCAACGACTGCTCGGTATAGCCTGCCTCGGGATGCACCGCGACGACCGAGAACGTGCCGTTGGTGAGGGTGCCCGTTTTGTCGAAGACGACGGTGTCCACGTCGGCGAGCGTCTCGAGGTAGTTGGAGCCCTTGATGAGAACGCCCAACTTGGACGCGCCGCCGATGCCGCCAAAGAAGCTCAACGGTACACTGATCACGAGGGCGCACGGGCAACTGACGACCAGGAAGGTCAGACCGCGCAGAATCCAGTCGGACCAGGCACCGGTGACCAGGCCGCCGCCGAGCGCGAGCACCGCGGCGGCGCCGGTGACGGCGGGGGTGTAGACGCGGGCAAAGCGCGTGATGAAGTTCTCGGTGCGTGCCTTCTTTTCGCTGGCATTCTCCACGAGCTCCAGGACGCGCGCGACGGTGGACTCGCCAAACGGCTTGGTGGTGCGCATGTGGATGAGGCCCGTCATGTTGATGCAGCCGCTGATGATATCGTCGCCGGACTTGGCGGGGCGGGGGACTGACTCGCCCGTGAGCGCGGCGGTGTCGAGCTGGGTTTCGCCCTCGACGATGACGCCGTCGATAGGCACGCGCTCGCCGGGCTTGACCACGATCACGGTGCCGACGGCGATGTCATCGGGGAAGACCTGCTCGAGTGTGCCGTCGGGCTGCTCGACGTTAGCGTAGTCGGGCGCGATGTCCATCATGGCACTGATCGACTTGCGGCTCTTGCCCACGGCGTAGGCCTGGAACAGCTCGCCGACCTGGTAGAACAGCATGACGGCGGCGCCTTCGGCCATGTGCGGGTCGGTGTCGGGGAAGAGCACCATGGCAAATGCGCCGATGGTCGCGACCGCCATGAGGAAGCTTTCGTCGAAGGCTTTGCCGCGGCGGATGTTGCTGAACGCCTTCTGGAGCACGTCGTAGCCGGCAATTAGGAACGGCACCAGGAACAGCACGAAGCTGGCGTAGATGTCACCCGGGGTGCCGAATGCGGCGGTAAGGGTACCGAGCTCGTCGAGGGCGTACACCACCGCAAAAATGCCTAGCGCTACCAGGATACGGTTGCGCTTATGCTCAAGGGACTCTTTCTTCTTGCGCTTCTTCTTTTTCTTTGTGGGATCGGCGGCTGCCATGATTCAAACCTCCCATTTGAATGTATGAACACTCGCTCATATAACTTCGCGAGCAAAGGCCGCGGCAAGCGCGGCCTTGCGGATCAGCGTAAACCTGGGCTAGAGAATGATCTCGCAATCCGGCTCGACGTCGGCCGTAAACTCCACGACGTGGTCGAGTACCTCGTCGAACTCGGCATCGTCGGCCTCGAGCGTTAGCTTCTGCGTCATAAAGTTGACGGACACGGACTTGACGCCCTCGAGCTTGGCCAGCTCATCCTGAAGCTCACGTGCGCAGTTGGCGCAGTCGATTTCGTCGAGTTTGAACTGCTTTTTCATGGTGGGTTCCTTTCCCGTGCAAGCGGCCTGGGTGCCGGCCGCGCTGGTACCGTGGTTGGCTGTTATTCGCAGATATGGCTCATGCCCTGGTTGAGCATGGTGTAGACGTGATCGTCGGCGAGGGAGTAAAGGATGTTGCGCCCGTCGCGCCGGAATTTGACTAGGTGTGATTGCTTAAGCGTGCGCAGCTGGTGAGATACTGCCGACTGCGAGGTTGCGGTCGCCTCGGCGATGTCGGCCACGCAGAGCTCGCGGCCCATGAGAGCATAGAGAATCTTGATGCGCGTGGTGTCGCTGAAGACCTTGAACAGGTCAGCGAGGTCGTATAGCAGCTCCTCGTCGGGAAGGTCCTCGGGCGAGCAGGTGGTGGGGACGTCGGGCACGATGGTGGTGTCGATGCCGGACTTTATTTCATCAGCGTGATCGCTCATTGCAATATCCTTTCATATGAACATGCGCTCATATAACTTACTTCCGAGTATATGAGCGCATGTTCATATGTCAATATCGTTTAGGCAATCCGTCGTACAAAATGATGAGGAAAAGCGGACGAGATCCCGGACTAAGCGGTTTTGATAGGTGATGCCGGGGTGGGTGCCCCTGCGCCGTGCAAAAATTAGAGTATTCTGCAACGATAGGGGGTCTGTTAATTTATCGCAGACCAAATAATGCAGCTAAAGAGTTATCTTAGGGTGGTAAACCGATGAGTTCTTCCTCAAATGTTGTCTAACGTTCTCACGCAAGAGTGATTTCGCTTCACTTTTGGATCCACTCGAGGATGATGGACACCCGGCTCTGCTGAATACTCGCAATTTTGCACGTCGCAGGGGCACCCACCTTGTTAGTCAGCCTAGTTTCCGGCCCCGAAGACCCTGCCCTCGGGCGTGAAGCTGCTTGTTTGGTTGAGTGATGGGCTGTCGGGTTCGACAGCCTGCATGTCATCGATTGCCGGAGCCTCGTTAATCGTCGGATCGTCCAATGTGATGCCTTCGAGCATTGCCTTTTCGAGGTCGATTCGTTGACGCTCTTCGGAATCCTGGCGAAGCTCCTCCTGGATTCGTTTCTTCTCCTCAATAAACCTTCTGAGCACAAACAGTCTCAGGTCCTCTTGCATGATTTGAAAGTCTTTTGGCAGACGCGAGGGGCGTATACCTTCTTTTCGTTGGATTGCCTCCATGACCCTAACGAAAGAGCTGGCATGCATAAAGGAATAACGGCTGACGGTGATGATTCCGTACCCCATGGACGCAAGTGCGTTCTTGCGTTCTTCGTCGATGGCGCGGTCTTCTTCCGCGTCGTGATAAAAACCGTTGTATTCAATATCTGTTCGAGATCTCTTCAGATATGCATCCATAAAGAACTTTTTGCGTCTCGTGAGATTTTTTGCGGCGGCGGTGACCTTCACCTCGTAGTCGGTCTCAATTCCTTTAATGCCAAGCCCTCCTTCGCTTTTGGGCAACGTAAGCATCATGGCAAAGGCCGTTTCCATGGGAGACCGGCATCCATCGCGTACACATTGAATCGCCTTTCGGGCAAGGGCCAAACCGTCACATTTGGTAATGGAATTAAAGAACTGCTTTAGCCTCTCGGTCGAGGTAAGCGCGAAACGCTCGGTATAGGAGGTGGAAGAGCCGGGTCCTAGGGAATAAGCGCCACACAGTTCAAAGTAGTACTCCACTAGTTCGCGAAAAGAAAGATAGATGGCGGCCTGAAGTGCACAAAGCTCAACACCAACAACGAAGATGCCTTCTCCGAGCTCTATAAAGCGTGAGTTCGAGAATCGTTTTGACGAAACGTGGCATTGACAGTTCATCGCGTAGCGCGCATTCCTGCGATCAAACACCATTACCTCGAGGGGATCGTTTGCGTCGCGGGCAACATCATGTTTGACGAGCCATTCTGCGGCTGCGTCGAGGAGTGTTCCGCTGGGGCATGATCTGTAAATCGCGGCAGGGTTACAGGGCTCGGCGTCTTTCGCAGACGCCGAATGCGCGGCCTGGTAGACCGCTTTTGCGGTGGTATGTGACAATACGATACTCATGGTATATATCGTGTCAGCTAATGCCGTGTTGATGGCGCTGAGTGGGAAAGCCGTTTTAGCGGTCTAACCAAATGCTGTCCAAAAGCTTGACGCGATTATGGGTTGATACGCCCTAAATAAATGTTTTCGCAGCTCGGCTATAGCATAGAAATACTCAATTGCTGCACATTTGGTATCGATGTATCGCCATCCGAACACAAATCACGTGTCGGGAATGTGCCGAAATAGTTAAAAAATAGGGTTCAGAATTTGTGAAGAGCGGGTCTGCCTATGGAACGTAGGGCGGCCCCGCTGCGGGGTTTCCCGCTGCGGGGCCGCCCGTGAGCAAGCGGTGTTTGCCGCAGACGTTGTTATTTCGCAAACAGGTTCTTGAGGTTGAACTCGGCCTGGACGGTATGGAGCATGAGGTCGGTGTCGTCGAGGCCCAGGTGCTGTTCGTTGGCGTCGGCGGCGAGGGTGCCACGGCGGCGTGCCCAGTTCTCGAGCGCGGCGGGCGCGGACTCGCGGGGGAGCGAGCGCACGTCGGCGTCCAGACTGCGGCAGATCTGGCGCGAGTCGATGACGATGATCTTGCCGGCACGGCGCGCCTCGGCGTAGCCGTCCAGGTGAATCTTGAACCAGCTGTCCTCAAAGGCGGCGTTGTGCGCCATGTACGGATACTTCTTCATGAGCTTGAGCAGCTGCTTTTGCAGCTCCTTATCTTCGCGGAACGGCTTTTTGCCGTCGATGTCGTCCCAGGTAATGTGGTGGATATTCGACAGCGGTACGTCCTCGCCGCGATAGATATCGGGCAGACCGCAGTAGTGCGCCTCGGCGTCGTGCGGGACGGCGTCGCTGGTGAGCTCCATGATCTCCCAGCCCACGTTGATGATGTAGCCGCGCTCAGGCGCACGGCCGGTGGTCTCGATGTCGATGCCCAGCACGGTGCCCTGGATGGGCTTGCGGGCGTAGGCCACGCCGAGTGCGTCGCGGTCGCCGCGGATCTCGCGCATGACCGACGCGGCGGTACGCTTTTGCATCTTACCGATGGCCGCGCAGGTGTCGGCATCGGACAGGCCGCGCGAAAGCGTCGCGGGCGTCACGTTGCGCAGGCGCGCCTCGCCGATCTGGTCGCACAGGTCGCGGTTGCGGTCGGCCAGATCGCGCACGGTGGCAAAGTCGAAGCCGGGGTCGCCCTCGGCGGTAAAGTACTCGGTTTCGAGCACCTTAAGGGCCTCCTCGCCCTTCTGGCGCTCGGACTCCATGGCGCCGTGATCGCCATAGATAAACATGGGGATAAACGGCTGGCGCTCGTATTCGAGTGCTTGCGATACGTTCATATGCTGCTCCTTGGATGGGCCGCGTTGTGCGGCTCGGGTTGTCGAGTTATGGCGAGATGATAGTTTACCATGTGCAACTATTGGCACCACGCCTAGGATAACTACAATACCCTAGTTGACCGCTAGGACTTTTATAATGCTGCCGAAAGACACGAAAGGTTCCATCCGTCATGGATTTGCTGATTGATATTCTGCTCGACGCCGGCAAGGACACGTTGTCGCTGGTGCCGTTTTTGTTGGTGACGTATTTGGCTCTTGAAACCCTTGAGCACGTTGCAGGCGACCGCGTTAACGGGGCCATCAAGCGCGCCGGCGCCGCGGGCCCCGTGGTTGGCTCGCTGCTGGGCATGGTGCCGCAGTGCGGATTTTCGGCCATGGCGGCGACGCTGTACGCCGGCCGTGTCGTGACGCTGGGCACGCTGGTCGCCGTGTTCCTCTCGACCTCCGACGAGATGCTGCCACTGTTACTTGCCGAGCAGGTTCCCGTGCAGACTATGGCGATGCTTTTGGCTTCGAAAGCGCTGATCGCGCTGGTCACGGGCTTTATCGTGGATGCCGCCATTCGCGGTCTGCGTCGCAACGCCCGCGCGCATGCGGCGATTCGTCGTACCGTGTTGGGGACCACTGTCAATCCGGCGCACGTTAACTGCGCGCATGACGACCACAGCGGCGGTGACATCATCGACGAGTTGGCCGAGGCGGGCGTGAGCGCCGACCACATCCATGAGCTGTGCGAGCGCGACCATTGCGGTTGCGATGAAGACGAGCACGAGCACGAACATGGACATGGACATGACCACGAACACGGCCATGAGGGCGAGCATGAACACCATCATGACCACGGTCACTCCCACTCCCACGAGGGCGCCCCCCTCCTGGCAATCATCCGCAGCGCCATCTCGCATACCGTGCAGGTATCGGTATTCATTTTCTTGGTGACGCTGATTCTGGTCGCCGTGCTCGAGACCTTTGGCGAATCTGCGATCGAGCAGTTCTTGCGTGGCAACGAGACGCTCGCCGTCCTGGGTTCGGCGCTTGTCGGCCTGATCCCCAACTGCTCGGCCAGCGTGGTCATTACGCAGCTGTATCTGGAAGGCGCGCTGCAGCTGGCACCGATGCTCGCTGGCACGCTCATCTCTGCCGGTGTGGGTTATCTGGTGCTGTTCCGCACCAACCGCAGCGCTCGCGAAAACGCCGTGTTCCTGGTCATGATGTACGTCATTGGCGCCGGCTGGGGCCTCATCCTATCCGCCTTCGGCCTTTAAGTAGGCCTAACAAAACGGGCTTCAAAATAGCCATGTTCGGCGCCTGCGCAATGCGGCGACGCATGACATTTTGAAGCCCGTTTTTGTTGAGCCATGGATCCTGAGCGCTCATACCGGTCAGAACAAAAAGGCAAATTTCCGGGCATAGCCTAAAAATCTTCCTTGGTTAGCGCAGCAGCTCGGTGAGGTTACGCTTAAAGCGGGCGCGGTCTTCGCTGGTGAAGGCTGCCGGCCCGCGGGTGCGACCGCCGGCGCGACGCACCTTCTTTTCCTCGTGACGAATAAACAGCTGCATGTCGATGGTCGCCTTGTCGTATACGTGCCCGCGCACACCGATTGCGGCGGCATCGCGGCCGAGCACCATGCTCGCCAGGCCAATGTCCTGCGTCACGACCACGTCGCCCGCCTGCAGGCGTTCGACAATGGCAAAGTCGGCACTATCGGCGCCCACGCTCACGTCGAGCGTCGTGACCCAAAAGCCGCGGCGCGCGTGCTCGGCATCGCGCGGATCGTCGCGGCGAATGTGGCGTTCCAGGTTTTGCGTGCTGTTTCCGGCAATCACCACGGCAACGCCCGCCCACCGCGCGCAGTCGATCGACTCGCGCGTGACCGGGCAGGCGTCGGCATCGATAAAGAGCGTTCTTGGCATCTAGTGCACCAGTTTGCCAAACTGAATGGCGCGGACAATGAGCGTCACGCCAAACACCAGGAGCGCGGCGCCGCTAAAGATGACGAGCATCTTTGCCGACCACAGCGGATAGATAAACACGAACATGCCGGCGATGATGGAGAGCGCGCCGCTCAGGATGGCGAGGGCGCGGTTAGACGAAAGCTCGGACTCCAGAATGGACATGACACCTTCGACAATCCAGCCGAAACCAGCCACGACCACCACGAGCGTGGTGAGCGTCGCGGTCGAGAAGGCCTGATTGCGCAGAATTATGACGCCGCCTAGAATGATGAGCAGGTTGGAGATGATGCTCGTCACACGCCAGCCGGCGGGTAGTAGCGGCTCAAAAATGGCGGTGAACAGCCTAATGGCTGCCGTGATTATAAAGTAGAAGCCCAGGACGGTCGTCAGGAAGACGAGGGACTTGGCGGGTGCAAACAGCAGCGCGATGCCGGCAAGTAGTGCGATGACACCCGTGATGGCGTAGATCCAGCGCACGGCCTTGATTGCCTTACCTGCCATGCTTTTCTCGTCAAATCCAAACAGGTTCGACTGCTGGTCATCGTTCTTAAAGATGCCCATAAGGTCTCCTTTCCGTGTAGCGTTTGCCGTCATTGTTGTTTTTGCGGCGTATGCCGCAGTTGCTGCAACAAGTATCGCCCAAGGGTGCTGGCGCGTGGGGCGAGGAGGGCGAAACGTAACCCAAAGGCCCCGATTTGTTTCCGTTGTTCCCCACGTCGCGATTTTCTATTCAACAGGTGTAGAACATTGCAGCTCTGTTCGTTATTGCCTACGTTTTAGGTTAGATTTTCCTAAGAACAATTGCCTTTTATTGGGGGTCTCTATGAACGAAGCTGTTCCCGCGGCGCCGTCGAGCGCGGAGTCGATGGCAAAGCAAGGCTGCGAAAAGCTTGGCTTGGATGCGTTTGATGCGCTGGTTCGTCGCGCTCGCACATGCCGCCGTTTTGACGAGTCCATGCGCGTGCCGCGCGAGTTTCTGCTCGAGCTGGCGGAGCTGGCACACCTGGCCCCTTGCGGCGCTAATGCTCAGCACCTACGTTTTCATGTGGTGAGCGGTGCAGAGGACTGCGCGCGCGTATTTGATGAGCTCGCGTGGGCCGGCGCGCTCAAGGACTGGGCAGGCCCTGCCGAGGGCGAGCGCCCGACCGGCTACATCGCAGTTCTTGCTGAGCGCACCGTTCCCGGCAAGCCCGCCGCGCCCATCACCGAGGTCGATACGGGCATTGCCGCCCAGACGATGATGCTCGCCGCTCGCGGCGCCACGCCCGAGGTGGCGGCCTGCATGTTCAAGGCCTTTACGCCCCATGCGATCGATGCTATGGGGCTCGATAACGACAAGTATGAGCTCAAGCTGATCATGGCTTTTGGCGTGCCAGCTGAGACACAGGTGATCGACGCGATCGACTCCAACCCGGATGGTTCTATCAATTACTGGCGCGACGAGGCGCAGGTGCA
>CABQJJ010000068.1 GCA_902464485.1 uncultured Collinsella sp. | reverse complement strand
TGTTCCTCCGGCATCGCAACGCCAAAAGCCCGCCGGGGCAAGCTCGGCGGGTCGTACGTCAAAAATATTGATTGTCATGGTAACGCATAGGATGGACACGCCGGCGCACGCCGAACAGCTACCCCAAAACGCGCACGCTCGGGCAAAGGTCTGCCAGCGGGCACTCGTCGCATTTGGGCTTACGGGCGTCGCAGATTTCGCGGCCAAAGGTAATCCACTGGTGGTTGACCGATTCCCAATACTCATGCGGCAGAATCTTGAGTAGATCCTGCTCGGTCTTGAGCGGCTCCTTGGCATGCGTCTTGGGACTCAGCATCAGACGGTGCGCGATGCGGTTGACGTGCGTATCGACCGCAATGCCCTCCACGATGCCGAACCCGACGTTGAGGACGATGTTCGCCGTCTTGCGCCCCACGCCCGGCAGCTTGACGAGTTCCTTCATATCGGCCGGCACCTCACTGCCATAGTCGGCGACAATCATCTGTGCAGCCCCCACGGCATGCTTGGCCTTACTCTTATAAAAGCCGAGCGACTTGATGGTATCGGCCACATCGGCAACGCTCGCCTCCGCCATGGCCTCGGGCGTGGGCCACCGGGAAAACAGCTTCGGCGTCACCTTGTTGACCTGCGCATCGGTCGTTTGTGCCGAGAGTAACACGGCGATCAGCAGTCTAAACGGATTCTCGTGGTCCAAAAAGCACTCAACCGGGCCATAGCGACGATTGAGGCGCTCGCACACCTCGATGGCGCGCTCGCGTTTGACGACATTAGTTTCGCGCGGCATAGCGACTCCTCGTCTCAACGACACAACAAACTCATGGACACGATTGTCCCACGACCGGAGGGGCTATGCCTCCAAGAATGCGCCGGTCTGGCGACTCCACAGGCTCGCATACTCGCCACCCGCCTCGACGAGCTGCGCATGCGTGCCGTCCTCGACAATCTCGCCATCCGCCAGCACCACGATGCGGTCGAGCGCCGCCACGGTGGACAGGCGGTGCGCCACCACAATGGAGGTACGTCCACGCATCAAATTCTCGAGCGCCTCCTGCACCAGCGCCTCGGACTCGCTGTCGAGGGCAGAGGTCGCCTCGTCGAGCACCAGGATTGGCGCATTAGTGAGGATGGCACGGGCGATTGCCACGCGCTGACGCTGACCGCCCGAGAGTTTAACGCCGCGCTCGCCCACCATGGTGTCAAAGCCCTGGGGCAAGCGGTCGATAAACTCCAGGGCATTGGCCAAGCGCGCGGCGTCGCGGATCCGCTCGTCGGTGGCATCGGGGCGGCCGTAGGCGATGTTCTCGCGAATGGAGCGGTGAAACAGCAGCGCTTCCTGCGGCACGTAGGCAACCTGACGACGCAGACTCTGCTGGGTGCAACGCGACACGTCCTGACCGTCCACGAGCACACGGCCGCCCTGCACGTCGTCCAAGCGCAGCAACAGCTTGGTGAGTGTCGTCTTGCCCGAACCCGATTTGCCCACCAAGCCCACTCGCTGACCCGCTGCAACATGAAGCGTCAGGCCATCGAACACGCTCTCGCCCGCCGCGGCATCGCGATATGCAAAGCTCAGGTGCTCAAAATCGATCGCACCCTCGCCCACCTTGAGCTCGGTCGCATCCTCGTCGTCTGCCACCAGGCGCGGCTCGTCCAGCACGCGCGTCATCTCGGCCGCGTCGCCCAGCGCACGGTTAATGCGCTGCATCATGGAGCTTACGTAGTTCAGGCGCATGGTGAGGTTGTACGTATAGGTAAAGATCATGACGAGTGCGCCGGCCGAGATGCCAAACCACGCGTTGCCCCCCGCCACGAACACGCTCACCACGGCCATGGTAATGACAATGAGGCCCGAGGTCGTAAAGTTGCGCTGCATCATGGCGTGCATCGAAACCGTCTCGGCATCGCGCGCGGCGCGGTCGGCGGCATCGAACAGCTCGCGCTCAAAGTCCTCGCGCCCACAGGTCTTAACAGCCAAGATATTCGTGACCGCATCGGACAACACGCCCGACAGCTTGTTCTGTGCCGCGGACGTCGCGGCGGAAAGCGGCATGATGCGCTTGTACATAAGCCAGACAAACGCGATGTAGACGGCCATGATACCTACCAGGATCACGGTAAACGTGGGCACCACCGGAGCAAGCGCCGCCACCGTGCAGATGACCGAGGTGATGGTGGGAATGAGCGAATACACCGTCACGTCCACCAAGCCCGTATATCCGCTCATAAAACGGCTCGTCTGACTGACGAGCGATCCGCTAAATCGGCTGGTGTGAAACGTCATGGATTGGTTGGAGAGCGTGTCGAAGCACAGGCGCGCCAGGTGGTAGTTACCAGTGATCTCGAGCTTGTAGACGGTGTAGTCCTGCAATTTGGAGAGAATCTGGCCCACCAGGTTCACAAGCACGAGCGCCATGATGTAAGGGCCAAAGACCTCGAATACTTGATCGCCCGCCACGGGGCCCGCTTGGACGCGGTCGACGATGAGGGCCATCACGTAGGTATTGGCAAACGTGAGCAAAAAGATATAGCCCGCCGACGAGAACACCGAGAGAAAGACAATCAGCGGCTGCGTGCGCGTGACATCCCAAAAACGCCGTAGCGTACGGCGCACGGTCGAGCGCTTGAGCGGGCTGGTGCTTCTCTGAGACATGGGTTTCCTTTCGCATCTGGCAGGGCGAAACGCCATTGTTGCACATTGAAGCGCGCTCCAGACAAGCACGATACGAAAAGCGGCGGGGTGCCTGTGCTTACGCACGCGCCCCGCCGTCCTCTACGACTAGCCCTCGTCTTCTTGGCCCGAAAGCAGACCTGCGGAAGTGAGCCCCAGGATCTCGTCGGCTTCCCCGGCATCGTCCAGCGCGTCGATATCCTTGAGCTTGCGCTCCATGACGTTGGTACGCGTGGTGATAATGCCCTCAACCGTTTTACCCGCGGTCTCAATCTGCTGCTGAGCGCGGCGCAGCGCCGCCTGATAGCGCGGCAACTCGGCCTTGACGGCGGAGAGCACGCGCAGCACGTCGTCGGTACGCTTCTGCAGCTTAAACGTCTGATAGCTCATTTGCAGGCTGTTGAGGATGGCCGCCATGGTGCTGGGACCGGCAACGTTGACGTGATAGTCGCGGCCCAGGGTCTCGATAAGACCGGGGCGGCTGACGACCTCGGCATACAGGCCCTCAAACGGCACAAACATAATGCCAAAGTTGGTCGTCGCGGGCACGCTCAGGTACTTTTCGCAGATGTCTTTGGCCTCGCGCTTGACCATCATATCAAGCGTCTTGCGCGCGGCGGCAACGGCCTCCGCGTCGCCCGACTCCTGCGCGTCAAGCAGATGCTCATACGCATCGCCCGGAAACTTGGAGTCGATCGGCAAGAACACAGGAGCGCCCTCGTCCACCGGCAGCTTGACGGCAAACTCAACGCGCTCCGAGGCACCAGGCTTGGTGGCGATGTTTTCCAGATACTGGTCGGGCGTGAGGATGTCCGCCAGGATCGCGCCCAGCTGAACCTCGCCCAAAATGCCGCGCGCCTTGACGTTGCCCAGCACGCGCTTAAGGTCGCCCACGCCGGTGGCAATGGATTGCATGTCGCCCAGTCCCTTGTACACGGCCTCGAGCTGGTCGCTCACCTGCTTAAACGACGCCGACAGACGGTCATTGAGCGTACGGGACAGTTTTTCGTCCACCGTAGCGCGCATCCGATCGAGCTGCACGCTGTTGTCCTTGCGGATAGCGCCCAGCTGAACATCGACTGTCTCGCGCACTTTGTCCAGACGGTGTTCAATACCTTCGCGGTTGGCGCCCAGCTGCTGAGCCGTCTCGCGACGCAGGTCGTCCATGCGGTCGCCAGCCTGCGAGAACTCGCGTGCGATAGTCAGGTAACGCTGCTGTTCCACGGCACCATCGGTCGCCTGCTGCTGCGCAATGGCATTTGCCGTGCGCTGGGTTTCGGTCATTACGACGTTTAAGCCATCAAGTGCGCTATTGGCCCGCTCGAGTGCCGCCAGCGTCTCGGCGCCGCTATCGTTGCGCTCTCGCAGTTCGGCACAAAGGCTCTTGAGCTGCACCGCGCAGGTGACGGCAACTCCCGCCGCAACCAAAGCAATTACAACAAGCGCAATATCCACCGCAGACATATGCCCCGCCCTACAAAGTCCGTATCGATCAACCGCGAATTATCTTACCCCGTCACACGCAAGAA
This sequence comes from uncultured Collinsella sp., assembly GCA_902464485.1. Lineage (GTDB taxonomy): Bacteria > Actinomycetota > Coriobacteriia > Coriobacteriales > Coriobacteriaceae > Collinsella. The sequence goes on along the minus strand of CABQJJ010000068.1, from coordinate 5,126 downwards.
GCGCTTGCCCCCATATAGAAGAATAGGCCCTACTTTATGGGAGTCGAAACGCTAGCTCCCCCAACTAGCACGTACAGCCGTCGCAACATCACCCAAACGCCGGCCAAGGGCCGCCAGATGCCGAAGCACCTCTTCGGGAGAGGCGCCGTTGAGGATGCACGTGAGGGCATACGAAGCCAAGAAAATCGCCACGAGCCCCAGCGGGATGACCACAATCATCGCCAGTGTGCGCAGGCGTTGGCCCAAACGACGTCGACGGGTACGGCGCTTGTCGAACGCAAGCTCCTGCGCACATGAATCTTGCTGTACGGAATAGCTCTCTGAGGCCACCCCACCCGCAGGCGAAACCGCAGGCGCGGCATTTTGCGCAGGAGCCTGGGCGGTGGCCCCTTGCATTTGCATCTCCATAAGCCGTTGCTGCTGGCGCAACATGCGTTCGGCTTGTTGCCGCGGGGTCTCAAGAAACAGGTCCATGCCGGCCTCCTCAATCGAAGCATTTGACGCTTACGCCCAGCATCCCGCACCGCCATGACCGCGACAACGCAAACCGCTGCAATAGCTACAAAGTTTCTTTTGACGGAAAACCGTCGAAAAGCCCGACAACTCCCCTACCAGCACTTTCTTTGAGCTTTTTTCGATTATGAGCTTTCGCCCTTCCGCCAGCCCACCAACTGACCAAAAGCTGGCCAAAACTTGACGAAAAGTGTGGAGACAGGGACCACAAAAAAACGTGCCGCCCAAAAGGGAGGCACGCAAACTTAATTATCAGCTTTTCTGTAGTGAGCACGTGGCGACCCAACGCCGGGGCGCGGGGCGGGGAGATACCTTTGCATCGCGCGACTCTGCGAAGCCGTGAGCGAGAGGGAAAGGCATCTCCCCGCCCCGCGCTCCGCAATCGGTGAAGGCAGATTACATGCCCGCGAGACCTCGAGCGGCGGTAGCGCACATAAACGCCAGGGCCAGAATCACGAGCGAGCCGGCAATGTCGGCCAGTACGCCCGTAAGGCGCCGCTCGAACAGCCAGCTCCCGAAGTGCGGGGCGACATTGCGCCACACGCGCCACAGCAAGATGCCCATACCGATGACGCCCGGAATATTGAGCAGCAAAATCTCGGAGCACAAAAGACCGATCAGGTTGCCGGCGGCAAAACCAGCGTCGCCCTCGCAGTATTTGCGATAGACCATGTACAACATGTATGCCACAAACGGCTGTAGGCACGCAGAGATAAACGTGACCACCATCGAGGGATCCTGCGAAAAGACCTCGGTGAGCTTATCGACGCTCGCGGCATCCTTCGAGGCCAAGAACAGGCCGATGACCACCACAGGCACCACGCCCAAGATAACCTCGACCATAGTGAACAGCTTGGCAGTCAAATCCTCACTGGCAGAATTCAGATGCGGCGCCCACTCAGGATGAGCATGCGCCCCAACCTTCTTCTCCTTATCGGCGCGCTCAGCCTTGCCGGCCTCGTCAACCACGCGATTAGGATCCCGACGAGTCCCCGCCGCAGCCACCCGAGCCCTAGACTTCTTACCCATACAAAAACACCCCATATCAGGTAGTAAACCAAAACGCCGCTACCCAGTGTACCCCCTAAACAACGGTGCCGCCCCAACCCGGAGCAAACCCCGCCAACCAAATAACCAAACCATCAACCAAATGGCCGCAACCCAATCCCCCATACAAAACGTGCCGCCCCTTATGGGGCGGCACGCAAACTAATCTATTAGCCAAAACTCGTTGGCAAGCCCGCGCCGTCAGACTCGCGGCGTATGCCTTTGCCTCGCGCGACTCTGCGAAGCCGTGAGCGAGAGGGAAAGGGATGCGCCGCGAGTCTGACGCCCGGAGCAGCGAGGCCGGCAGTTGCCCTGCGGAGCCGTGAGCGAGAGGGAAAGGTATTTCCCCGCCCTGCGCTCCGCAGCGGCCAGCGCCACGCGCTAGTAGTTCACCACCTGCTCCTCAAAGTACGCCTTGGGGTGGTTGCAGACCGGGCACACCTCAGGCGCCTCGGCACCAACATGCAGGTGACCGCAGTTCAGGCACTTCCACACCTTTACGCCCTCGCGCTCAAATACCTCACCCGATTCGATGCGTTCAACGAGCTTGTTGTAGCGCTCCTCGTGAGCCTTCTCGACGGCGCCGACGCCACGGAACCTCTCGGCGATCTCGACAAAACCCTCCTCCTCGGCGGTCTTGGCAAACTCGTCATACATCGTGGTCCACTCGTAGTTCTCGCCGGCGGCGGCATCACGCAGATTATCCAGCGTATCCGGGACAGCGCCGTCGTGCAGATACTTAAACCACAGCTTGGCGTGCTCGGACTCATTGCCCGCCGTCTCGGCAAAGATGTTCGAGATCTGAACGTAACCGTCCTTCTTGGCCTTGGACGCATAGTAGCGATACTTGGTGTGCGCCTGGGACTCACCGGCAAAAGCAGTCTCCAGGTTCTTCTTGGTTTGGGAGTTCTCAAAATCCATAGGTGTACTTCCCTTCAACACACGCCGCCCATGGGCTTTGAGCGGCCTTGTATTTAGGATGCCCTCATGGCGAGAATCTAAACCTTACAATCCTGTTCTTCAAATTCGAACAGACTATACGCTCAGCCAACGATCGCCCTCGGAGCGACAAAAACCCTCGCGCTCCAAGTCGGCCAAAATATTCGCAATCAAGTCGCGCTCGACCGGCCCGCGACCGGCAGCCGCCTCCATCTCGTTAACGCCCGCAACAGCCTCATCGAGCGCAATGCCTTCTGGCTGCCCATCGCGCGCCGCCAGCAGCATGCGCACAATATGGGCGCGCTTTTGACGGCGTGAGCCCTCAAACTTGGACTGACGGCTATAGCCCGCCGATCGCCTGGACGGATTGGGCAGCGTCTTTTTTAGATACGCACCGTAATCCAGCAACGCGTAATACCACGCGCGTGGCGTGTCAGCACCGTCTTGAGGCACGGCGAAGGGGGCAATCTCGTCCGTCACTGCGCCGGGGGCAGCCGGACAAGCGGCTTGAATCAACGGCACCAGCTCGCGATCGGGAACGGCCGGCACATCGGGAAAGAAATGATGCAAAAAGACCGTGCGCACGTTAGTCTCCAAATACACCCCCGGAAGATCGAACGCAAACGAACGAATGCCCTGCGCCGTAGCCGGGCCAATGCCGGGCAGCGCAACTAGATCGCGCGTCTCACGCGGAAACTCCCCGTCCCAGTCTTCCACAAGCTGTTGCGCGGCCCTGTGAAGCGCTAGGGCGCGGCGATTGTAGCCCATCCCCTGCCACGCATCCAAAACATCGGAAGGGGCAGCCTGGGCGAGCGCTTGGACGGTCGGAAAGCGACTGAGCCACGCCGGCATGCGCGTCTCCACGCGCGGCACCTGCGTCTGCTGCAGCATGACCTCAGAGAGCCAGATAATATACGGGTCGCGCGTGCGACGCCACGGAAGGTCGCGATAACGCAGGACCCCTTCCGAACGAATCATCGAACGAAAGGGGTCCTGAATCATAGCTATACTCCTTATGCGTCGCTATTCCTCCCGGCAAACGCACGCACAGCCGGCATACTCGGGAAACGCATCGCGATCGGCGAATTTGGGATTGACAGCCGGGAACTGGCGGAGAGCGACGACATCACCCAACGAAACAGAATCGAGGTAGTCTCGCATCAGCGCCTGGGCACCGGCCCACAGGGGATGATAACAGCACGAACCCATACGCGCACACTCTCCATTAGGCGCAGTGCAATCGTTCATAACCATAGGACCCTGAACGGCCTCGACGACCTGACGAATAGTGACGTCGTCCGGGCTGACCTTAAGACGCATGCCGCCATGGACGCCACGCAGGCTCTCCACGATGCCAGCCTGAACCAAGCCATGCTGAATCGAACGCGCGAACGAATAGGGCACGTTGACCTCTTCGGCGGCAGTGCGAACAGAAAGCAACCTCTCCGGCTCCTCGGCAAGCATCGCAAGCATGCGAAGGGCATAATCAGTCTTCCTCGATATGTCCATTACTCCCCTTTCAAGGAATAGAAACAGCTCGAACGAGCTCCGGGGCCGAGCTCACGTCGAGACGCCAAATGACCACCATGGCAACCGGACGCAAAATCGGTTACCCGCTGAAGGCCGAGATCCTAGAGGAATGCATCAACCCCCCCGACCGACATTGGAATTTAGTATAGCCTAACCCCCTGCCTCATTAAACGAGTGTTGCGCAACAAACCTGCTGTTTACGCATGTACACTTAAATGTTTTCACGCACAAATTGGAAATACGGACTTATAGGACAAAATGTGTGTCCCGATAGAACATCCGTTTCCATCCATTAATCCAGTCAGAACGGGTACGGGCCCCTGTGGTGGAGGTCCTCCCGCACGCCCCTGTCGCCCCACTCCGGCCCTCCGTCCTCGTGTCCCCCGAGTGCGCGTGGCGCCACCGGAACACCGCCTTCGCGCGCTTGGCCGACGTCAGCCCCCCGGCGGTTGCGCAGGACGGCCCCCAGCTGCGAGTTCACCTCTCCCTCGACCATGTTGTTGGTCGACGGAAGCGGACCGACCTCGGCCAAGGCGGGGCCGAGGTGGGAGCGCTTGGTCCGACCGCCGCAGCAGGGGCGATAAACGGCCTTCATGGGCTCCTCTTCCGAAAGGGTATTTAACGGTTCCGGAAAAGGTAATCTACCGGCGGGAACGATAGGCAACCGGACACACATTCTGTCCGAACGGTTAAAAGCGGGCACGGGATTTAAACGGCTGAAAAGGGTCATCGACCTGCGCCGATGCCCCCCAACATGGACACACATTTTGTCCTATAAGCCTGAAAATACCCCATGAAACGCAAAAAGCCACGTCCGAAGACGTGGCTTTAATTGCGTTGGCGGGAAGTACGGGGCTCGAACCCGCGACCTCCGACGTGACAGGCCGGCGCTCTAACCAAACTGAGCTAACTCCCCAGGCAGTCGTTCGCGTTTGTTTCCGCTCGCGTGCGCTGCGGGGATTAGTATACACAGAAGTCTGTCTGGCACGCAACAACTTTTTTGAAAAAATTTTTTGGGCCCTCCGGGAGGGTCTCCGGGGCAGGCTGGCGCGGGTTAAGTTTGCTGCTCTACAGTCCTGCGCAAGACGGAAAGCACA
>CABQJJ010000067.1 GCA_902464485.1 uncultured Collinsella sp. | reverse complement strand
TCTTAACGTCGGGCAGGACCTTCTGCATCATCTCGAGCTGCTCGGCGACCGGGGTAAGGTCGGAGGCGCCCGTGACGTTGGTGCCCGGCTTGTCGTTGTCCTGGACCAGGCCGGAGGCGGCGTAGTCGGTGATGGCGCAGCCCACGATGGGGATATCGGCGGTGGCGCCGGCGGCAGCCTGCGCGGCAGGCGTGGCGATGGCGTAGATCAGATTGACGTTGTCGCCCACGAACTTGTCGGCGATGGACTTACACGTGGACTGGTCGTTCTGGGCATTCTTCTGGTCGATCTTGACCTTGAGGCCGCTCTTCTTGATGGCCTTGACAAAGCCGTCGTTGGCGGCGTCGAGTGCGGAGTGCTCGGTGAGCTGCAGAACGCCGATGGTGTAGTCGGAACCGGCGGCAGCAGAGCCGGAACCAGAGTTGCCGCCGCATCCGGCGAGCGGAGCGAGCGCAAGCAGGCCGGCAGAGACCAGAAGGCTCCTGCGGCTGATGGTGATGTCCTTCATATCATTACCCCCAGTATAGAAATGGCTGGAAACACTGCACTCAAACAAAGTGCAAGTGGGTCTATAGTAGCGCCGATGTCCATTTTTTCAACAACCTGTCGGGTTTTTTAATACTGAACCGGATGGACGGCGGGGGATTGGGCGGGCAACGGCAAGACTTAGGCGGCGGGCACGGGCCGCTCCCCCTCGTCCAGGGCGGCAAACAGTTTCTTGCCGTCGAGCAGACGCGTGCAGACGTTTCTCATACGGTTGACCTCTACGGTGCGCAGCGTGTCATCCGAGGTGTGGGCATCGCAGACCGTTCCCAATAAATACGAGATGCCGTCTCGCCGCCTGATGGCAAACGGTCGGACGGTCATTCGAGTCACCTCGGCTTCGCCGTTTGGCTGAGCGCTCGCTATATCAAAGCTGACGGTGGTTCCTTGATCAATGGCCTGCTCGATCAATTCGCAAGTGTCGATGCAGTTGTCGGGCCGGCGCGGTGCGCGGGTGGGGCTATCACTGTCGTCTGACGACGGTTTGGGCGCTTCAAGATAGTCGCGAATATCGGCGCTCGCCATGGCGACCAGGTGGCGCGCCATGCGTTTCTTGGTCTCGATGGGCGTGGAACGGTTGCGCATGACCATGCCGTGGAGCCGCACGATTTCTTCGTCCGTGAGCGGTCGCGTAAGCAGGCGATAGCCCGCTCCGTGCTTGTACTCTATTTCGTATCCAGCGTGCCGAAGCGCGGAGATCGCAGTGTAGATGCTGCGACGTGCTGCCGAAATGGGCATGCGGGCGGGACTGTCAGGGTGAGCGAGGTGGTCGATTAGCTCATGGGAGCATATGGCCTTATCTTCGCCGGAATGCTCGCTGAGGATCTGCAGGACCCTGACGGCGCGGTAGGCCGCTATCGTGGCAGAACCCCTAAGCGTGGTCTCATAGTTGTCAACAGCTGCTTCGGACATGTTTTCGCTCCCCTGTTCGTTGTTGGTCGATGGCGGCTCAGAGGCTAAGTCTTTGAAGGAGTCTGAGGTCTTTTGGCGACCTGGATGGCAGGTATGTTTCGGCAAGCGGTAGATGCGGTTTTCGACAGCATGCCTTGCCTGTCCAATTGCATGTCACGAGCTTGACGGACGCTGTTGAAAAAGCGCTCCTCGGTCGGTGCCGAGGAGCGCTGAGCGGTGCGGGTCGATGCGTTGGGTGGCGTTGCGGCGATTAGAAGTCGGCGTTGCCCACGGTGCGCGGGTGCGGCAGGACGTCGCGGATGTTGCCCACGCCGGTGAGGTACATCACCAAGCGCTCGAAGCCCAGACCGTAGCCGGCGTGCTTACAGGAACCGTAGCGGCGCAGGTCAAGGTAGTACTTGTACTGCTCGGGATTCATACCCAGGTCCTTGATGCGGGCCTCGAGCAGATCCAGGCGCTCCTCGCGCTGGGAGCCGCCGATAATCTCGCCAATGCCCGGCACCAGGCAGTCGGCGGCGGCGACGGTCTTGCCGTCGTCGTTCATGCGCATGTAGAAGGCCTTGATCTCGGCCGGGTAGTCGGTCACGAAGGTCGGGCGCTTAAAGTGCTCCTCGGTCAGGAAGCGCTCGTGCTCGGTCTGCAGGTCGATGCCCCAGCTGACGGGGTAATCGAACTGGTGACCCGCGGCGACTGCCTGCTCCAGGATCTCGACGGCCTCGGTGTAGGTGACACGGGCAAAGTCGGAATTCGCCACGTGGTTCAGACGCTCGAGCAGGCCCTTGTCCACAAACTTGTTGAGCATGTTGAGCTCGTCGGGGCAGGTGGCCATAACGTCCTTAAGGACGTACTTGAGCATGGCCTCGGCGTTATCCATGTAGTCGTTAAGATCGGCAAAGGCCATCTCGGGCTCGATCATCCAAAACTCGGCGGCGTGGCGCGTGGTGTTGGAGTTCTCGGCGCGGAAGGTGGGGCCAAAGGTGTACACGTCGCCAAAGGCCATGGCAAAGTTCTCGGCATTGAGCTGGCCGGACACGGTGAGGCTCGCGTGCTTGCCAAAGAAGTCCTGGCTCCAGTCGACCTCGCCGCACTCGGTGAGGGGCGGGTTTTTGGGGTCGAGCGTGGTCACGCGGAACATCTCGCCGGCGCCCTCGCAGTCGCTCGTGGTGATGATGGGGGTGTTGACGTAGACAAAGCCCTGCTCCTGGAAGAAGCGGTGAATGGCAGCCGCGGCGACGGAGCGGATGCGGAACACGGCGCGGAACAGGTTGGTGCGCGGGCGCAGGTGCTGCTGGGTGCGCAGGAACTCGACGGTGGCGCGCTTCTTCTGCAGCGGGTAATCCGGGGCGCTCGTGCCCTCGACCTCGATGGAGGCGGCGGAAAGCTCAAAGGGCTGGGGAGCGTCGGGCGTCAGCTTGACGGTGCCGGTGCAGATGAGGGCGGCAGAGACGTTTTGGTGGGCGATCTCGTCGTAGTTGTCGAGCGCCTCGCGGTTCATGACGACCTGCAGGTCGCGGAAGCAGCTACCATCGTTGAGCGTCACAAAGCCAAAGTTCTTCATGTCGCGGACGGACTTGACCCAGCCGGCGACGGTGACGGTCTGGCCGCCGAGCGACTCGGCATCGGCATAGAGCTGCGCGATTTTGGTGCGGTTCACGTATCCTCCCATAACGGTTGAATGATAGTTATCCATACAATTCGATATTCTAGCAGCTCGGCTCATTCATATTATGCAAACGATGACCGTATGCGGCGGTTTCTGAATTACACAGTCCGAAGTGCGCGTGTCATGGGGGCCAAACGCGACGTTTGCCTCTGGGCGGGCTCGTTTTGGTTCAATTTATTGTGAATGCGATTCGGCGCGATACGTTCAAGTGGGGTAGGCTTGAAGGCAAAAAGCTGTGTGCGCTGTGCGCGAAGGGGGTTCATATGATTGTCGAGAGCCATGCGCTGTGGGGCGAGGAACAAACCGAGGAGCATCCGGCGACATTTATGTATTTGGGCGCCGAGCCGCTGCCCGACAAGCCCAATGGCCGCCGTCCCGCCGTGGTCATTTGCGGCGGAGGCGCGTTTACGCATATCGCGCCGCACGAGCAGGATCCCGTGGCATTTGCATTTTTGGATCACGGGTATCAGGCGTTCGTGCTCAATTATGTGACGAGCGGCACGGGCGACGTGAGTTTTCCGCACCCGCAGGCCGATTTGGCCAAGATGGTCGCCACGGTGCGTGCGAACGCCGACGAGTGGCATGTCGATTCCAAACGCGTGTGCGTCGTGGGCTTTTCGGCTGGTGGCATGATTTGCGCCTCGTTGGCGACGCAGTGGAAGACCGGTCCCTTTGCGGCACTCGCGGGGGCGCGTCCGGAGGATATCCGTCCCGACGCGGTGGTGCTGGGCTATCCGCTGCTCGACCTTGCCTATGTGCGCGATATGCAGACGCGCGACCCTCGCATTGACTTGCGCGTGCCCAAGACGGGCGGCAAGACGGGACGCGATTTGCTCAACGACTACCTGTCGATGGTGACGGGCGGCGAGGCGACCGACGAACACTTGGCGGACATCTGCCCCACCACGCATGTTTCGCGCCAGATGCCGCCGACTTTTGTGTGGGGCGTGTCCGACGACAAGACCGCGCCGATCGCGCAGGTCTATCCGTTTGCGCAGCGCATGGCCGAGGAGGGCGTCGCATGCGAGATGCACGTCTTTGATCAGGGCGGCCACGGCCTTTCGCTCGGCAACGCCAACACAGCGGTCGATAACGAGGATAAGCAGGTGGCGGTTCGTCCCTGGATTCGTCTGGCCTTTAGGTTCCTAGGCCGTCACGGTTTTTAGGCCGCGCAGCACGAGGGTGGATAATCTCCCGTTTTTGGTCTGCTTTTCGGCCGAAAGTGGAAGATTATCCACTCTCATCAGTAAAGCTCCCGAAAATCCACCCTCATTGCTTTCCTACCAAACGGTGAACTGGGCGTTTTCCGTGTTCCAATGGACATCGCGAACGTAGTCTCGCACGCCTGCCGCATCCCGCGCTTCGAAGAGCTCAAGAATATGGGCGTGCTCGGCATTGGCTATACCCAGCAGCTTGCACGCCGTCTCCTGATCGACAGTCTCGTAATCGCGTTTGATAAAGCAGCGCTCGAGTTGCGAAATCATGTCGCGCAGACGGTCGTTGCCGCAGCGGTTGAAGTACGTAAGGTGAAAGTCTCGCTGAATGTCGTCGTACTTTCGGATAAGACCTCCTTGGATCGCAAGGTCCATGGACCCAACCAAAAACTTCAGCTGCATGATGTCCTCTTCGGCCAGGAGGGGACAGGCGAGGTATGCTGCCTGCCCGTCGAGCGGCCCCATAATCTCAAAGACCTCAACGGCGTTTTGCTGGTCGAACCCGCGGACACGGAAGCCGCGACGGGGGAGATTGTCCAGATAGCCGTCGCTTGCCAGCTGAATGAGCGCCTCGCGAACCGGCGTACGCGATACACCCATGGCATCGCAGATCGCTTGCTCGCTCACACGGTCGCCAGCCGAAAGCTCACCGGCGTCTATGCGACTCGAAATATAGTCGTATACATGATCTTTCAGGGGTCTTCTGAGTGTTTCCACGAGCTAATATTCCTTAACTGTATATTTTCAAAAATAAATGCGGTTCGATTAAATAGGCTATTTGAATTATAGAACTACCAGCTAAAACGCGCTACTTAACCAGAAGAAGTGAAAATACGCTTACCGACAAATACCTACCGTTCAGGATTGTATACAATATACAAAACAGTAAAGACACCTTAAGATAAAGCCATCGAAAGGAAGGCGGGCGCAAAGAAGTCCCGCTCTCTGCTAAGAGATCCAAGGAGGATCATCATGACCAAGTTCAGCCACGTCATCATCCGTCGCCCCGGCAAGTCTCTGAGCAATGGCATCACGAGCGCTCCCGAGCTTGGCCAACCCATCTACGAGCGCGCCATCGAGGAGCACTACGATTACGAGCATGCGCTCGAGCAGTGCGGCGTTGACGTGTCGGTGCTGCCGGCGCTCGAGCAGTATCCCGACAGCTGCTTTGTCGAGGATCCGGCCGTTATCACCCGCTGCGGCGCCATCATTACCAACCCCGGTGCCGACAGCCGCAACGGCGAGAAGGACGAGATCGAGCCGGCCGTCCGTCGCTTCTTTGACGACGAGCATGTCAAGCACATCGTTTCCCCCGGCACGCTCGACGGCGGCGATGTCATGATGGTCGGCGACCATTTCTATGTCGGTCGCTCCGCTCGCACCAACGAAGAGGGCATCCGCCAGTTCTGCGAGATTCTCGAGGGCTGGGGTCTCGAGGGCTCCGAGGTTCCGCTGGAGGAGGTCCTGCACCTCAAGACGGGTGTCAACTACATCGAGGACAACAACATGCTCGTCTCTGGTGAGTTCATCGATAAGCCCGACTTTGCCCAGTACAACAAGATCGTTGTGCCCGAGGACGAGGCTTACGGCGCCAACTGCATCTGGGTCAACGGTACGGTTATCGTTGCCGAGGGCTATCCGACCGTGCTCAAGGCCGTGCAGGATCTGGGCTACAAGACGCTCGTCGTCGATACCTCCGAGTATCGCAAGGTCGACGGCGGCCTTTCTTGCCTGTCGCTGCGCTTCTAACGCGATGGCTGTAACAGTCTGATGATCGCTTGACCGATGGCCCGGCACCCGATTCGGGACGTCCGGGCCATCTTTCGTTCGATCACATGATGAAGGGGGTGCACATATAATGGCCTCTAAAACTTCTAACGACGAGATTATCGACCCCAATGGTCTGGATCTCTTCCGTCTGACCATGATGGTCATCACTGCGAGCATCTGCGGCGGTATCTTCTCTCTTGCCGGCGATATGGCTGCGGGCGGAGCAAATACCGGCGCGGTTATCGTCTCGTGGGGCATCTGCTTTATTGGCGTCTTTGCGCTGATGATGGTGTTCAATGGTTTGTCTCAAGCCCGTCCCGACCTGACCGGTGGCATCTATGCATACGCTGCGGCCGGTTTTGGCGATTACATTGGATTCAACTCCGCCTGGGGCTACTGGATCAGCGCATGCCTTTCCAACGTGAGCTTTGCACTTTTGCTGTTTAGCGCGCTGGGCTATTTCTTCCCTGCGTTTGGCGCGGGCAACAACCTGCTTTCTATCGTCTGCGCCAGCGTGTTTTTGTGGTTCCTTACCGCCCTTGTGCTTCGTGGCGTTAAGGAGGCTGCGGGCATTAACACGATTGTCACCTTGGCGAAGCTGGTGCCGCTGGGACTCTTTGTGCTGAGCATTGTGCTCCTGGGCAAGTTCAACGTCGATATCTTTATGGACAACTTCTGGGGAGAGCCGGCTGGTCCTGGCTTTGGCGAGCAGGTTGTCTCGACCATGATTGCCCTTGTTTGGGTCTTCACGGGCATCGAGGGCGCCGTTGTCATCTCGGGCCGTGCAAAGTACGTGCGTGACGTCGGTCGCTCGACGGCGCTTGGATTTGCGGCGGTCTTTGTCCTGTATTTGATTATTTCTATGCTGTCGCTCGGCATTATGCCGCGAGAGGAGATGGCGCAGCTTGCAACGCCATCCATGGCAGGAATTCTCGAATGCGCAATCGGTCCGGTTGGTGCGGCTATTGTCAACCTCGGTGTTATCTTGTCGCTGGTCGGCGCTATGCTCGGCTATGTCATCATTGCGTCCGAGACGCCGTTTGAAGCGGCGCGTCAGGGGTCGTTCCCGTTGGCGTTTGCCAAGACAAACGAGCGCGGTGCTCCGGTGGTGACGGTTCTGGTGAGCTCGGGTATCACGCAGCTCTTCTTGATTGTGTCGTATGTGGCGGCAAGCACCTACCAGTTCTTCTATAGCTGCGCGGTTAATACGATTCTGGTCCCGTATGTCTGCTCGGCTGCCTATTACATGGTGATCGGATGGAAGAACGAGCATCTGGATGGGTCTTATGCGCCAAGCGTCGGTAAGGCACGCTTCTTCGGTACGCTCGGCTTTATTTACACGTTGTTCTTGGTGTGGTCAACGGGCCTCCAGGGCGTCATGATCACGACGATCCTTTTTGCTCCGGCAATTCCCGTGTATATTGCGGGCGAGCGAGGCCGTGGCAAGCAGGTGCTTCCGCATCTGCATGACAAACTGATCGCAGCAGTGGTCATTGTCGTGGCAGTCATCTCGCTGTATCTGCACTTTACTGGCATCGCGCCGATCGTCTAAGGCTACGGCGAGCTTCGTTGCTTGGTAGGCCGGCGGGCATCGCGTATCGGTGCTGCTTGGCATTCCATAACTGATGTGGGTCTCTATTACGTGCCTTTGTGAGCGCCCACCAAGCCTGCGCAGGTGACATTTGTTGCCAGCGCGGGCTTTTGCAGTTGCGGTGAAATAGTTCCTGTTTTTGCTGGTTGAAGCATCAAACAGGAACTATTCCACCGCAACTTGTTTTGATTCGCTGGGGGATGGAGGAAGCGACGACCCGGAATTCACCTGCACGGTCGTCGCTCCGCATCCCGTCCGTTGGCGCAAATGGTGCCAAATGTAACCTGTCCCCCTTGCACGCTTGTCCCCCTTGCACCAATCTGTTGATTGAACGTCGTTGCGTGTTCACGGTTTCTGGGCAAGTCGTCTCGCAGCAAAGTAGACTACTTGCCCGTTTCAAAAAGTCTGCTTAGAGGAGGAGCCATGCTTGAGGGTACGTATGTGGTTTCGGCCCAGACGCCGGTGGGGAGTAAACGCGGCGAGGTGACGTTTTCACATGGGGTGAACGGCGTGCTCAGGGCAGTACTAAACGTCAGGGGTCTCAATATCGCTCTCTCGAGTGCCCGCGCCGAGGGCGATTTCTTTGAACTCTCGGGTACTATCTCCCACGTCTTGATGGGCAAGGCGCCCTTTACATGCACGGGGTCAGTCGAGGGTGATCGACTCACTGCTACCGCGCGGTCGGGTTCCGTTTCGATCTCGCTGAGCGGTATGCGCAAAGAGCTTTCGGGGCGCACCGCATAAAGTTTGCGCAGGTAAACATCGGTATTTGACTTTATAAAATAGTTCAGAGCGCTATCATTTGTCGTTGCGAGTTGGTTAGCCCCGGTAAACGGTTAACCGCGTCTAACGAAAGGATGAGCGCGTGAAGCTCGATACACTCGAGATTGGAAAGGACGCCGTTGTCGCATCGGTGACATCCGATGATCAGGCACTCCGACAGCATATTTTGGACATGGGCCTAACGCCGGGCACCGAAGTCACCATGATGAAATACGCCCCTATGGGAGATCCGCTCGAGATCCGTCTGCGTGGCTACGAGTTGACACTGCGCAAGGACGATGCCGCCCGCATTGAGCTCGTGGGCATTCACGATACCGATATGGGTCCGCGCGCTAACGCTGCAATCGGCACGACGGAGCATCCGGCACTCGGCGAGGGGGCGTATTCGCCCCGTGCGGCAAAAACGGCCGTGCCCGAGGGCGCACCGCTGCACTTTGCCCTCGCCGGCAACCAAAACTGCGGTAAGACCACGCTGTTCAACCAGCTTACGGGCTCCAACCAGCACGTCGGCAACTTTCCCGGCGTGACGGTCGACCGCAAAGATGGCACCATCCGCAACCACCCCGAGGCGAGCGTTACCGACCTGCCCGGCATCTATTCGCTCTCGCCGTACACGGGCGAAGAGATCGTCAGCCGCCAGTTTATCCTTGACGAGCATCCCGATGCCATCATTGACATCATCGATGCCACCAACATCGAGCGCAACCTGTACCTGACGCTTCAGCTTATGGAGCTCGATCGCCCCATGGTCATCGCACTCAACATGATGGACGAGGTGACGGCCAACGGTGGCGCTGTGGACGTCAACCTGCTCGAGAGCCTGCTGGGCGTGCCTGTTGTCCCCATCAGCG
>CABQJJ010000066.1 GCA_902464485.1 uncultured Collinsella sp. | reverse complement strand
CCTCTATCCAGCTGAGGTAACGCCGCAGCGCAAGACATATAAAACCACTTTAGTTAGTTGGAGTCAAGCACAATCTCAAACTTTTTGAGAATATGTTCCTCACGCAGCTCCGCATGCGCCAACGTCCCCGATGCGATCAATCGGGTTTTCAACTACATCGAACCCAGCGCCGAGCTCCCTCAAAAGCGAGCGCACCCGCTGGGCACAGTCATAATCGGCAAACGAGATGCTCAGCATGCGCGCCACCTGGTTGGAGGTCCCAACTCCATAGAACTGCTCAAGCGCCACAAGCCCCTCGTGCGTTACAAAGGTCTCAACCATATGCGGCGACTCCTCAAAGCACCATTGGGTCAACGGACCCTCGCTCGTCTGCCGCACCACCAAACCACCCATACCCGATAGCTCACACGTAACTAGTAGGTGCTCCCCACCTTCATCGCTCTCAAACAAAACTACCCGCTCATCAAACAGCTCCATCGCATCCCCTTCCTCTCGCTTCTATTTAACAAAATAATAGCAGGTAGATGGCTGTATACAGAACGTTTGTTCGTGTGTTTTCTATTGAGCTGTCCGCGCGATATGGTAAAGCTCCTCGCACAAAAAGGGCGCCCCAGAAAGGAGCGCCCTTGCAAATCGCTTATGTAGGCAACCTACGCGACCGGCTCGATTTTCTCGAGGCCGCCCATGTAGGGGCGCAGGACCTCGGGGATCGTGATGGTGCCGTCGGCATTCTGGTAGTTCTCCAGAATGGCGGCCATGGTACGGCCAGCCGGCAGACCGGAGCCGTTGAGGGTGTGTAGGTAGCGCGAACCCTTGAAGTTCTCGGGGTCACGATACTTGATGTTGGCACGACGGGCCTGGAAATCGCCGCAGTTGGAGCAGGAGCTAATCTCCTTGTAGGCGTTGTAGCTCGGCAGCCAGACCTCGATGTCGTAGGTCTGACGGGCA
The DNA here is from genome assembly GCA_902464485.1 of uncultured Collinsella sp. Lineage (GTDB taxonomy): Bacteria > Actinomycetota > Coriobacteriia > Coriobacteriales > Coriobacteriaceae > Collinsella. The sequence goes on along the minus strand of CABQJJ010000066.1, from coordinate 8,431 downwards.
GAAAAGCCCAAGTCGCCGGTGCACAGGCTAATCACGCGATACGGAAGGCCCAGCTGCTGTAGCAGGTACTCGGCCTCGGCGGTCATGCTCTCGAGCTCCTCGTCGGACTCCTCCGGCTTGGCGAACTTGACCATCTCGACCTTATCGAACTCGTGCTGACGAATGATGCCACGGGTGTCGCGACCAGCGGAGCCGGCCTCCTCGCGGAAGCAGGGGGTAAAGGCGGTGTAGCGACGCGGCAGGGTGTCGGCATCGAGAACCTCGCCGGCGTGCAAGTTGGTAAGCACGACCTCGGCGGTGGGAATCAGGAAGTTATCGCCCGAAACATGATAGGCGTCATCCTCGAACTTGGGCAGCTGGCCCGTGCCAAACATGGTCTGACGCTTGACGACGATGGGCGGCCACCACTCCTTAAAACCACGGCTGGTGTGCGTATCCAGGAAGAAGTTGATGAGGGCGCGCTCCAGGCGGGCGCCGGCGCCACCGAGAACGGTGAAGCGGCTGCCGGAGAGCTTGTTGCCGCGCTCGAAGTCGAGGATGTCGAGGTCGGTGCCCAGGTCCCAATGCGGCTTAAAGTCGAAATCGAACTCGCGCGGGGTGCCCCAACGACGACGCTCGATGTTCTCGTCCTCGTCCTTGCCGTACGGGGTGGCCTCGCAGGGAATGTTGGGCAAGTGAGCCATAAAGTCGTACAGCTCCTGCTCAAGAGCGCCTCGGCGCTCGGCCAGACCGTCGATCTTCTCGTTAACGGCGCGCACGGCCTCCTTGGCGGCCTCGGCCTCGTCCTTCTTGCCCTCCTTCATCAGGGCGCCGATCTTCTTGGACTCGGCATTACGTGTGGCCTGGAGCTCCTCGACCTCGGTGATGACGGCACGACGCTCATCGTCGAGCTCAAAGAACTTCTCGCGATCCCAAGACGTCTGGCGGTTAGCCATGGCGGTATCGATGGCATCGGGGTTCTCGCGAACAAACTTGATATCAAGCATTAGATCCTCCGGCGATATACATTCCATTTAGGTTGCAACCTTGTACATGTATGGGCAAGTATATACTTATGAGCGTTTACGACCCAACTCAACTACGCAAGAAGGCACCCAATGGACGCAGTTTTTTCCTTTTTGTTTGGCACCCGCACTGGTTTTGCCATCCTTTTCGCCGGCGGCATCCTGCTATTTGCGATTCTTGCCTTTGTGATGGAGAAGCGCACCCATAAGATGTATGTCGACCGCGGCCCCAAGTCCGAGGACGAAGAAGACAGCTTCTGGGACTAACCTGCTAAAAAGGGACAGGTATATTTTGGTCGGTTTTATCTGGGCAAACGCAAGCGCCCCGCGACCGGTATCGATCCGGTTGCGGGGCGCTTTTCGCTATAGAGATAAAACCGCAGGAAGAACCTGCCAAAATAAACCTGTCCCTAAATGGCAGGTTTTACTGGAGGGTAGCGTCGATGGCCTTGACTAGGGCGCTGCGCATGCCGGCATCCTCGAGCGCGACGACGCCTTTAATGGTAGCACCGCCGGGCGAGCACACGGCATCCTTCATCGCTGCGGGATGCTGGCCGGTTGCAAGCTGCAGCTTTGCCGTACCCAGCACCATCTGGCTCACAATGCGATAGGCATCGGCACGCGGAATACCGTGTTTGACGGCCGCATCGCCCAGAGCCTCGATCGCCATGGCGACAAACGCCGGGGCGCAACCGCCCACGGTACCGCCCACAAACAGCAGACTCGTATCAAGCTCGACGACAGTGCCAAGCTTACCGAGCAGGTCGAGCACCGCAGCTCGCTGCTCGCTGTTAAGCGTGGAGGCCTTCTCGCAGGCGATGACGCCCTCGCCCACCGAAACCGGCGTGTTGGGCACCGTCGAGATGTGCGCGACACCCGGCAGGACCTGCTCCCACTTGGCGCTGTCCCAAGTCCAGGCGACCGAAAGGACAACCTTTTTGGTAAGGGCGTCCTTGAGCGGAGCGAAGACCTTTTCAATCATGTACGGCTTGACCGCAGCAACCACGATATCGGACGCGGCGACAACCTCCGCCGCATCACGACAGGCGACCATCTCACGCGCCTCACAGCGCTCAACCAAGGCGTCGTAGCGGCCCGCACAGGCGCACATATCGTCCGCAGGAACACCGGCAGCGATCCAGCCATCAGCCATAGCGCTCGCCATATTGCCAAAACCGACAAATCCAATCTTCATATCACATAGTCCTCTCAGACACATTCCTCAAAACGAAAGGTATTGTCCCACGCCATTGTTTCGTATTGCCGACCTACTTGTGATACGGCTCGCCACGGCTGATCTTGCAGGCACGGTAAATCTGCTCCAGCAGCACCACACGCGCCAGGTTATGCGGCAAGGTAATGCGTCCAAAGCTGAGCATCTCGTCGGCGCGGGCGCGCACGGCATCGCTCACGCCGTCCGATCCGCCGATTACAAAAGCGATGTCGCTGTTACCTCTCAGCATGAGGTCATCGAGCCTCGCCGAGAGCTCCTCGCTCGAACGCTCCTTGCCCTCGATAGCCAGCAGAATCACATGCGCCCGCGGTGGCAGGGCAGCAAGAATCGCCGTGCCTTCTTTGTTGCGCGCGGCATCCACACCGCCCGCCTTGGCCGGATCGATATCGGCAACCTCGCGCATATCTACCTTGGCATAGGCGCCTAGGCGTTTGGTGTATTCGGCGCACGCGTCCTTCCAAAAGCGCTCCTTGAGCTTACCGACGCAAACGACGGTGTATTTCACCCGTGTTACTCCTTTGAATCGCCCTGGACTTTGCCTGCAGCCAGCATCTGCTCAAACATGCTCGATGCTTGGTTGAAGTCACTCGGCAGCACGACCGTCGAGCTCTTGCCGCTCTTTGCAAACTCAGCCATCATCTCAATCCACTGGGTGTACATGAACAGCTGGTTGGCCTCATCGTTTCCCACGCCCGTTTCCTGAATGGTCTCGAGGGAGTCCTTGATGCCGAGGGCAATAGCCTTACGCTGGTTCGCGATGCCCTCGCCAGCTTTCTCCATAGCCTCGGCCTCTGCCGTTGCCTCGGTCACGCGCTTAATGCGATCGGCCTCGGCGAGCTCCTGAGCGGCGGCACGCTTGCGCTGAGCAGCATTGATGTCGTTCATAGAGTTCTCGACCTCGGTCGGTAGTGCGATCTTGGTGATAAGCGTCGACACGAGGGTAAAGCCGTATGCCGCCATCTGCTCGGATACTGTGGCGTTGACGTCCTTGGCGATATCATCCTTTTTGGCAAATACCTCGTCGAGCGTGTAAACCGGAATTGAAGAGCGAAGTGCATCAGTAATGAAGTCGCGCATCTGAGCGACCGGCTGCTGCAGCATGTAGTAGCTCTTGTAGACGCCAGAATCCGCAGGACCTGCGCCCATGTCGTAGCTCACGTGATACTGGGCAGACACCTCGAGTCCAATGGTGACGTTGTCCTGGGTTTTGACGTCAATGTCAAAACCATTCTTCATGGTACGCAAACTCACCGTAGCAGCTTTGCGATCAACAAAAGGAATTTTGGCGTGAAAACCTGCGCCGACAATACGCGAGAACCTACCCAAACGCTCGATGATGACAGCATGCTGTTGCTTGACCACATAAAACACTTGGCCGGTAAGCGCAGCCGCGACAAAGACGACGAACACCAACATAAACAGCGTCCCAATAAATGCCATAATTACTCCTCCAGACAGGGGGCTACCGCAGACATCAATATACCTGTTTTTCCAAACACAGATAATTAAATTCCAGAACTTGTTTAAACAATAGCTTTGGTATGGCCAGCAATCGCCCTGTATACTGATATTCCAACCAACGACCTCGTGAACCGGGAGGATTTATGGCTCTGTTCAATCGTCGCGGGGACGATATCAATCCATTTAACGCAGGCGAGCCCATCATGCCATGGGACGATCCCACATCAACGCATGATATCGACGAGTGCGTATTTGGCGAGGAAGCCTACCATGCGCCTGTAAAGCCAGCCGACAACTACACGCCGAGCACAAAGCGACCCAACCATTCCGAGCAAACAGCCACCGACACCGATCGTAATCGAACGAAGAAAGCCAAGAAGACGGGACACAAAAAGACCGTTCCCCATAAAAAGGCCTCTGCGAAAACAACCTCGAGTCATACGGCCGGATCGATGGCAGAAAATGCTCAGCAACTCGACCATACTGGTCACAGGGTGCACCGTGGCAGACGCGTTATATTCGCCATCGTAGCCTTCATTGTTGCCATCAACCTTATCGGAGGCTTACTGAGCTCGTGCACGTCCCTGATGACATCGATTGCCTCGGACATTTTCGATGACGACGACAGCCATTCAAGCTGGACCTACTCCAATAACCAAGATGACGACTACGGAGACATGGTCGACAACACCGATCGCGAAAACCAGGGCAAAAATACTGTCGAAGACTACGCAAACGAGCTGCTCAGCAATACAAAAGAGCTCGACGCCATCTATACCGAAGAGCTCAATGAACGTCTAGAGATTGACCTAGGCTATACCGCCGACGAACTTGGCATCAACGTGCAAGATTACTGCGAATGGGCAAGAGACCGCACCTTGTTTACCATCGGCAATGCCTATACCTACGAAAAGGCGACATTCGTGTATTTTGACACCGAGTATCCGTATCTATCGGAACTCAGCGAGGCGTTCTGCGACGACGCCGAATTGTACCTAGACAAGGAAGGACTTGATAGGCTCTACGACGAACCGCTCAGCGATAGGCAGAAGGAACATATGCAAAGCCTCTTTAGCGAGGCGCTGGCCGAAATGAATATGACATTCAGTGGCTCAGGATGCATCATGCTAACCGAAAAAGACGGCGAGTGGGTTTTTGACGACGATGCTTTCAAGCAGGAGCTCTACCGGACAATCGGGCTGAGCTAACGGAATGCGGAGGAGGGTAACGCCCCTCTGCATTTTTTGCACTTACTTAACGCTCGCTCCTTCGCAGGTTCAAGTCCCTGCGATGGGCCCAAAACAAAAAAGCTCCCATTGCTGGGAGCTCTTTCATTCAATGGTGCGGGCGAAAGGACTTGAACCTTCATGGGGTTGCCCCCATACGGACCTGAACCGTACGCGTCTGCCAATTCCGCCACGCCCGCGTGCAGGAATTAGAATAACGGAGCGCCACTCCGAACGCAAGAACTATTTTTGAAAAAGTTTGCAGGCATTTTCCCAAGCTGCTCGCGCGATTGTCTCGGCATCCTCCCCCGTGCGATCGACACGGTCGTTAACCAGCGCATTTGCCGTAATGGAAATCATTGCCGGCTCACACTCAAGACCTCGGATGGGCTCCGGAGCCATATACGGACAATCCGTCTCGAACAAAATACGATCGAGCGGGGTCGCCGCAAATGCCTCGCGCACGTCATCGTTGCGCTTAAAGGTGGCCGCGCCTCCATAGGCAATATAACAGCCCAAGCCCACAAAGCGCTCCATCGTGGCGCGGTCCTCGCCAAAGCAGTGCAGCACGCAACCGGCCTGAGGCACACCTACCTCGCGAAGCACGTTGTAGGCGTCTGTGTGCGAGGTGCGCTCCTCGTCCGTATCCTCGTGGCGCAGATGCAGCTCCACCGGCACATTACGGCGCACGGCAACTTCGAGCTGACGCGCCATGCAGTCGATCTGCACATCATGGGGCGCTGGCGCGATATCGTCGTCATAGTCCATGTGGTAGTCCAAGCCGATCTCGCCGATACCGACGCATAAGGGGTCATCGAGCGCAGCAACGACCTGCGCGTGAATGTCATCGGTATAGTCTGGTGCGCCATACGGATGCACGCCGGCAAGGTATTTAATCTGCGGAATATCCTGCATCGGCAGAATCTCGCGCGTTAGCCAATCACTGTAGTCCGTCACGCTTCGTTTATCGGCAATGGGATCGAAGACCGTCACCAACAGATCGATGCCTGCGGCTTTAGCGCGCACGAGCGTCTCGGGCACTTCCTTACCCCAAAATGAGAGCAGATGCGCGTGGGTATCGGCAAGTGGTGCCAGCGGCTCCGGACAGACAACCGTTTTCTTTTTCTTGGTAAACGTCACGCGTTCGGCATCATGCGTCATGGGAAAGCTCCTGGGCCAGGCGGACAAAGTCGGCAACATCGAGCGTCTCGGCGCGCGTGGTGGGCGCAATACCGCAAGCCTCAAAGGCGGCATCGAGAACATCCTTGGCAAAGCCGTTGGCGCTCATGGAATTGCGGATGGTCTTGCGGCGCTGAGCAAACGCAGCGTCAATTACACGGGCCACAAACTCGCGATCGAGTTCCTCGGGCACTACGCCGTCAATACGATCGATGCGTACGACGGCCGAGTCCACATGCGGCGCCGGCATAAAGCAGCGTGGTGGCACCTCAAAACGCCCTGTTACCTGCGCATACAGGCCGAGCTTTGCCGTATAGCCGCCATAGGTCTTGTTGCCCGGCGTCGCGGCAATGCGATCGGCAACCTCCTTTTGAACCATGACGACGGCACGCTTGAGCGCGGGCATCGTCTGGAAGAACTGCAGGATGATCGTCGCCGCCACGTTATAGGGCAAGTTCGCGACAAACACCGTCGGCTCACCGCCCGCAGCCCGCTCGATTTGTTCCGGCGTTACCTTGAGCGCATCACCCATGATAAAGCGGAAGTTGGCATAGTCGGCGGTATGGGCATCGAGCACCGGCTCGAGCTCGGGATCGGCCTCGATCGACGTGACGCGCGCCGCCTCCTGCAGCAGCGCGAGTGTGAGCGTACCGACGCCCGGACCAACCTCGAGCACGCGCTCATCACCCGCAAGCTCCGAAAGTTCGCAAATGCGCTCAATCACATGGTTGTCGATCAGGAAGTTCTGGCCCAGGCGATGCTTGGTCGCAAGGCCAAACTCCTCCAGCAGCTCCCTTGTTGCCGTGGGGTTTGCCAAAGGCGAAGTTGTCATAGTTGCCTCCTTAGCATGGTGGCGGCGTCTCGAAGCAAAAGGGCATGGACCGTTGCGGCCATGCCCTTACATCTAAACAGCAAATTGCCGATATGGCGCGCGGCGTCTTAGCCCAGGCGCGGGAACAGCGGGTCGCCCTTCTCGACGGGCTGACCGCCGGCAAGCAGACCCCAGGCGCAGATACCCTTGAGGTCATCGCTCGCGGCCTCGTCCTCGCAGGACAGGCGGCGCAGAGCCTCGGCAGAGGTCTGGGGCATGAGCGGCATCAGCAGGTGAGCGGCAATGCGAATGGCCTCGAGCAGGTTGTAGATCACAAACGCCAGCTCGTCAGCCTTGGCCTCGTCCTTGGCAAGCGCCCAGGGCTCGGAGTCCTCGATGTAGTGGTTGGCGGCATGGATGAGCTCCATGACCTCGTCCTTGGCTCCACCGTAATCGAGCGCGTCCATCTTGGCCATGTAGCGCTCAACCAGGCCGTCAGCAATCTTTGCCAGTGGGTTGTCGAACGCATCGGCAGACGCCGGCTTAGCCGGAGCGCAGCCGTCAAAGTACTTGCCGCTCATGTTGAGCGAACGCGAGATGAGGTTGCCCCAGCTGTTGGCCAGGTCGGCGTTGTAGACCTGCTCCATGCGATCGAAGCTGATGGCGCCGTCGGTGCCGGGGACGACGTCGGTCATAAAGTAGTAGCGATAGCCCTCGACGCCCAGCATGTCGATAACGTCCTGCGGAGCGATAGCGTTGCCGCGGCTCTTGGACATCTTCTCGGCCTTGCCGGTCTCGGCATTGCGCACGGTCAGGAAGCCGTGGGCAAAGACGTGCTCGGGCAGGGCCTCGCCGATGGCCATGAGCATGGCGGGCCAAATGACGCAGTGGAAGCGGATGATGTCCTTACCCACGATGTGGAACTGCGCGGGCCAGCGATAGGCCAGCTCGGCACGCGCCTCGTCGGTGTCGACACCGTAGCCGACGGCCGTCATATAGTTGAGCAGCGCATCGAACCACACGTAGGTCACGTGGCCCTCGTCAAACGGGACCTGAATGCCCCAGTCAAAGCTCGTGCGGCTCACGGAAAGGTCGTTAAGGCCGCCCTCGACAAAACTACGCACCTCGTTCATGCGGAACGCAGGCTCGACAAAGTCGGGGTGCTCGTCATAGAGCTTGAGCAGTTTGTCCTGGAAAGCGGAAAGCTTAAAGAAGTAGGACTCCTCCTGCACGCGCTCAAGCGGACGGTGGCAGTCGGGGCACAGGTGCTGGCCGACGCTGCCGTACTCTTCGTCGCCCTTCTGGACCTGCGTATCGGTGAAGTAGGTCTCGTCGGGCACGCAATACCAGCCGTCGTAGCTGCCCTTATACAGATAGCCGGACTCCTTCATGCGCTCCCACAGGTACTGCACGGCATGATGCTGGCGCGGCTCGGTGGTGCGGATGAAGTCGTCGTTGGAAATCTCGAGCTTGCTCCAAAGCTCCTTGAAGTGCGGAGCCTGGCTGTCGGTCCACT
>CABQJJ010000065.1 GCA_902464485.1 uncultured Collinsella sp. | reverse complement strand
GCCGCCCCCGCGTAAGCGAAGACGGCCACTTCTCACGATGAAAACGTGTATCGGAGTTGGCAAGACCCGCTGCAACGGATGCCATCCGTACCCCTATCTTATCTGCAAGTGCTCTGTCTCGCAAGCGTTGCGGCAAGCGATTGAAAGGTACGAGTGGGTGAAATGTTGTCCGCACGGGCTCGTAAACTTCTCAGTAAGGTTAAGCGCCGGTTTATCCGGCCGTTAGAGGAGCTGCTATGTACGAGCCTTCGCGTGTTCTTTTGTCGTTTCATATCGCAGGATTTCAGTATGCCGATGGCGCCTTGGTCCTGGGCGATCTTCAAGCGGGTGATAAGCTGACGCTGTGTGCCGAGCACGATAACCCTCATGACCCCGAGGCAGTTGCGATCTACTATGGCAAGACCAAGCTTGGCTATGTTCCGGGAAACGAGGTCGGCCCGCTGTCCTTGATGATGTATTACGGACACGGGGATGTATTTGAGGCACGCGTGCAGCAGGTTGCCCCCGAGCGTAGCCCGTGGCACCAGGTGCGCGTTGGCCTCTATGTGGTGGATGCCCGCTAATCGGTAAGGGAGGCTGCCATGTTTAACGACGATGACCTGTTCGATCTGACGGATGATCCGTTTGAGTGGGACCTGTTGCTCGATGACGATGAGCTGGAGCGGGACCGTAAGAAGCGGCGGGACAAGAAAACTCAGGATGACGCTTCGAAAAAGCAAGACAAGCGCCGCCGAGGTCTGTTCGGTGGGCTCTTTGGATAACCGCCACATCGCTGCGTCTGTATACTTAGCACGAGTTGAACACGTTGCGAAATGAGGGCATAGACGATGATGTGGTTTACCGCCGACCTGCACCTGGGCGATACGAATATCTTGCACGACATGGATCGGCCGTTTGGCTCGGTCGAGGAGATGAATCGCAAGGTCATCGATGCCATCAACGAGTGTGTGGCTGCGGACGACCGCCTCTATATCCTGGGAGACTTTACGTATCGCTTGCCCATGGCGGAGGCGGTGTACTTACGTGAACGTATTGCATGCCAGAACGTAATGCTCATCCGTGGCAACCATGACGGCGACTGGGAAGATCTGGACGCGCCGCAAATATGGGATGACGTGCGCGACTATCTGGAGATTGCTCCCGGCTATGCCAAGGGGCATCGTCTGGTGATGAGCCATTACCCCATGCTCAGCTGGAATGGCAAGGCGCGTGGCGCCATCATGCTGCACGGACATATCCACAGCAGGGGAGACCGCACCAACGCGCGCAACCGCGACCGCGAACGTCCTATCTTTCGCTACGATGTCGGCCTCGATGCCAACGAGTACAAGCCCGTAAGCCGTGATCAAATCCTTGACTTCTTTGGACTGTAATTCTCAAACCGTCACTCAAACCACTGCAAAGGGGACAGGCACCTTTGTGGTGGTCCTGGCGCCGTTGCCATTATGGCGGCGGCGTCTTTTTTGTCCGCGTGCCGCGGTAGAGTGTAGGCAGTTGAAATGTGCGTCCAGCAAGGAGCTACTATGAACGAGATCAAGTGCCCGCATTGCGGCGAAGTATTTAAGGTCGATGCATCCGGCTATGCGGATATCGTCAAGCAGGTGCGCGATGCGGAGTTCTCGCGCGACCTGAATGACCGCGTAGCGGCTGCTCGACGCGAAGGCGAGCAGGCGCTGGAGCTTGAGCGTTCGCGTTCGGCGTCTGCTTTGCAGGAGGCAGAGTCTCAGCGTAACGCTCAGCTTGTCGAGCAGAAGAACGCTGCGGCTCAACAGCTGGCACAAGAGGTTGCCAAGCGCGATGCCGAGCTTGCCGAGCTGCGCGCCAAGCTTGAGGGTGCTGCCGCAGAGCGCGAGAGTGCAAGCCGGCGTGCGGCGGTTGAGGCTCGCGCCGATGCTCAAAAGGAGAACGCCGAGCTCCAGCGTGAGATCGACAATTTGCGTGCGCAGCTGGGACGCAAGGATGATGAAGCCAAGCTTGCCGAGTCGGCGGCGCGCAACGCTGCTCAAAACGATGTAGCCGCGCGTGATGCCCAGATTGCCGAGCTGCAGGCCAAGCTTGCCGCGGCAGACAAGGCTCAGGAGATGGCGCTTGCCGCTGCTGCTGCCGAGTCGCAGCGCGAGCTCGATGCCGCTCGCAGCGAGGCCGAGCGTACGCTTACTGACTATCGCGCGAAGGTACAAGAGAAGTTTTCCGCTGCAAAGGCTCAGTCCGAGCAAGAGGCCGAGGGTCTGCGTGCGCAGCTGCGCGAACAGGAGCTGACGGCCAAAATGAACCTGTCAGAGGCGGTTGCCGCGGCGGAGCGAGAGCGCGATGAGGCGCGTGCCAAGCTGACGAGTGAGCTGGCGGTGCGCGATTCGCGTGAGGAACAGGCCAAGGCAGCCCACGAGCTTGAGCTTGCGCAGGCCAAGCGCGTGAGCGACGAGTTGATCCGCTACAAGGACGAAGAGATTGAGCGCCTTAAGGAAATGAAGATTCGTCTGTCCACCAAGATGGTGGGCGAGTCGCTCGAGCAGCACTGCGAGACCGAGTTTAACCGTCTGCGCATGACGGCATTTCCTAACGCGTACTTCGAGAAGGATAACGATGCGTCCGAGGGCACTAAGGGCGACTTTATCTTCCGCGAGTGCGACGCGAGCGGCAACGAGGTCATTTCGATTATGTTCGAGATGAAAAACGAGAACGACGAGACCGCGACCAAACATAAAAACGAGGACTTCTTTAAGAAACTCGACCACGATCGTCGCCAGAAAGGCTGTGAGTACGCGGTGCTCTGCACGCTGCTCGAGCCCGAGAGCGAGCTTTATAACGCGGGAATCGTGGACGTGAGCTATCGCTACGAGAAGATGTATGTGATCCGCCCGCAGTTTTTCATTCCCATGATTACGCTGCTGCGCAATGCCGCCATGGGTTCGCTGCGCTATAAACAGGAGCTAGCGGAGTACAAACAGCAGAATATCGATGTCACGAACTTCGAAGCCAAGATGGAAAAGTTCAAGGACGGCTTCTCGCGCAACTACAACCTGGCGAGTAAGCAATTCGAGTCGGCGATCAAGGAAATCGATGCCGCCATCAAGCAGCTCGAGAAGACCAAGGACGATTTGCGCCGCAGCACCGAGAATCTGCGCCTGGCCCACAACAAGGCCGATGAGCTTACCATTCGCAAGCTCACGTGGGGCAACAAGACCATGAAGGCGGCGTTTGACGAGGCGCGCGAGGCTGCGCCGGAGACAAGCGATGCGCCAGCCGAGGCGGATTCGTATGAGGTCGAAGATGCCGAGTAAGGCATAGCGGATAGTGCAAAAGCGGGGCCGCTGGCGATGTTGCCAGCGACCCCGCTTCGTTTCGTCCCATTCTGTTCGGCTAGTTCTCGAGCAGGTCCTCGATAAAGCCGACACGGTAGTTTTTGAAGATGACCTCGCCGCCGTCCTGCGTGGCGTCCAGATCGACATCGCCCATGATGCCAAAGTCGTGGTCGCCATCCTCGTCGGCAAAGATCTGGTGCACGTGCCATACGTGCGCGGTCTTCTCGTCGGACTCGTCGATGGAAAACATCGCGGCGCTGCGGGCATCTCCGTCGGTGAGGATCTCCTCGTGTTGTTCGTGGTAGGCATCGAGAGCCTTTTGCCAGCGGATCTCGCTCATGCCCCAGTCGTCGTCGAGTTCGCCCAGGTCGCGCACATGCTCGCGGGCGGCAAGAGTCACGCGGCGGAAGAGCGCGTTGCGCACCAACAGCGTGCAGCCGCGACGGTCCGCAACGACCTCGTCGATGCCCTGCGGCGGCGCGGCGTCGAGGGCTGCCGGGTTGCCGGCGTTCTCCCATTCGTCCACCAGGCTCGAGTCCACCGAGCGCACCACAAAGCCCAGCCACGAGATGATGTCGCGCAGGCGCTCGTCGCGCTTCTCGATGGGCACGGTGCGATCGAGCGAACGGTAGGCCTCTGCCAGGTAGCGCAGCAAAATGCCTTCGGAGCGGGCGATGCCGAGCTTTTGAATGTAGCCCTTAAAATCGCTCGCGCTTTCCAGCATATCGCGCAGGACGCTCTTGGGAGAGAGCTGGTAGTCGTTTGCCCAGGGTACTTCCTGGCAGTACTTGTCAAAAGCGGCGTCGAGCAAATCCTCGAGCGGCTTTTCGTACGTGACGTCCTGAATGCGCTCCAAGCGCTCCTCATATTCGATGCCGTCGGCTTTCATCTCGGCCATCGCTCGGTCGCGCGCGGCGCGCTCCTGTGCGCGCAATACCTGCTTGGGATCCTCGAGCGTTGCCTCGACCATCGAGATCAGGTCCATGGTATAGGTCTCGCTCTCGGGATCGAGCAGCTCCAATGCGGCAAGCAAGAACGGCGAGAGCGGCTGATCGAGTGCAAAGTCCTCGGGCAGATCGACCGTCAGTGCATAGTCGATGTCCGGCGCGGCGTCAGTCGGGGCGTCGGGCACGGGCGGCACCTCGGTGCGCACGACGACGCCGGAGTCGATGAGCGTGGCGAAGATTTCGTCGGCGCGAACTTCGAGCTTAGCCTTTTCCTCGGGAGTCTGCAGGCTCGTCTCGATGAGATCGTGTACGCGGGCGCGGGCATCGCCGCCCTGCTCGACCACGCTAATCACCATGGAGTGTGTGATGCGCAGGCGCGGCTTGAGCGTTTCGGGCTGCGTCTCGATCAGGCGCTCAAAGGTCTGCTTGTTCCAGGTGACAAAGCCCTCGGGGGCCTTCTTCTTTTTAATCTTGCGGAGCTTCTTGGGGTCGTCGCCCGCCTTGGCCATAAGCTTGGCATTCTCGATCTCGTGCTCCGGCGCCTCGGCGATGACCATGCCCTCGGTATCGAAGCCTGAGCGACCGGCGCGACCGGCAATCTGATGGAACTCGCGGGCGCGCAGGCGACGCATCTTGTAGCCATCGAACTTGGTAAGCGCGGTGAGCACCACGGTGTGGATGGGCACGTTGATGCCGACGCCGAGTGTGTCGGTGCCGCAAATGACGGGCAGTAGGCCCTGCTGCGCCAAACGCTCGACCAGCAGACGATAGCGCGGCAACATGCCAGCATGGTGCACGCCGACGCCGCATCCAAGCAGGCGCTTGAGAATCTTGCCAAAGGCCGTCGAGAAGCTCGTTCCCTTTGCCGCTTCCTTAATGGCCTCGCGTTGCTCCTTGCTGGCGATGCCAAAATTGGCGAGCGACTGTGCTGTCGCAAGGGCGGCATCCTGGCTAAAGTGCACGATGTAGAGCGGGGCCTCGCCGCGGCGCATGGCGAGCTCGACCGTGCCCTCGAGGGAGGTTGTCACATAGTCGTAGCTCAGCGGAACAGGACGCGGGGCGTCGACAACCAGGTCGCAAGCAGCGCCGGTGTGCTCCTCGAGCGAGGCGGCGATGGCGGTGACATCGCCGAGCGTGGCGCTCATGAGCATAAACTGCGTGTGGGGCAGGGTGAGCAGCGGCACCTGCCAGGCCCAGCCGCGGTCGGGGTCGGTAAAGTAGTGGAACTCGTCCATGGCCACGCAGCCCACATCGGCGCCCTCGCCCTCGCGCAGCGCATCGTTGGCAAGGATTTCGGCCGTGCAGCAGATGACGGGCGCCTTGGTGTTGATATGCGTATCGCCGGTAATCATGCCGACGTTATCGCGGCCGAGTACCTGCACCAGGTCGAAGAACTTTTCGCTGACCAGGGCCTTGATGGGGGCCGTGTAATAGCAGCGCTTGCCCTGCGCCATGCCCATAAAGAGCATGCCCAGCGCGACGAGCGATTTACCCGATCCGGTCGGTGTGCCCAAAATGACGTGATCGCCGGCAGCCAGGTCCATGAGGGCCTCTTCTTGGTGATCCCACAGTTCAATGCCACGGTCGCTCGTCCATTCAAAGAAGCGTTCGAAGGCCTGATCAGGCGTGAGCCATGGTTCGGGCTCGCTGCCGTCCTCGGGCTCCCACCAGGTGGGGGAGAGCGCACCGAGCGAGCCGAACTCAGCTTCGGTTCCCGTGCCGCCCGAGAATGAGCTGGCGGCCCCGGCGCCGGAGACGGTGCCGGCGGCGGTATCTGTCTTGGTCTGTGCCATGTGTTTGCTTTCTCTCGCGATTGTCCGCCAACTATTATGGCGTAGCGTCGCATCGATGCGTTCGCAGGCAAGAAAATGCAGGAAATGGGCGTTCTGCCCAGCCGTTTGGTGCAGTTGCCAGCTAAGTGAGTAGACTTTTTGCAATATCGCGAGCACATGGCTTTTGCGCAAGGGCTCTACCTGCGGTTTTAGTATTGGTTATGCGGGCTGTGCTTGGCTATTGCAAAAAAGTCTACTCACTTAGATTTGAGGGACGTTTGCTGGCGCCTATTTGCGCTTGTTTGCCGAAGCTGCGACCATCAGAGGCCCCTGGGACTCCTGCGGTAAGCGCTTCTTGCCCTTGCGGGCGCGGTTTTTAAAGTTCTCGACGGCCTCTTCCATGCCCAGAGGTACATAGGTGAGCTCATCGAGGTTATCGGGCAGGTAGCAGGCAAGACTTTGCTCCTGCACGCGGCCCGCTTGGAGCTGTTCATCGCTGGGCAGCGTGTCGGGAGTGGCGCAAATGCCATAGACGGCGGCACCCATCTCGCGCGTGCGGCGCTCGTATTCGGTCTCGGGATGCTCGGGATGGTCGCGGCGAACGTCGTCGCTTACCCAAAGTGTGTCGTAGCCTGCCGCGGCAAACTGCCCCAGGGCGTAGTCGCGCAGTGGCTTGCTGTCGGTTCGCAGCGTGACGGTAGCGCCGGCTGCAAAGAGCGGGCGGTAGAGCATCAGATGGTCGACATGGACGAGTCGTTTTTTGGCGTACTTGGCCTTGGGTTGCGGCGTGGGAAAGTTGATGGTGATGGCATCGAGCTCGCCTGAGGCAAACAGCCGCGGCAGCGATGCGGCGCCTCGGGGCAGCACGAGCGCATTGGGCAGCTCCTGCTCGCAGATCTTCTGGGCGGCATAGGCGATGCAGATGGGCTCCTGGTCCATACCGATAAAGAGGGTGTTTGGCTCGTGGGCCGCGCGTTCTACAAGGTACGTTCCCTTGCCGCAGCCAAGATCCAGGTGAAGGTGTTCGAAGGGCTTGCTGCCAACTGGCGCGCAAGCCTTGCGCCAATCTCCGGCATAGGCCTCGGGGCTCGTCTCGATCGCATCGGCGTAGCGCTCCAGGCGCTCTTCGAGCACAAAGTTCTTTGGCGTGCGAACGTGGACGGCTCCCATGAGGCTCCTTGGTCATAAGTATGGAACGCATGGCTGCACGTTCCGGCGATGGGTTAGAAGGGGGCGATTTGCCCGAAAATTTCGGTGCGGCTCAGCGACGAGTCGCTGACGCCTACAGACGCTTGAGAATCACATAGCGGTTGAGCTCGCCGCTTCGACCGTCGGCATGGAAGCGCTCAAGCTCGCGCACGGGGACCTCGCCACTCTTGTAGAACGTACGCACGCCGCGCACCAGGTCGGTGATCTGCTGATCGTCAAAGTGATGGCAATAGCGGTAGGCGTGGCGGTCGTTTTGCCAACCAATGAGGTGGTCGCCGGCTTCAAACTGCGCGGAATCGTAACCCTCAAACGGCGGGGTGAGCTCGGCGCGGGCTTCGGCACGAACAGCCTTGCGCGCCATGCGCTCGTCGTTCATAAACTCCCAAAAGCTGATGGCGATGATGCCGCCCGGGCGCGTCTGGCGCACCAGGGCGTCGAGCACGCGTACGCGGTACTCGCACGACGGCACGTGGTGCATAAAGCCAAAGCAGACCGAGATGTCGGCGAGCGGGGCGTCGAAAAGCACGTCGGGTGTCTCGGCGGGGTTGAGCCTCATGAGGGCATCGAGCACGTCGAGTTCCTGGAAGTGCAGGTTGGGGATGCGCAGCGCGTGGCCATGTGCATCGATGGCCAGGTCTTGGCACGAGTCGACGCCATAGAACTCGAAGGGGCAGCTGGCATCTGCCGAGGGGTTTGCGCCGTCGACGCCCTTGGCGGCAAGTGCGCCGCCGGCGGCAAAGTTCTCGAATCGCATATTGCCGCAGGCAAGATCGAAGACGCGGACGGGATGCTCGATCGTGGCGACGTCGAGCTGTCCGAGCGCGATGTCCATGGTGCGCACCCAGCCGGGCCACGGGGCCTGGCGCGTATCGGAAAAGGAGGCGGAGTGCTCGCGATAGAACGTATTGTTGAGCTGGATGAGCGATGAGGCGAAATCGCGGTTCACGGCGCGGAACCCCCTCCGTTGGCGATGCGGAATAAACAGTACGACCATACTACCGTTAACGCTGCAACGGGGACAACCAAGCTACGGGTCATTGCTTTGTTTGGACACATTTCCGCAGCTCATATGCACCCGCAACCGCCGGTTGTCAAAAATCTCACTAGAATAGGTGGCATGCTTTTGGCGGTGGCGGATAGATTTTTAACTGTGCAAGGCGCCTTAAGAACAAAAACGGTCCGGCGGCACGGCTGGCATCACATAGGAGGAACCATGAATGTAGAAACTGCGCAGCGGCTCGCCGACCTTCGTCGCAGCAAGGGTTTTAGCCAAGAAGGGCTGGCGCGAAAACTGGGGCTGTCGCGCCAGGCGGTCAGTAAATGGGAGCGCGCGGAGAGCTCGCCCGATACCGAGAACCTGATCTCGCTCGCCAAGCTCTATGGCGTGAGCCTGGACGAGTTGCTCAATCCGAGCGACGAGATTGAGGACGATATTGAGTTTGAGAACGAGGACCGCGCCCGTCAGCGCGAGGCGGAGGCGGCGGAACGTGCCCGCACCCACGAGGCGGCGGCGCGCGCCACGGAGGCAGCTACGCAGGCGAGTGATGCCGCGGCCAAGGCGGCGCAGGCGGCGAGCTGGAGTGCGCAGGCCGCCAATGCCGCTACGGCGCAGGCGACGAGTGGCACCGCGGTTGGCTCGACTCCGGTGAAGGGCCCGTTCCAGTCGTTTCCGTACTGGGCTGTGTGCTGGCTGCTGTTCTTTTTGCTGATGTTCCTGTTTGGCGCCGGCCCCTTTGCCGCGCTGATTTTCTTCACGATTCCCATCTATCACTGGGTGGCGCGTGCGCTCGATGGCGATTGGGCGCGCGGGGATATTCAGGTTGGTTCGGCGTCGGTGGCGGTCAAGGCCCAGGGGAAGGATACTTCTGCGGAACCTGATGCTGACGTGGCTACCGCGGCCACCGCTGAGCCATGTGCCAAAGAGGGTGACGAATGATGAAGCTTTCGCATGAATCCAAGCTGCGCCTGGGCGTCGGCATCGGAGCGTTTGTGCTCATCATCGGGCTTGTCTGTGGCATTTCGCGGATATTGATTCATTTTGATGGTCCGTGGAATCTCGACGATGTTGTATCCGGCTTGTCTGGTATGGACGATGCGGTTGACGAGGACGATCTTTTGGGTAGCGGTAACTATTCCGCTCGGCCTCAACAGCTTTCGAGCGAAACGTTTGATGCCGACGCGTTCACATCGCTTGACTTGGACGTGACGTCGGGCACGGTCGAGATCAAACACGTCTCCGGCGGGCCGGTGCGCGTAATTGAAAGCGGGCGTGTGGCAACGGGGACCGTTGCCTTCGATGCGGCAACCCAAAATCTGGCCGAGGTTAAGGGTTCTACGCTCAAGATTC
>CABQJJ010000064.1 GCA_902464485.1 uncultured Collinsella sp. | reverse complement strand
AATACTCGTCCGTGGCAAACTTAGGAATCTGCACGCCCTCGAGCTCGTGGGCAAGCGCGGCCGAAAGCTCGATGCCGGCGGCGCGGCGCACAGCCTGAATCGCCAGCGGGGCCGAGATGCGGCGGCGGTAGTCAGCCGAGCCCCACAGGTTGGTGCCGTAGCTCAGGGCACGCACGGATGCGGCAAGGGCGCGAAGCTCGTCCTCGGAAGGCTGCTCGTTGGTAAGGCCGCACGCCTCGCCCTGCAGCAGGGTTGCACGCAGCGGGCGGGCGCCCACGGTGACATGCCAGGAGCCGTCCCACCAAGCGGCGGTGACGTTGAGCGAGGGGAAGTCGGTCGCGGCCTTGCGCACGGCCTCGTAGCTCGCGCGGTACTCGTGCTTGACGACCACGACGTGCTCGATCACGTCGCGCACATAGCCCATATCCACGAACTCCGCGAGCGGCACGCGGCCGGCACCCGTCAGCTCAACATACGAATCGAGCGCGAGGAAGGCGGAGAGAACGTCCGAGAAGCCAAAGCGGCCGTAGATGCTGCCGCCCACCGTGGCGGTGTTGCGCAGCTGCACGCCCACGATGTCGTGGACGGCGAACTCGAAGACATTATTGACAAGCGCGTTGAGCCCGGCATGACGCTCGAGCTGGCGCAGGGTGCACATGGCACCGATGCGAAACTCGGTCTCGGTCTCCTCGATCTGATCGAGTCCGCAGGCCGAAAGGTCAATCGCCGTCGCCACACGACGCGAACCCAGGCGCATCCAGATGCCGCCGCCCACAATCTTGTTGTTGCGGTTCTTCTGCAAGAGCTCATAGGCTTCGGCCGCGTTTCCAACACGGACGTAGGTACCGAACTTGAGCACGTTCTCCCCCATCTCTTCACTTGTCCAGTACCTTTAAGTGTACCAAACGAGGGGGCACAGCTCATGTCGGGACAAAATGAACCGTTTTCCTCCGTCGCATGTGGATCAAAAAAGGCTCCCAGCCAAGATGACTGGGAGCCTTCTGCGATGCTATATCGAGCGAAGATTTAGCAGACGCCCTGGGCGAGCATGGCGTCGGCGACCTTCAGGAAGCCGGCGATGTTGGCACCCATGACGAAGTTGCCCTCCTCGCCGTACTCCTTGGCGGTGTCGTCCACGTTGTGGAACATGCCGCGCATGAGCTGCTCGAGCTTGCCGTCGACCTCCTCGAAGGTCCAGGACAGGTGCTCGGCGTTCTGGCTCATCTCCAGGCCGGACACGAGCACGCCGCCGGCGTTGGCAGCCTTACCGGGCATAAAGGCGACGCCGTTCTCCTGGAAGTAGGTCGTGGCCTCGATGGTCGTGGGCATGTTCGCGCCCTCGCCGACCACCTTGCAGCCGTTGGCGACGAGCGCCTGGGCATCCTCGAGCAGCAGCGTGTTCTCGCGAGCGCAGGGCAGCGCGATGTCGCAGGGAAGCTGCCACACGCCGCGGCCGTCGCCCTCGTGCCACACGGCATTGGGCTTCTCGTCGACGTACATAGCGAGCGTGACGCCCTTGTCGTGGCCGGAGCGCTTCTTGTTGTAGACATGCTCGAGCACGGTGTAGTCGATGCCGTCGGGATCCTCGACCCAGCCGTGGGTGTCGGAGCAGGCCAGCACCTTGCCGCCGAGCTGGGAGACCTTCTGGACCGCGTAGATAGCGACGTTACCGGAGCCGTGAACGACGACGTTCTTGCCCTCGAAGGAGTCGCCGCGGCTCTTGAGGTACTCGTCCACAAAGTAGACCAAACCGTAGCCGGTGGCCTCGGTACGGGCGAGCGAGCCGCCAAAGGAGAGGCCCTTGCCGGTGAGGACGCCGGTCCACTCGTTGGTCAGGCGCTTGTACTGACCGAACAGGTAGGCAACCTCGCGGCCGCCAACGCCCAGGTCACCGGCGGGAACGTCGGTGTTGGGGCCAATGTGGCGATAGAGCTCGGTCATGAAGGACTGGCAGAAGTGCATGATCTCGTTGTTGGACTTGCCCTTGGGGTCAAAATCGGAGCCGCCCTTGCCGCCGCCCATGGGAAGGGTGGTCAGGCTGTTCTTGAGGATCTGCTCCAGGCCCAGGAATTTGAGCATGCCCAGGGTGACCGTCGGGTTAAAGCGCAGGCCGCCCTTGTAGGGTCCAATGGCAGAGTTGAACTCGACGCGGTAGCCGCGGTTGACCTGAACCTTGCCCTGGTCGTCGACCCAGGGAACACGGAACATGACGATGCGCTCGGGCTCGACGAGGCGCTCCAGTAGGGCGGCCTCCTCGTACTCGGGGTGGGCGTCGAGCGCCGGCTGGATGGTGCCGAGGATCTCGGTCGCGGCCTGGATGAACTCAGGCTGCTCGGGATAGCGGGCCTTGAGCTCGTCGAGAACTTTCTGCGTGTAGCTCATGCTTCCTCCAATTGATGGAAAAGAAAAGTATCGTTCGAGGCGCCCCATGCGCCCCGAGCTTTATCGAGTATGGATAATATCGCACTGTTGCGGGAAAGTTTCGCATAAGCCGACGAGCAGATGTTTCGTTTTGATTACGATGCAGGTAGAAGCGTTTTTGAGTGCCTGACGCGCAAAACCCGTGTTTCAAACCTGTTTCGTCCACGTGTTCCAAACCACCACATTGAGGACAGGCACCTTTGTGGTGGTTTTGGTGGTTAGAGGACGAGCTGGTGGTAGTCGGCGGGGGTTATGCGGCCTTCGGTGGCAGCACGGAAGGCGGCGAGCGCATCGCCCGAGAACGGCATGACCCAGCACAGCCCGCAGCCGGCGGTAATGGAGCCCGGCAGCGGCATGATGCGCCCGGGCACACCGGCGGCAAGGCACAGCTGCTCGCATTCCATCACATCGAAGGTGCTATCGAACGAAACGATGATCTTGCGTTCGTGATCAGAGACATCGCCGAACGAGGCCTCGCGGTGCGACTCGCGATACGCAGCCGCCGCTGCCTCTTCCTCGGCCGTATGTCCACAGCCGCCACAGCCGCAGGTGCAAGGCTCGGACCCATCGCAAGTGCAAGGTTCCCCGGTATCGGGGCAAATATCATGAGACATGGCAACTCCAATCGTCTAGGCGAGTAACTCGGCCGCCGCAAACTCCTCGGGCGTATTGACGTTTTCGAAGCAGGGCGTCGAGCCCGCGGCCTTAACGATCTGCGGCTCATCCATATAACCAGCCTGGACGCGATTGATCAGGCAGCGAATGCGCTGGCGGTCGCAGGCGAGCAGCTCTTGGGCAACCGGCGCACACGCGTCACGACGCCAGACGGCGCAAAGCGGCTCAATCCCCCGCTCCTCGTGCGGCACGCACACGTCGAGCGCCTCGGCCTCAACACAATCGGCAAGCGCGCCGATGAGTTCCGGCGAGACAAACGGCATATCGCAGGCGACGATCGCCACGAGCGACAATCGGGCCGCAGCCAGCGAGCTCGCGATGCCGCGCATGGCGCCCGCCGGCCCTTTAAGGTCCGCCACCACACGCGGCACCAGGCCGCCAAACGCGTGCTCCTCAAGATAGGCAAGCTCGCTAGGACGCGAAGTCGTCACGACTAACTCGCCGGCAACTGGCGCCAGCCGACCCAGCACGCGCTCGATGAGCGGCTCGCCGCAAAACGCCATGCGCGCCTTATCGCAGCCCATGCGCGACGACAACCCGCCCGCCTGGACGACGCAAGAAAGATCGGCCCGTCTTACGGTAGTCATACGACAAAACACCTCCATCGGCATGCTCGAAACCCGGTGCACGAAGCTAAATACAGCCGCCGAAATAACGGCGCTTCGAAAAGCTCGTGCAAAAACAAAACAGCGCCTTTGCGGCACGCAGCAAGACCGCGAGCACAAAAGCGCTGGTAGCGTATGGCGGGAACGTATGTGAATCGAACACATCCAAGACGTTTTGCACGCCTCGCAACGGTTTTGAGGACCGCGGAGCCCACCGGAGCCCATCCGTTCCCAAGTGCGGCGGTATTTTACCAAACCGAGCAGCCAATCTAGCGCAGGGAGCGCAGGCCGCCGGCCTCCTTGTCGAGCACCGTGAAGCGCACGGCATCCAGGTGCTCCAAGATGCTGATGGCACGCTTGCGCGACACACCCAGGGCCTCGCGCAACACACTCGTGGTGGCAGCGCCACCGGCCGCCTCAATGGCAACGGCAACAAGCTCGCGCGCATGGGCTTCCGAGATGGCAGACAGGGCAACGTCGCGCTCGATCTTCACGATGGAACGGTTAAGCGAAAGCTCGCGCAGAGCTCGCGTCATGGTGTCGCGATCGAGCTGCAGTTGCTCGCCTACCTCTGGCAACGTCGGCGCATCGAGGCCAGCTTCGTCCAGCAAGGAAACGATGCGCTCGCAAGCCTCGTGCACCACGCGCGCCGCAGCGGCGGCCGAATGCGGGTCGAACACCTCGGCACCCTCGGCGGCGCACACGCCACGCGAGCAGCCCTCGGCAATCAGAGCCGCGGAAACGCATTCATCAGCGGAAGGCCACGCAGCATGGGCAACGGCGCCGGGCGTAAAGCCCGTCTCCTTGGGAGCCGCGGCATGCATGGTCGACAAGGTCGCTGCCAGTGCATCCATCGCGGCGTCGAGCACCACGGCGTCCGCCAAGAGGTCCGAATCACCCGCGGCAAGTTTGCGAACGGAGCCCTGCGCCACCAACCCGCGCAGTACGGCATCGACCTCGCCGACGCCAAGATCCAGCGCCTCGGCAACATCAACCGCCGTAACCGGCAGCGCCTGCAGCGCCAGCCAAGCGCCCACACCGCCCGCGATATCACCGGACTCGAGCGCCGCATACAGTGCACGCTCCCCATCAGCAAGCTCGCGCGAGCGACGGCAGCGCGAAAGCAGCACGCGCCCGCCGCCAATAAGCATCACGGGCGAATAGGACAGCACCACGGCATGATCCCCGGCACGTAGCGGCAGCGAGTTTTCCAAGCGCACCTGAACAATACGGGTCTCGCCCACCGCCATGGGGGCCTCGCCCTCCATGAACATGATGCGACCGACAACCTCGGCCGTACCCGCCATCACATGCACGCGCGCGCCCGACTCGAGCACGCGCGGCTTGGCACCCTCGCGGCCCAGGTAAGTGAACACCATCATAAAGCGCATCGTCTGGCCAAAGCGACCCTGCACGCCGAGCATCTCTCCGCGATCGAGCGCGGCGACGGCATCGCCCACCAAGTTGAGCGCCACACGCTGACCGGGCAATGCCCGCGGCGTATCGCCATGCACTTGAATCCCGCGCACGCGACAGACCGTACGCGACGGCAGCGCGACGAGCTCATCGCCCACCGCAACCGGCGCATCGTGCAACGTTCCCGTCACCACGGTACCGGCGCCCTTGATCGTAAAGCAGCGGTCGATGGGCAGACGCGGTGCGGCATCGGTGAGCTCGGCACGGGCACGGCAGGCACCCCAGCAAGCGGCAACCTGCTCGTCGAGCGCAGCCAGCAGGTCATCGATTCCCGCACCGGTCTTGGACGACACGGGCACGATCGGCACGCCCGCAAACACGGTGTCCGACAAAAAATCATCGACATCGAGCTCGGCAAGCTCAGTCATCTCGGCGTCGGCCAGGTCGCACATCGTCAGCGCGACCACCATGTGTGTGACGCCCAGCAGCTCCAGCACATGCACGTGCTCGCGGGTCTGCGGCATCACGCCCTCGACGGCCGAAACCACCAGCACGGCCACGTCGATACCCGTGGCGCCCTGCACCATGGCACGCAAGTAATGCGCATGGCCCGGCACGTCGACCAGGCCAACGATCTTGCCACTCGGCAGCGCCAGCTCACCAAAGCCAAGCTCAACGGTCATGCCGCGACGACGTTCAACTTCCAGGCGGTCGGGGTTTTTACCCGTCAGCGCCTCGATGAGCGCCGACTTACCGTGGTCAACATGTCCCGCCGTACCTACGATAACGGGACACTCCACCAGTGCTTGAACCTCACTCATCGAGCAATCGCCTTCTCAACGCACGCGACGAGCGTCGATGCCGCCGTCTCGATATCGCGGTCGCCCACGAGCGTGCGCACATCAAACAGAATGCGGTCGTGCGAGGCGCGCGTGACGACCGGCGTATCGAAGTCTTGAACGAGCGAGCGTTTGAGCGCGTCGACGGACAGGCGCTCGTCAACAAGACGCACGGCAACGCACATCGTGGGCAACTCCACGGTAGGCAGCGAGCCGCCACCGGGGGCCGACGATTCCTCGACGATTTCCACCTGCACGGCACACGGGCAGCCAGCCTTATCGAGCCCGGCGACCATACGATCGCGCAGCTTGCGGGCACGTCGTTCCAAATGGGCCAGCGGCAGCGTGAGCATGCTGAGCACCGGAATATCGCGATGGGCCACGTCGGCGCCGTCCATGTAGATGCGAAGTGTGGCCTCGAGCGCCGTGAGCGCCAACTTGCCCGGACGCAGAGCGCGCATGAGCGGATGTGCGCCGCAGGCCTGGACCAGATCGCGACGGCCCATGATAATGCCCGCCTGTGCGGCACCCAACAATTTATCGCCCGAGCACGACACCACATCGAGCCCCGCCGAAACCGAAGCCGGCGTGGTTTCCTCGCCGCCGCGCACCAAGATGTCATCGGGCAGCAGCGCGCCCGAACCCTGGTCTTCATAGAACAGCAGGCCGTGCTTATGGGCCAGTGCGGCGAGCTCCCTTGAGCTCACTTCCTCGTGAAAGCCCTCGATGCGATAGTTGGAAGGATGGACCTTGAGGATCATGGCCGTATCGGGCGTGATGGCGCGCTCGTAGTCCGACAGGTGCGTGCGGTTGGTGGCGCCGACCTCGACGAGTTTGGCGCCCGAAGCCGCCATGACGTCGGGGATACGGAAGCTGCCGCCGATCTCAACAAGCTCGCCACGGCTGACTATGACCTCTTTGCCCGCGGCATGGGTTGCCAGCACCAGCAGCACCGCAGCGGCGTTGTTGTTGACCACGAGCGCGTCCTCGGCACCGGTGAGCGAGCGGATCAGTTGCGCGGCGTGCTCCTTGCGCGACCCGCGCGAACAGGTGTCGACGCTGTACTCGAGCGTGCTATACCCGCGCGCAACCTCGGCCACGGCCTTTGCCGCCGACTCCGCAAGCGGGGCACGGCCCAGATTGGTATGGATGACCACACCCGTGGCGTTGACGGCGGGGCGCAGGCTCGGCAGTGCGGAGCGATGCGCACGCCACTCGATGGCCGAGGCCAGGTCGCGCTTAGAGCGCGGGGCGGCACCGGCGCGAATGGCGGCGCGCTCCTCGTCGAGCTCGGCCGTCACGGCAGCATGGACCACCGCGTCGCAGGTCTCCCCCGCCGCCTTCACCACCGGCCACTCGGCAAGCAGCTCGTTGACGGAAGGAATGGCGCGCAGGCGGGCGCGCACCTCATCGGAAATGTTCTGGCTATCGCTCATGTGCGGCCTTTCAAAAGAAACGTGGATCAGTCGAATACATCAGCTGAGTCAATTACTCGTCATTATCCCCGCGCGCGACGATCTTTTCCACGCGAACGGCGTTTTCCTGAGTGAGCGCAGCACCCGTCAACGGGTCCCAACGCAACGGCGTATGGTCGAGCGGGCCCACGCCCAAGGCTTGAGCGCCACCGGCATCGGCGCCAAGCGAACGCCCGCCGGGGGCGGCCGACGTAAAGATGCACGCCGGATGCAGATAAGGCGTCGTCTCCACGCGCACGCGGTCGCGGCCCATATCACTCACGAGTTCGACGATCTCGCCGTCGGCGATGCCCATGTGCGCGGCAGCATCGGCATTCATCTGCACGGCATCCAGGTCCGACCCAGCCTCGGCGGCACCTTGGGCTGCAAGCCTTCGCGAGGTATGCGACTCAAAGGGACGGTTGCCGCTAATGAGGCGAAACATCCCCAGGCCCGGCTCCACCATGGGGGCGATCCAGTTGGGTACACGACCCAGGCCGGCTCGTTCCCATACGTCACTTGCCAGCGCAATTTTGCCGCCATCCAAGGGAATCGCCGGCTCGCCCGTACGCGACGGCAACGCAACACCCGTGTCGGCCCAGCCGCGCTCCTTGAGCTCGTCCAGATCGATCCCAAAAGGCGCCACCTGGGCAGCCGCCAGGTCGTCAGACGTAAACTGGAAGTACTCGCCAGCCCCACACGCCTGCGCCAGACCGGCAAAAATCTCCCGACCGGGACGTGTGTCGTCATGCTGCACAGGCAGCACGGCGTTGCGGTAGAACACCCGCGAATCGTTGGCACCCACGACTGTGCCCACACCGCGGTCGGCCTCCAGATACGTCACATCGGGCAGCACGAAGTCAGAAGCGCGCGCTGTCTCGGACCAGCGGATATCAATCGTCACGAGCAAGTCGAGCTGCTGCAAAATACCCAACCACGCTCCGGCGTTGCCATAGCCCGCACCGGGGTTACTGGCATAGACGATGAGCCCGCGCAAATCGCCGGCCAGAATCGACTGGCCGATGGTCGTGCACAGACCGCGCTCGGGGTCGACGAGTGGATAGCGCTCGGACCCCAACTTAGGCTCACGCGGCACTGACGGCGTCGCAAAACGCGCAGGGTCTAAGTCGCCCAACACGAGCGGCGTGGGTGGATTGAGCGCGCCGCCCGCATGCCCGATACAGCCCAGCAGCACATCGACCAAGCAGATAGCGCGCGCGGTCTGGGTGCTATTGGCATACGCGATTCCGATGCCACCATGAAAGCCAGCATCCACCACAGCGGCAGGCGCGGCGGCAGCGAGATCGCGCGCCGTGGCGGCAATCTCTGCGGCCGGCACGTCGCACATCGACTCGGCCCACTCGGGCGTCCAAGCACGGGCCGCCTGCGCCAGCTCGTCAAAGCCTGTGGTATAGCGGTCCACGAACTCGTGGTCATACAGGTCCTCGGCAATCAAGACATGGGCAATACCCAACAGCAGCGCCAAGTCGCAGCCCGGGCGCACGCGCAGCCAGCGGTCGGCAAGCGCAGCCGAGCCGCTGCGCCGGGGGTCGACCACGAAAATCTTCGCCCCACGGCGACGGGCATCGTTGAGCGCATCAACAGCCCCCATCGTCGACGAATCGACGATGGAACGCCCCAGATACATGATGCAATCGGTATGCGACAGGTCGGAGGCGGGGCTGTAACCCAGGCTGTGCTCCCATCCGGTAAGTCGGCTTACCTCGCAGGCACCGTCGGCACCATACACGTTGGGCGAGCCCAGCGCATGCATAAAGCGATATGCCCAGTAGCGGTCGAACGAGGGCACGCCGAGCGTCATGCCCAGCGCACGCGGACCGCACTCGTCAATAATCCCCCCAAGGCGCGCCGCAATCTGCGCGAACGCCTCGTCCCACGAAATCGCATCGAACCCCGAGCCATCAGCTCGTCGGCGCATGGGATGCAAAATCCGGTCGCGCTCGTCAAGCGGCATTGCCAGGCGATGGCGCCCGCGGGCGCACAGGGCACGTGCCGCGCACGGATGCCCCGCAACCGGCAACTCAGCCACCACGCAGCCGTCCTCAACGCATGCCGCAAAGGCACAATCGGCATAGCATCCCCCGCATGTGGTCACCACGGCGCGACCGTCACGCTTCACAGCAGATGCCATCTCGATTACCCCTTTCATCAGCCAAACACAACAGGTCAACAGCCCAGCAACGAGCCCAGACCAAAAAAGCCTCCCGCACGGCAACACCCCGCGGGAGGCCCAACGTCAAACAGACGGTACCTTACGCCTCGGACTTCTTGGCGTAGATAAACCAGTAGCCGAGCGCGACCAGAACCGCACCGCCCACGATGTTGCCCAACGTGGCGGCGGACAGGTTAAACGCAATGCCCGCAG
>CABQJJ010000063.1 GCA_902464485.1 uncultured Collinsella sp. | reverse complement strand
CCTTTGAATGCGGCATTGAGCTGAGCGGCACCGAGGTCAAGTCGATTCGCGAGCGCGCGTGCCAGATCACCGACACCTTTGCACTGATTCGTGGCGGCGAGTGCTGGCTCGTGGGTCTGCATATTCACCCTTATAGCCATGGTGGCGTGTGGAACCGCGACCCTGATCGCCGTCGTCGTCTGCTGCTGCACCGCAAGGAGATTGACTTTCTCGACGGCAAACTTCGTAACCGTGGTTATGCGCTGGTACCGTTGGAGCTCTACTTTAATACCGACGGCCGCGTAAAGCTGCTGCTGGGCCTAGGCCGCGGCAAGAAGCTTTACGACAAGCGCGAGGATATGGCCAAGCGCGATGTCCAGCGCGAGATCGACCGCGCGCTCAAGGAGCGCAACCGCTAGGCGCTCTGTGTAAGTTGCGGTGGAATACGGACTGTTTTGCCTGTTTGAGGGGCTATTCAGTCCCTATTTCACCGCAACTGCGGGCGTCTCATCTTGCTTATACTGTTTTGACACATATGTCTCAAAGGCGGCTTCCGTTATGGGCGCCGCCTTTTTTGTGGGTACATACTTCCATGAGGTTCCAACCCGGGTTAGGGGAGTGATCGTTATGGACAAAACTGCGTTCTTTACCATGCCGAGCGGCCTGTATGTGGTGAGCGCGGCGGCCGATGGGCTGCGCGCCGGCTGCGTCATCAACACGGCGGTGCAGGTGACGTCTACGCCGCCGCGCATCTCGGTTGCCGTGAATAAGGAAAATGTCACGTCTGGCGTTATCAAGTCTGCCAAGGCCTTTGCGCTGACCGTGGTCGATCAGACGGCCGATATGCTCTACATCGGTAACTTTGGATTCCGCACCAGCAGCGACTATGACAAGTTTGCCAAGTACGAGACGCGCGAGACCGCCCTTGGCATGCCCTATGTGCCCGAGCACGCGGCGGCCTTGTTTAGCTGCCGTTTGATTGACACCGTTGACGTGGGCACGCATTTGCTGTTTATCGGCGAGGTTGAAGATGCCGAGCGTCTGAGCGGCGAGACTCCGTTGACCTATGACTACTACCACAAGGTGCTGAAGGGCAAGACGCCGCCCAAGGCGTCTTCGTACCAAGGGTAGAAATGCTGTAAAACTACTTGCATAATATTATTGAGAATATATACTAATAAGCAAGTACACCAGCAGTCACGTTCGAGAGGAGAACATCATGGCTGAGGAAAAGAAGACGTACAAGTTCGTGTGCACCGTTTGCGGTTACGAGGTTGAGGTCGACACGCCCGAGCTGCCCGAGGACTACGTGTGCCCGGTCTGCGGCGTCGGTCCCGATCAGTTTGAGCTCGTCGAGGAGTAACTCGTAGACACGCGACTTGCAGCAACACATAGCTCTGTCCAAGGGCCCCGGTCGGATATCCCGTCCGGGGCCCTTTTCCTCCGTCCCCAAGAGATTACGGCTGCAGTTAGCCGATTCTGTCTGTCGTGAGTCCGGCCGACCGTTTGTCTCAATCTGTAACATGTGGCGGCTCAAAACGGGTCTATCTGTTACAGATTGAGACAAACGGAGCTGTCCCTCGGAATGATCTCGATCTGTAACATCTAGACATCAAAAGCGGGTCTAGATGTTACAGATTGAGATGTTTGCCTGGGTAGGTGCCCCGTCCGATCACATCCCCGTTAGCAGCACGATGTCGAGAGCCGTCACGATGGCACCGATCCCTACGAGCAACGCGTTGAGCGGGCGCGAGTTGGCGTATTTGCCCATGACGCGGCGCGAGCCGGTGAGTCGTATGAGCACAAAGACCGTGATCGGTAGCTGGAGCGACAGCAGCGCCTGGCTCCAGATGAGACCCTCAAAAGGATTCGGGACGACCAGGCACGCCGCCACTGCGCCGGCAAAGCAGAGTGCCACCCCGATCGAGGAATGCCGGTCGTGGATGTCGTATTCCTCGTCGAACATGCCCGCGGTGATGGTGCCCGCCGCCATGCCCGCCGTCACACTACTCGATAGGCCCGCAAACAGCAGTGCCACCGCAAAGATGGTCGAGCTCGCCGGGCCCAAGATGGGGGAGAGCGTGGCGGCTGCGACGGCGAGGTCGTCCACGACAATGTCATGCGCAAAGAAGGTCGTCGCGGCAAGGATGACCATGGCCGAGTTGATTGCCCAGCCCACGCCCATCGAAAAGAGCGTATCGAAGAGCTCGTAGCGCAGACGCTCTTCGATAACCTGCTCGCCTTGGCCTTCGAAGTGCATGGATTGGATGACCTCGGAGTGCAGGAAGAGGTTGTGGGGCATAACGACCGCGCCTAGGACACTTACGATGATCGCGGCCGAGCCGGTGGGCATACTGGGCGTGATCCAGCTTGCGGCGGCCTGCGGCCAGTCGACCTTGACCAGCGTAAGCTCGGCCAAAAACGAGAGTCCTACCACGCCTACGAAGGCGATGATCCATCGCTCGGCGCGCTTATAGGAGCTTGTCATGAGCATCGCTATCGATACTGCCGCCACGATGACGCAGCCCGCGCGCACGGGCAGCCCAAAGAGCATTTGAAGGGCAATCGCGCCGCCCAGGACCTCGGCCATGGCGGTGGCGATGGTCGCGAGATAGGCACTGGCGAGCACCGTGCGTCCGACGAAGCGGGGGAGGTAACGTGTCGTGGCCTCGGCAAGGCAGGCGCCCGTGGCGATACCCAGGTGCGCCGCGTTGTGCTGCAGCACGATGAGCATAATCGTGGACAGCGTGACGATCCACAGCAGCGCGTAGCCAAACTGCGAGCCCGCGGCCATATTGGAGGCCCAGTTGCCCGGGTCGATAAAGCCGACGGTCACGAGCAGCCCGGGGCCGATATGCCGCGCAATGTCTAGGCCTCCGTGACCACCGGTGCGTCGGGAGCCAAAGTGTTGTTTGAGATGGTTGAGCATGGTGCGCTCCTGCGTATGGGCGGCGTGACGTCGCATCTAGGTCGTGCGGCGCCACGCGTCGGATTTGGGTCGGGGCTACTTGTGCGCTTTGCCCTGATTGGCCACGGCGTCGATCTTGGCGGCGATGGTCGCCGGATCGCCGATGTAGCGCTTGTCGAGGACATTGAAATCGGTATCGAAGGTGTAGACGAGCGGCACGCCGGTGGGGATGTTGACCTTGAGGATCTCCTCGGGCGTGAGGTGCTCGAGCTTCATGACGAGTGAGCGCAGGGAGTTGCCGTGTGCGGCGATGAGTACGCGCTTGCCGGCGAGCATCTGGGGGCGAATCTCGTCTTCGAAATAAGGCCAGGCGCGGGCGATCGTGTCCTTGAGGCACTCGGTATAGGGCAGCTGATCGGGCGCGACATCACGGTATTGCTCCTGGGTGTGGGGATCGCGCGCGTCGTCCGGCTCGAGTGCCGGCGGGCAGACATCGAAGGAGCGACGCCAGATGAGCACCTGTTCGTCGCCGTGCTCCGCCGCGGCATCGGCCTTGTTGAGACCCTGCAACGCGCCGTAGTGGCGCTCGTTGAGCTTCCAGGATTTGATGACGGGCAGCCACTCGCGATCCATTTGGCCGAGCACGATGTTGAGGGTGTGGATCGCGCGCTTGAGTCGCGAAGTGTAGCAGACGTCAAAGTCGAAACCGGCTTCTTTGAGGGCGCGGCCGCCTGCAGCGGCTTCTTCGCGGCCCGTGTCGGTGAGTTCTACGTCGGTCCAGCCGGTGAACAGGTTGAGCTTGTTCCACTCGGACTCTCCGTGACGGATAAGGACGAGTTGCATCGTCTGCTGGTCTGCTTGGTGCGCCATAGGGGCCTCCTTGATCTGGCACGGTGTGCGTGCCGTTTGCTTGACGCCGCAAAGGATACCCGTTTTAGGCTTAAAAGTTAACCAAGACTAACAAAATTGTTGTAATTGAATAGGATGGTGAAGGGGAGCTGCCGAAATGTCTCGATCTGTAACAACTAGGGATGGAAATTGGGCCTAGCTGTTACAGATCGAGACAGGAAGAAATGGTCCTATGGAATGTCTCGATCTGTAACAGTTTGCCGCCAAAACCGGCCCTTCGTGTTACAGATCGAGACAAACCAAAACCGTCCCGCAGAAAATCTCAATCTGTAACATCTAGGCGCCAAAATCGGTTCCTCCTGTTACAGATTGAGATGTTTGAAGCGGTGAGCTTACAAGCCGAACTTGGGCGCCTTGTTGCCGCCCTTGAGGTCTGCGGTGTCGAGTCGCATCATGCAAAAGTCTGCGTGGCCCTCGTTTCCAGAATAATTCAAAGGGGTTGGATGCATATGTGCCGGCTGTCCCTGCACTAAAACGTGTACGTCAGCCTCCAAAGATGTCAAATTTCGACATGTTTGGAGGCTGACGTACACGTTTGATAGCAAGACGTTGATGGCCGGTGTGCGTTACGCGATTGTTTCGAAACGGGTGGGAAACACAACGGGCCGGCGATGCTCCTAGTATGCCTATTCAACTGACTGTCTAATATCTAGGGGAGGATCGCGATGCAGGCAGATTCCGCTCAGCAGCAGGGCCTTTATCGCCCCGAATTCGACCACGATGCATGTGGCATCGGCGCGCTTGCCGATATCAACGGTGAGCGCCATCACCAGATTCTGGACGATGCGCTGTCCATTCTGGTCAACTTGGAGCACCGCGGCGGCACGGGACTCGAGAAGAACACCGGCGACGGCGCTGGCATCCTGTTCCAGGTTCCGCATCACTTTTTCCGTAAAGAGGCTCAAAAGTGCGGCCAGATTCTGCCGGCAGAGGGCGACTATGGCGTGGCCATGCTGTTCTTCCCGCAGGACGACAAGGGTGTAGAGGATGCCCGCCGCGTGTTTGAGGAGGGCTGTGCCGAGGCCGGCGTGCCGCTGCTCTTTTGGCGCGAGGTTCCGGTCGACCCGCACGACCTGGGCGAGACGGCGCGCGCCTGCATGCCCACCATCCTGCAGGCCTTCCTGGGTCGCCCCGACGATACGCCGGCGGGTGACGCCTTCGAGCGTCGCCTGTACGTGTGCCGCCGCACCATCGAGAAGAAGGCCGACGCCGAGTTTGCCCTGCGCGACAAGATCTTCTACGTGTGCTCCATGAGCTCGCGCACCATCGTGTACAAGGGCATGCTGGTCGCCACGCAGATGCGCCGCTTCTTCATCGATCTCAACGACGCCGCCGTCAAGACAGCCGTGGCGCTCGTCCACTCGCGCTACTCCACCAACACCACGCCCAGCTGGGAGCGTGCACACCCCAACCGTTTTATCATCCACAACGGCGAGATCAACACCCTCAAGGGCAACGTCAACTGGATCCGCGCCCGCGAACCCAACCTGTACAGTCCCGTGCTGCAGCACGATCTTGAGCGCGTGATGCCCATCATCAACCGCGAGGGCTCCGACTCCGCGATTCTGGACAACGTGCTTGAGTTTTTGGTCATGAACGGTCGCCCGCTCACGCGTGCCGCGTCCATGCTGCTGCCCGAGCCGTGGGATCACAACGACAGCCTGAGTGAGGAGCGCCGCGCCTACGACGCTTACCAGTCCATGCTCATGGAGCCGTGGGACGGTCCGGCCGCCATCGCCTTTACCGACGGTCGCACGCTGGGCGCTGCCCTCGACCGCAACGGCCTGCGTCCCGCCCGCTACTATGTGACGCGCGACGGTCGCTTTATGCTGGCAAGCGAGGTGGGCACCATCGAGGTAAGCCCCGAGAACATCCTGACAAGCGGCTGTCTGGGACCGGGCCAGATGCTCGAGGTCGATTTTGCCCGCGGCCGTGTGATCTACAACGACGAACTGCGTGCCCGCTATGCCAAGGAAAAGCCCTACCGCGACTGGATCGCCGAAGAGACGCTGACCGTCGACGCGCTCGACAAGCCCGCTGCTGCAACGCCGGCCGAGGACGCCGAGGTGCCCGCCGCCGTGCGCATGGCAAAGCTCGGCTATCACTGGGACGACGTCGACGAGGTCGTGCGCCCCATGGCCCAGCAGGGCAAGGCGCCGCTCGCCTCGATGGGCATCGATGCGCCGCTGGCCTGCCTGTCCAAGAAGACGCGCTCGTTCTACGACTATTTCTATCAGCTGTTTGCCCAGGTCACGAACCCGCCGATCGACGCCCTGCGCGAGCATATGGTCACTTCGACCACGCTCTATCTGGGCAATCACGGCAACCTGCTCGAGGACTCCCGCGCCGCTTGCCAGCTGGTGCGTCTGGAGCGCCCGTTGCTCAACGAGGAAGAGTTCGACCGCATCTGCGCCATCGACCGCGTAGGCTTTAAGACCCGCCGCTTCCGTGCCGTGTACCGTCGCGACGCGGGTGAGGGCGCGCTGCAGGCCGCACTCAAACAGCTTGCCGAGGACGTTGAGGCCGCGGTTCGCGATGGCGTGAACATCGTGGTGCTGAGCGACCGTGCCGCTGCGGGCGAGGTGCCCGTGCCGTCGCTGCTCGCTGTGGGCTGCGTGCACAACCACCTGATCCGCGCCGGTGTGCGCACCTTTGCCGACATCGTGGTGGAGTGCGGTGACGCCGTGTCCCCGCACGACTTCGCGGCGCTGGTGGGCTACTCCGCGAGCGGCATCTATCCGTACAACGCGCACGCGTGCATCCGTGATCTGGCGGCACGCGGCGACCTGGACGTGACGGCCGAGCAGGGTATCGACAACTACAACAAGGCCGCGACTGCCGGCATCGTTTCCATCATGTCCAAGATGGGCATCTCCACGGTGCAGAGCTACCATTCGGCGCAGATCTTCGAGGCCGTGGGCTTTACGCCGGAGTTCGTCAACGCGTACTTTGCCGGCACGGTGAGCCGTGTGGGCGGTATGGGTGTCGAGGACGTCGAGCGCGAGCAAAACGAGCGCTACGACGCCGCGCTCGCTATCCTTGAGAGCCCGGCTCCCGATCAGCTGCCCACGCTGGGTCTGACCAAGTGGCGCCCGCTCGGAGGCGAGGATCACCTTATCGACCCGCAGACCGTCTACCTGCTGCAGACCGCCTGCCGCGAGGACAGCTACGACACCTTTAAGGAGTACAGCGCCCGCCTGCACCGCACCGGCCGCGCCGTGCGACTGCGCGACCTGCTGGACTTTGACGACAGCGGTCGCACTCCGGTGCCGCTCGACGAGGTCGAGCCTGCGCTCAACATCGTCCGCCGCTTTAACACCGGCGCCATGTCGTACGGCTCCATCAGCAAGGAAGCGCACGAGTGCATGGCCATCGCCATGAACCGCCTGCACGGCCGTTCCAACTCGGGCGAGGGCGGCGAGGACCCGCGTCGCGAGACCCCGCTGGCTAACGGTGACTCCAAGAACTCCGCCATCAAGCAGGTAGCAAGCGCGCGCTTTGGCGTGACGAGCCGCTACCTGTGCAGCGCCTTCGAGATTCAGATCAAGATGGCCCAGGGCGCCAAGCCCGGCGAGGGTGGCCACCTGCCCGGCAAGAAGGTCTACCCCTGGATTGCCGAGGTCCGTCAGTCCACGCCCGGCATCGGCCTGATTTCGCCTCCGCCGCATCACGATATTTACTCCATCGAGGACCTGGCAGAGCTGATCTTCGACCTTAAGAACGCCAACCCCGGCGCGCGCGTGTCGGTCAAGCTGGTCAGCGAGGCCGGCGTCGGCACCATCGCCACGGGTGTGGCCAAGGGTGCCGCCGACAAGATCTTGATTAGCGGCCACAACGGCGGTTCGGGCGCCGCGGCACGCGATTCCATTTGGCATGCGGGCCTGCCGCTGGAACTTGGCCTTGCCGAGGCCCAACAGACGCTGCTGCAAAACGGCCTGCGCTCCCGCGTGGTGCTCGAGGCTGACGGCAAGCTCATGGACGGCACCGACGTCGCCGTCGCCTGCTTGCTGGGCGCCGAGGAGTTTGGCTTTGCGACCATGCCACTCATCTCCATGGGTTGCCTCATGCAGCGCGACTGCCAACAGGATACCTGCCCCGCCGGCATCGCCACGCAAAACTGCCGCTTGCGTCGCGGCTTCCGCGGCAAACCCGAGCACGTTGAGCACTTTATGCTCTTTGTTGCCGAGCAGCTGCGCGAGGTCATGGCGAGCCTGGGCTTCTGCACCGTCGACGAGATGGTCGGTCATCCCGAGTGCTTGTGCCAGATCGAGGTGCCGGGTAACCGCAAGGCCAACCTGCTCGATTTGTCGCCCGTGCTGGCGAGCGCGACCTGCGAGTTCGGTGCCCATATTCCGGGTGCCGACGGCCGTCACTTCCTGCCGCAGATGGCCGCGGACAGCGAGCTCGACAAGACGCTCGACTCCACGTTGTTTGTGCCCTATACGGCCAATGCCCGTGCGCACCTGCGCCCGATTCGTTTCCATGCCGATATCGCCAACGTCAACCGTTGCGTGGGCACCATCCTGGGCAATGCGGTGACCAAGGCGCATCCCGAGGGCCTGCCCGCCGGCTCCATCACCATCGACTGCGACGGTTCGGCTGGTCAGAGCTTTGGCGCCTTTCTGCCGCGCGGCATTACGCTTAACGTGTGCGGCGATGCCAACGATTACTTTGGCAAGGGTCTTTCGGGCGGCGAGGTGTCGGTACGCCCCAACCCGCATGCGACCTACAAGTTCGACGAGAACATCATTGTGGGCAACGTGGCGTTCTTTGGCGCCACGAGCGGTCGCGGCTTTATTAACGGTTTGGCAGGTCAGCGCTTTGGCGTGCGCAACTCCGGTGCCACCGTGGTGGTCGAGGGCTGCGGCAACCATGGCTGCGAGTACATGACGGGCGGTCTGGCGCTCATCTTGGGCGAGGTCGGGCAGAACTTCGCCGCTGGTATGACGGGCGGCGTGGCCTATGTCTTTGACCAGTACGGCACGCTCGATGCCCGTGTGAACCACGAGAGCGTTGAGCTCAAGGCTCCGACGGCCGGCGAGCTGGCACAGATTCGCGCGCTCATCCAAGAGCACGTGGACGCGACGCAGAGCCCGCGCGGCATTAAACTGCTCTACAGCTTCGACTCGATGAGTAAGCACTTTGTGAAGGTCATTCCGACCGAGTACGAGCGCGTGCTGGCGATTGTCGCCGCGGCCGAGGCCGTGGGCAAGACGCATGCGCAGGCTGAGGAGCTGGCGTTTGACATCGTGACCGGTCGCGCGAGCGCCGCGGATGTTGCTCGCTTTGATGTCGCGGGTGGTGCTGCGGGCGCTGCGTCCGTGGCTGCCAGCTCTGTTGCTTCGACCAAGAAGGAGGCGTAAGTGCCATGGGTAAGCCCGGCGCTTTTCTTGATATCGATCGCGTGACCCACGAGCTTCGCCCCGTGGAGGAGCGCAGCCATGATTTTGATCCGCTGTACGTGGAACTCGATGACGACGTACGCCGCGCCCAGGCGAGCCGCTGCATGATGTGCGGCGTGGCGTTTTGCCAGATGGGCGCGAGCTTTGGCAAGGCACGCCCGAGCGGCTGCCCGCTGCACAACCTGATTCCCGAGTGGAATGAGCTGGTGTACCGCGGCCGCTGGGAGGAGGCGGCCGAGCGCCTGTCGCTCACCTCGCCCATGCCCGAGTTCACGAGCCGCGTTTGCCCGGCACTGTGTGAGGCCGCGTGCAACCTGGGTTCGGTCGATGGTCAGCCCACGACGATCCATGACAACGAGCGCGCGATCAGCGACCATGAGTGGGCAAATGGCGGTCCGCGTCGCTTTGAGCCGGCGGGGGAGGGCGCGCCCATGGTTGCCGTGGTCGGCTCCGGTCCTGCTGGCCTGGTGGCTGCGTGGGAGCTCGCGCGTCGCGGCGCCCGCGTGACGGTGTTTGAGCGCGACGACCGTCCAGGCGGCCTGCTCATGTACGGCATTCCCAATATGAAGCTCGAGAAGTCCGTGGTCGAGCGTCGCGTGGCGCTCATGCGCGAGCTGG
>CABQJJ010000062.1 GCA_902464485.1 uncultured Collinsella sp. | reverse complement strand
TCTGCTGCTGATGTTTTGTTGCAGGGCTTGACCCCGGGCGTCGATGCACCTATTGTTTCCACCGGTATGCAAGACCTCGTGACCATCTGCTCCTACGATGTCGAGCGTCAGAATCAAGCATGCGAGGACGACGAGGGCCGACTCGTCAGCCCCATACCTGTGCGAACTTGTGGATTTGCTCCACATACTCGTTGACGGGGGTATTTTCGCCTGCTACTATATTCGGCTGTTGCACTAACTGATGCATGAAGGGCAAGTAAACATGTACGCAATCGTTAACACGGGCGGCAAGCAGTACAAGGTCGCCACCGACGATGTCATCACCGTCGAGAAGATCGAGGGCAATGAGGGCGATAAGATCACCCTGCCGGTCATCTTCCTCAACGATGGTAAGAAGATCGTCACCGATCCCGACAAGCTGGCCAAGGCCAAGGTTACCGCTCAGATCGTTGAGCAGTTCAAGGGCGAGAAGCAGCTGGTCTTCAAGTTCCACAAGCGTAAGCGCTATCGTCGTCTGAAGGGTCACCGTCAGCAGCTCACCAAGCTGAAGATCGTGAAGGTCCAGGCTACGTCCCGCGCCAAGAAGGCTGTCAAGGCAGAGGCCGAGGCTGTCGCCGAGGCTCCCGTCGCCGAGTAGATTACACTCGTAACGAAAGAGTAGGTATACACAATGGCACACAAAAAAGGACTCGGTTCCTCCCGTAATGGCCGTGACTCCCGCGGTCAGCGCCTTGGCACGAAGCGCTATGCCGGCCAGACGGTAACCACGGGCACGATTCTCGTCCGTCAGCACGGCACGCACATCCACCCGGGTGAGAATGTTGGCCGTGGTAAGGACGATACGTTGTTCGCGCTGGTCGACGGTACCGTTGAGTTCCACAAGGGTATCAAGCACAGGGTCAGCGTACGCCCGCTCGCGAACGCGTAATTTACCCTTCATAGAGCACATATGTGGGAGACACTTGAGTTTTAGGATTCAAGGGTCTCCTTCTTTTTTGTAGGAGGCGATTCTGTTGTCACAGTTCACCGATATCAGCCGCATCAACGTGTGCGGCGGCGACGGCGGAGCCGGCTGCATGTCGTTTAGGCGCGAGGCATTTGTTCCCAAGGGCGGCCCCGATGGCGGCGACGGCGGTCGTGGCGGCAATGTCGTCATCCAGGCCGATGCCCAACTGTCTTCGCTGATCGATTACCGCTTCAAGCATCATTTCCGTGCCGAGCGCGGTACGCACGGCCAGGGAGCTCGTCGCAACGGCAAGAGTGGCGAGGACTTGATTCTGAAGGTCCCCATGGGCACCGTGGTGCGCGAGCTCGATCCCGAGACGCAGACCCCGATGTTCGAGATTGCCGACCTGGTGCACGACGGCGAGCGCGTTGTCGTGGCCCCCGGTGGTGCCGGCGGTCTAGGCAACACCCACTTTGTGACGTCGGTGCGCCGCGCGCCCGCGTTTGCCCAGCTGGGTGAGCCGGCCGAGGAGCACTGGATCGAGCTTGAGATGAAGCTTATGGCCGATGCCGCGCTCGTGGGCTTTCCCTCGGTTGGCAAGTCCTCGCTCATCGCGCGCATGAGCGCCGCCCGTCCCAAGATTGCCGACTACCCGTTTACCACGCTTGTGCCCAACTTGGGCATGGTGCGTGCCGGTGAGTACTCCTATGTCGTTGCCGACGTTCCGGGTCTTATCGAGGGCGCGAGTGAGGGCAAGGGCCTGGGCCACCAGTTTTTGCGCCACATTGAGCGCACAGCCCTGATCATGCACGTTGTGGACATGACGGGCGGGTTTGAGGGCCGTGACCCGGTCGAGGACTATCGCATTATCAATCGCGAGCTCGAGCAGTATGGTGCCGAGCTTTCGGAGCGTCCGCAGATTGTCGTCGCAAACAAATGCGATGCCCCCGGTACGGCCGATAAGATTGCCGATCTTAAGCGTGCCGCGCTCGACGACGGCCATATATTCTTTGCCGTTTCCGCCGTAACGGGTGCCGGCCTCAACACCCTGATGCTTGCCGTGGGCGAGCAGGTGGCTAAGCTTCGCGCTGAGCTGGCGGTCTCTGATGAGCCGGTCGATCTGCGCGATGATGAGTGGGAGCGCCGCCGTCTGCAGCGCGAGAAGCGTTTCCGCATTGTCCAAGAAGAGCCTCATGCCTTCCGCGTGGTTGGTCGCGCGATTGAGCGCATGGTCATCCAGACTGACTGGGAAAACGAGGAAGCTGTCATCTACCTGCAGCATAAGTTTGCGCGCATGGGTGTCGACGATGCGCTCGAGAAGGCCGGCTGCCGTGCGGGCGACGAGGTTCGCATTTGCCAGCGCGCCTTTGACTTTGAGGGTGCCGAGGACTTCTCGGAATACGAGGACGAGCTCGAGGATACAGACGCTGAGGTTATTGACGTAGCGGCCGAGGGTGCGGACGTGGCTGATGCCACCGAGGGCTCCGAAGGCACTACCGAAGTCGACGTTGTTGAGACCCCGGAGGGCGAGTAGGCCATGTCGCTGCGCGGTGGAATCGGATTGCCCGAGCTGCCCATCAAGGATGGGCACGAGTTTCGGCTTGGCATTATGGGCGGCACTTTTGACCCGATTCATTACGGGCACTTGGTTACCGCCGAGCAGGCTCGCGAGTCGCTCGACTTGGACGCTGTGCTATTTATGCCTGCCGGCTCTCCTGCCTTTAAGCTCGACAAGCCGGTGACGCCTGCAGAGGACCGTTATGCCATGACGGTCCTCGCGACTGCCGCGAACCCGGCCTTTTTGGCAAGCCGCTTCGAGATCGATCGTGCCGGTGTCACCTATACAGCCGATACGCTGCATGCCCTTCGCGAGTTTTACCCGCCACAGGTGAAGCTTTACTTTATTACGGGTGCCGATGCGATTATTGATATTGTGACCTGGCACAATGCTGATGAGATTGCCGAACTGGCAACCTTTATTGCTGCGACACGTCCCGGCTTTGACATCGATACGGCCCGGGCGCGGATTAAGGAATCAGGACTGCCATTCGACGTGCGCTATATCCAGATTCCTGCGCTGGCGATTAGCTCGACCAACATTCGCAAGCGGGTTGCCCGCGGCATGAGCGTGCGCTATCTTACGAGCGAGTCCGTGCTCGGCTATATCCGTAAACGCGGTCTGTATGCCGATCTTGGGCAAGACGATTTTGATTGATGGGGGAGAACGTTGTCGGTAGAAGATCAGTTTGAGGGCGACGAGCGTGCGCTATTGACGCGTACCCACGAGTTGCTCGATGTGCGCATGAAGGATAAACGTAAGCGCTACGTGCATTCGCTCGGGGTTGCCGAGACTGCGCTACATCTTGCCGAGGTATACGGTGTCGACCGCTTTGATGCCGCTGCCGCAGGCCTGATCCATGACTGGGACAAGGTGCTCTCCGACGACGAGCTGGTCACGCGCGCTTTGCATTACGGCATTAAGATTGCCGGTTCTCCGTCTGCCGCGACGCCGCTATTGCATGGACCGGTTGCCGCCTATGAGCTTCCGCAGCTTTTTCCCGAGCTTTCGCCGGCGGTCTTTCAGGCTGTCGACCGTCACACCGTTGGCGCTTGCGACATGACGCCGCTCGATATGGTGGTCTTTGTTGCCGATGCCATTGAACCCAACCGCCACGGCGATTATGCCCATGCGCTGCGCAAGATGGTTGGGAAGTCCTCACTCGACGAGTTGTTCTTCTCCTGTTTTGCGCAGGGTCTGGTCTATGTGATCCAGTCCGGGCGTTATCTTTATCCCACGGCTATTACGATTTACAACCATTACGCCCAGCTGCGCTAGCTCGGGCTGTCTAGAAAGAGGTATTCCATGGCCGATGAGACCATGACCGACGAGCAGATTCTTAAGGCTGTGGAGCACAAGAGTTTCGTTGCCACGTCCGACCGCACTGCCGCCTCGCTGTCCGCGAGCGGTGTCGCCGCCGAGGATGTCGCCCGCGCCGCCGCACAGGCCGCCTACGACAAGAAGGGCGAGGACGTGCAGGTGCTCGACCTGACTGAGCTTTCCGATGTGTGCGACTACTTTGTCCTTGCTACCGGTACCAACAACCGTCAGGTCGATTCCATCGTTGACGAGATTGAGGAGAAGGTCGCCGAGGCTTGCGGAGAGCATCCGTTTTCCATCGAGGGTCGCGAGCAGAAGACCTGGATTCTCATGGACTACGGTTCAGTCGTCGTCCATGTCTTTACCCCTGAGGCCCGCGAGTTCTACCGCCTCGAAAAGCTCTGGGGTGACGCTCCCCAGCTCTCCCTCGACCTCCTCTAGGAGCTCATTTGGGACGGGGTTTTAGCTACCCTCTACCGTTCGCCGGGCAGTTGCACCATCCGCAACTGCCCGGCTTTCTTTTTGCCTTAGGGACTAATCGTTGAAGCGGGATTGGCGGCCGAAGGATAGGGCGGTGTCGCCGAATTTATCTCGGACGGCATCGATCGCTACGGAGAGATCGCGGCGGTCGCTGGATTGGGCGCCGCGATCATCGACTTCACAGAACAGGTCGGTCTGAATGCCGCCCAGATGGTTGAAGTCGCTCATACCGATACCCGCCAAGCGCACGTGCATGCCTTCCTGCCAGATATTGTCGAGCAGCTCGAGCGCCACGGCCACAAAGATATTCTCGTCGTCGGTGGGGTGGGG
Organism: uncultured Collinsella sp.; assembly: GCA_902464485.1. Classification (GTDB taxonomy): domain Bacteria; phylum Actinomycetota; class Coriobacteriia; order Coriobacteriales; family Coriobacteriaceae; genus Collinsella. The sequence continues at coordinate 5,536 of CABQJJ010000062.1, read as the reverse complement.
AAGTCGGCGCTGTGCCGTGCGACCGCTGCCGTACGAATACTTGAGCTTAAGCGTCACCGTGACGCCCGTTAGTCCCTGGCGGCGAAGACGTCGCCCCACCGACTCGCCCAGCAGCGCAATCGCCGCTTCGATGTCCTCACGCTCGGTCAAATCTTTTGCAAAGGTGCGCTCATTGCTTACCGACTTGACCTCGCGTTCCTCATCCAATCTTGTGACTTCGGAGACTTCGAGTCCCAGCGCCCGCTGACGCATGCGCTCGCCGTTCACACCAAAAATGGCAGCCAGCGTTGACTCCGGCGCGCGCGAAAGCTCTCCCAGCGTATAGATGCGCATGCGGTGCAGCCGTTCCTCGGCCGAACGCCCGATACCGCTCATGGCCGATACCGGCAGCGCGGCCAAAAAGCGCTGCTCGGTTCCCGGACGTACGATGGTAAGCCCAAACGGCTTGTCTCGTTCGCTTGCAATTTTTGCTACCGTCTTATTGCAGCCGACGCCAATGGAGCAGGTCACGCCCAGCGCCACCACGCGATCGCTGATGCGCCTTGCAACCAACAGCGGGTCTTCGGGCGCAAAACGCCCCGGTGTGATATCGATAAAGGCCTCGTCGATAGATACGCGCTCAACGCGCGGGGTCTCGTCGGCGAGGATCGCCATGACCTGTGCGCTGACCTCGCGGTAGCGATCAAAATGTCCATGCGTCCAAATGGCTTGCGGACACAGACGCCGTGCCTCGGCCGATGCCATGGCAGAATGCACGCCATAACGACGCGCCTCGTATGAGCAGGTCGATACAACGCCACGAGAATCGGCGTCACCGCCCACGATAAGCGGCTTGCCACGCCACTCGGGATGGTCGAGCATCTCCACGCTCGCAAAAAACGCATCGAGATCCATCAGGCCCACCGCCGGTCCCGTCCAGGGCGGTGGCGTGACACCCACTGCATCCTCATAACCGTATGTATGTTCGCGTCTTTTCATGGCATGAGTATACCGCGCAGCTCATGTGGGGTGCGTGGATGTGCTTGCAAATCGCAAATTCTTGTCTAAGATATGGATTTGCCTTCGACTACACCGAAGAAGTTGGTCTCACGGACTTCACCTGCCCGCGTCGATGGCGTATTATGTTCAACTGTTTGTTTGTAGTTGCAGCCTAAAGCTGCTTGGTTGGAGGAGTTTCCTTTGGCAGTCAAGATTCGCCTTGCTCGTCACGGCGCTAAGAAGCGTCCGTACTACCGTGTCGTCGTCGCCGATTCCCGCGCCCCGCGTGACGGTCGTATCATCGAGGAGGTTGGCCGCTACAACCCGATGACCGCCCCCAAGACCATCAACCTCGACCTTGAGAAGATCGCCGACTGGCAGTCCAAGGGCGCCCAGCTCACCGACGCTGTCGCCGCTCTGGTCAAGGCCGCCAACGAGGGCGAGAAGACCGAGACCGTCGTCAAGAAGTCCAAGAAGCAGCTCGCCAAAGAGGCCGAGGCCGCTAAGGCTGCCGCTGAGGCCGCTGAGGGCGCCGAGGAGTAAATCGTGCCTGAGGTTGACGCTGCACAGCTCGAGGGTGAGGCAATGCTCTCAGATCGCATCGCCGATCTCGTCGAATATCTCGTTGTTCAGATCGTCGACGACCCGGATTCCGTGAGCCTTGAGGTCATCGATGGTGACGACTCCTCCACGATTGAGGTTTCGGTTGCCGAGGATGACGTCGCTAAGGTCATCGGCCGTCGTGGCCGTACCATCAAGGCCATTCGCACGCTCGCCCGTGCACTGGCCGCTCGCCTCGACACTTCCGTCGAGGTAGAGGTTCTGGGCTAGGACCTTGAGGTCCCAGTACAAAAACATCGCCCGTGTGGTTAAGCCGCATGGAAGGAAGGGGGAGGTCCTCGCGCAACCGCTGCGGGGGCTTCCTTCTGTATTGACGCCGGGTATGCGCGTTGCCTTGACGCCGCCGGCGCTCAAGCGTGACCGCTTTTGCACGGTCACATCCGTCACCGATACGGGCGATGGCGATTTGGTCGCGTTTGAGGGCATTGACGACTTGACGGCCGCCGAGGGCATCTCCGGATGCTACGTGCTGGCGAATCGTGACGATTTTGAGCTCGATTCGCTCGATGCCGCCTATGCCGACCTGATGGGTCGCGAGGTGGTCGACGAGCGCTTTGGTTCGCTCGGAACGATTGTTGAGATCATGTCGACGCCCGCCAACGATGTTTGGGTTGTCGAGGGCGATCGGTACGGCGAGGTGCTGATTCCCGTGATTGGGCAAGTGGTGCTCGATCTTCCCGATCAGGGGGCCATTTCCGTCCATGTTATGGACGGTTTGATCGATATGGGCAAGTAGGGAGGACAACATGCTGATTGAGACCCTTTCGGTCTTTCCCGAGATGTTTGAGCCCGTCATGTCCACATCGATTTTGGGCCGTGCCCGCAAGGCCGGCCTTTTTGATTTTAAGGCCTATAACCTGCGTGACTGGACACACGACCGCCATCGCACCGTCGATGACGAGCCGTATGGTGGCGGGCAGGGTATGCTCATGAAGGTCGAGCCCATCGCTGAGGCCATCGAGGCCATCAGCTCTGATGGTCCTAAGCCCACGGTGGTATTCTTTACCCCCTGCGGTGAGCCCTTTACGCAGCATATCGCTGAGCGCCTGCTCAAAAGTGATCGCCTGCTGTTTGTGTGTAGCCGCTACGAGGGCGTCGACGAGCGTGCGTATGCCTACGCCGACGAGCGCCTGTCGATTGGTGACTATGTGCTCACGGGAGGCGAGCTGCCCGCTATGGTGGTGGCCGACGCCGTCGTGCGCCTGATTCCCGGCGCCTTGGGCGACGAGATGAGCAACGTCGACGAGTCGTTCTCAACCGCTGAGGACGGCGGACTGCTCGAGTATGCGCAGTACACCCGTCCCGCTGAGTTTAACGGCGAGGGTGTGCCTCCAGTGCTCGTGAGCGGCGACCACGCCAAGGTCGACGCCTGGCGCCGCAAGAACGCCATCGAGCGCACCTGTCGCTGGCGTCCCGACCTGATCGAGACAGCGCAGCTTACGCCCAAGGAGCGTGCGTATGCGCAAGAGATTCTGGACGCTTCGTATTCGCAGAACGAGGAGTGAGAATGGTTCCGTCGCAGCATTCTGTGCTGAAGAGTGCGTTTGAGTGGGTCGTGGTCGTCGCGATTGCGCTCGTTGCCACCTTCTTGATTCGCACCTTTGTGGTCGAGCCCTTTGTGGTGCCCACCGGCTCCATGGAGTCCACGATCGAGATCGGCGACCAGATCCTGGCGCAAAAGGTAAGCCTTGAGTTCGGACAGCCCGTCAAACGGGGCGATATTGTGGTGTTCCACAACCCTGACGGCACTTCCGAGCACGATGTTCTCGTTAAGCGTGTTATCGCTACGGCCGGTCAGACGGTCGACTTGCAAGATGGCGAGGTCGTAGTTGACGGTCAGGTGATTGATGAGGACTACACGACCGGTCTGAGCTGGCCGCTATCGGCCCAGGCGCCTGGCGTTCAGGTGAGCTATCCCTACACCGTTCCCGAAGGGTGCGTGTGGGTGATGGGCGACAACCGCGAGAACTCGGCCGACTCGCGCTACTTTGGTCCCGTCGATCGCTCTGATTTGATTGCCGTGGCGCTCGTGCGCTATTGGCCGCTTAACCGTATCGGCGCTATCGGCTAAAAACCGCTATAGTACAGTACCTAACCATGTAATCGTTTCGACGAGGGGATTTTAGAGGCATGAACGCTTCATCGCTTTCCTTCCAAGACATCATCCTGCGCCTCCAGCAGTACTGGGGCGAGCAGGGCTGCGTTATCATGCAGCCCTATGACTCCGAGGTCGGCGCCGGCACCTTCCACACCGCGACCACGTTGCGCTCGCTCGGTCCCGCCGAGTGGCGCACCTGCTATGCGCAGCCTTGCCGCCGTCCCGCCGACGGCCGCTACGGCGAGAACCCCAACCGCATGCAGCACTACTATCAGTTCCAGGTGCTCATCAAGCCGTCTCCGGTCAACGCCCAGGAGCTCTATCTGGGCTCTTTGGCCGCTATCGGCCTGGACCCCAACGACCATGACGTCCGCTTTGTCGAGGACGACTGGGAGAGCCCGACCCTTGGCGCCTGGGGCCTTGGCTGGGAGGTTTGGCTCAACGGCATGGAGGTCACGCAGTTCACGTACTTCCAACAGGTGGGCGGTATCGAGGTCGACCCCGTGCCCGTCGAGATCACCTACGGCCTGGAGCGCATCGCCATGTACGCCCAGGGCGTCAACTCCGTCTACGACCTGGTGTGGAGCTACCTGCCCGACGGTACGCCTATGATCTATGGTGACGTGTTCCTGGAGAACGAGCGCGAGTTTAGCGCCTACAATTTTGAGGTCGCCAATGTCGAGATGATGCGTCAGAAGTTTGACGACTACGAGTCCGAGTGCCACTCCTGCCTGGAGCGCAAGCTGCCGCTGCCCGCATACGACTGCGTTATGAAGTGCAGCCATGCCTTTAACCTGCTCGATGCCCGCGGTGCGCTTTCCGCGGTCGAGCGTGCCAACTACATCCTGCGCGTCCGCGCCGTCGCCAAGGCGTGCTGCGAGGCCTACATGGCCGAGGTCGCCGGAGTCAAAGAGAATGCCGACCAGGAAGGCGAGGTGGCGTAAGCCATGGCAGACGCTAAGGATTTCCTGTTTGAAATCGGTACGGAGGAAATGCCCTCCGCGCCGCTGAATAATGCCGTCAAGCAGCTTGGCACCATGATTGCCAAGGGCCTCGACGATGCCGGTCTGGCCCATGGCGAGGTCCGTGTGATCTCGAGTCCGCGCCGCCTGGCTGCGCTCGTGGCTAATGTCGCCACTGCGACCGACGAGGTCCACGAGGTTAAGCGCGGCCCCGCGGCTAACATCGCGTTCGACGCCGACGGCAACGCCACCAAGGCCGCCCAGGGCTTCGCCCGCAAGTGCGGTGTGGCTGCCGAGGATTTGATCCGTCGCGAGGACACCGACGGTCGCGAGTACGTATTCGCCGAGAAGAACATTCCCTCTGCTCCTGCTACTCCGATCCTGACCGCCCTGTGCGAGAAGACCATCGCCGGGCTGCAGTGGCCCAACTACCGCAGCCAGCGCTGGGGCCACGAGCACGCTACGTTCGTGCGCCCGGTTCGTTGGATCTGCTGCCTTCTGGGCGAGGACGTCGTGCCCGTGTCCTTTGCCGATGTGACGAGCGGCAACACCACGCGCGGACATCGCGTGCTGGGCCCTGGTGATCATGTGGTCGCCAGTCCCGCCGTCTACGAGCAGGTGCTCGAGGACTCCGGCGTGCTCTCTGCCGAGCGCCGTCGCGAGGCAATCCTTGCCGGCATTGCCGAGGTCGAGGCTGCTCGCCCCGGTTGCCATGTCGACACGCCCAAGAAGGTCTTTGAGGAGGTTATCAACCTCTGCGAGTGGCCGACGGTGCTCGTCGGTACCTTCGATGAGGAGTTTCTCAAGGTCCCGCACGAGATTATCTGCGAGTCCATGCTCACCAACCAGCGCTACTTCCCGATCTATGACGGCGAAG
>CABQJJ010000061.1 GCA_902464485.1 uncultured Collinsella sp. | reverse complement strand
GTATCGATCTCGTCGATAAAGACGATGCACGGGGCCTTTTCCTTGGCCTGCTTAAACAAGTCGCGAACCTTAGCGGCACCGCGGCCGACAAACATCTCGACGAACTCAGATCCCGAAATACTAAAGAACGGCACACCCGCCTCGCCAGCAACGGCCTTGGCGAGCAGGGTCTTACCCGTACCCGGAGGGCCGACAAGAAGAGCACCGCGCGGCAGCTTGGCGCCGATCTCCTCGTAGCGCTGCGGCTTCTCCAGAAAGTCGACGACCTCCTTGAGGGACTCCTTGGCCTCTTCCTGGCCGGCGACGTCCTTAAAGGTCACGCCCACGTCCTTGGAGGCAATCACGCGCGCACCGGACTTGCCCAGTCCACCGCCGCCAAAACCACCGCCGCCAAAGTTCATCGACGGACCGTCATCACCCATGGCCTTCTTCATGCGGCGGTTGAGCCACCAGCCGATCAGGAAGAAAATCGCCATGGGAAGAATGAGGGTGAGCAGGTAGTAGGTCATCAGACCCGAGTTCTTATCGGGAACGACCGACTCAAGCGAGGCGCCAGATTCAAGCACGCGATCGGTAAAGCCCGCGTCATTCGGCACACCGGTCGTCTTGTAGGCGATGTTCTCGTCCTCGCCCTTCTTGGTGTAATAAATCGTGTAATCGTCTGTGTTGTACTCGACCTTGTCGACGCTCTTCTTATCGAGCGCTTTGACAAACGTCGAATAATCGGTCTTCGTAATCTGCTGCGTGTGACCGATGTTGGGGAACAGAACGGTCGAGAGCACGAGGTAGACGACGAAGGCGATGAGCACGTAGAGGATCATATTCCGTCTACGTTTGTTGTCATCCATCTCCATCTGCTTGAACTCCATCTACTGGGGTTGATAATGCTTTCTAGAATACCCAACCCGTACGGCGATAAACCGACGCCGGGCACGAAAGGACAGATATGGCATCACTGGAAGTTGGCAAGGTTCAAATCTATACGGGCAACGGCAAGGGCAAGACGACGGCTGCGCTGGGGCTCGCGCTGCGCGCCACGGGCTATGGACTTAACGCGCTCATGCTTCAGTTTGCCAAGAAGCTGCACTGCGCCGAGCATGATGCGGCGCCCCGTTTGGGTGTGCGTATTATGCAGGCCGATCGCGACACGCCCGAGGCTTGCGCCGCACAGATCATGGAGCTCGCACGCGAGCAGATATCACAGGTCGACGTTCTGATTTTGGATGAACTCGGCGAGGCTATGCGCCGCGGTTTTGTGACGCGCGAGGATGTGGAGGGGCTGATCGCGATAAAGCCCGCCACCACGGAGCTCGTGCTCACCGGCCGCGGGCTGCTGCCCCTCGCGGACCTCGCCGACCTGGTCACCGAAATGCGCCCCATCAAACACTACTTCGACGAAGGCCTCCTAGCTCGTCAAGGCATCGAATACTAAATGACCCGTAGGGGACGGAGGAAAACGGATCACTTCGCCTTATCGCCTGGCCAATGATCCGTTTTCCTCCGTCCCCTACGGATTATTAGGCGGTGGCGCGGCCTAGCCAGTTGCCGCTGTGGTGGTAGATGGTGAACATCGTGGCCGTGATGAGCCAGGTTACGGGGTAAACCAGCAGCAGGTGCTCAAGCGACGGATCGAACGGCATAATCGCAAACACCCAGATCACCCTGAGCACGACGGTGCCAAAAATCGTGAGCAGCATGGGCTGCAAGCTCACGCCGGCTCCGCGAATGGAGCCCGACGCGTTTTCGATAATCGAGAAAATCGCGTAGAACGGCGCGATGAAATGAAGAATCGTCGTGGTGTACGCCGAAATCGAAGCATCGTCGACAAACAGACGCGACAACGGGCCCGAGAACACCAGCAGCACGGCAGACAGACCACCAATGAGCATAAACGACAGCACGAGCGACGTATGGTAGCCCTTGCGCATGCGCTCGTAGTTGCGCGCACCAAAGTTCTGCGCCGAGAATGTGGTGATCGACACGCCAAGCGCCTCGGTAACCATCCAGACAATGCCATCCAAGCGACCCGAAAGACCCCACGCCGTGGTGACATCGGCACCAAACGAATTGACCGACACCTGAATCAAAACGTTGGAAATCGAATACGCAGCAGACTGAAAGCCAAGCGGCAGACCACACGAGATCATGCTCTTACAAATGCCAGGATCAATGCCGAGTTTGGACAGTGAAAGCCGCCACGCACCCGGTGCGTGCATCATACGAATCACGATCATCGTGGCGTTAGAGCAAATGGTAAGCGCCACCGCGATACCGCAGCCCAAAGCCTCCATATGCAGCACGGCAACAAAAATGATATCCAGCACCGCATTAACAAAGCAGCCGGAAGCGATGATCACGGCAGGCCCGCGCGTGTCGCCCACGGCGCGCAGCAGTGCCGTTCCCATATTGAGCAGCAGCGCCGCAACCATAGCGGCAAAATAACAACGAGCATAGGCCACGCCCTCGGCCAATAGTTCATGCGGCGTGTTCATAAGCACCAGCATGGGCTCAACGAACACTATGCCAAGAATCGAGAAAACGATACCGCCCACCAGCGCGAGCGTCATGGCCGTATGGACCGAACGACTCAGTCGCTCATCATCGTGCTGGCCAAAATACTGACCGGTAATGACCGCGCAGCCGGCGCCGACGCCAACGCAAAAGCCAATGCAGAGCTCGGTGAGCACCATCGTGGCTTGAATGCCACCCAGCGCGAGCTTGCCGCCAAACTGACCGACGATATAGGTACCGATAAGCGTGTAAGCCTGCTGAAAGAACGAACTAAAGAAGATGGGGACGCACAGCGACAGCAGCTGCTGCCAAATAACGCCCTGCGTTACATCGATAGCCGTAGATTTCTTAGCCACACGCCCTCCCCACTAGCGTACGTCAGACAACAAAACGGCAATTTAAGACCAAAGCCAATACCAGCTTAGCACCGACCGACGTCGGCCGAAACGCCCCGAACCAGAGCCCGGTGCGAACTATCTGCCTAGTGATACAGCCCCGGCTGGTAGTGGTACTCGTTGCTCACATGCGGGCACAGCTGCCAAAAGGCAACAGCACTTGCCGCGGCCACGTTGAGTGAATCGACCCCATGCGCCATCGGAATACGCACGGCGCGGTCGCAGCCTGCAATGGTCTTGGCGCCCAAGCCAGCACCCTCGGTGCCCATAAAGATTGCCAGGCGGTCAATCTCCTGGAGCGCGGGATCGTCCAGCGACACCGAATCATCCGTCAACGCCATAGCGGCACACGAAAAGCCGGCATCGTGTAGCACCGCCAGCCCATCATGCGGCCATACGCGCGCTTCGCTGCCAATGCGTGTCCAGGGCACCTGGAACACCGTGCCCATGCTCACGCGGGCCGAGCGACGGTACAGCGGGTCACAGCAAGTGGGGCTCACCAAAATACCATCGACGTTCAGTGCAGCCGCCGAGCGGAAAATCGCGCCGACATTGGTGTGGTCGACAATACCCTCGAGCACGCATACGCGCACCGGACGCTCCCCCGCTACCTCGACGACGCCGCCCAAGAACTCATCAACCGGAATCTGTCGCGGGCGACGGAACGCCGCCAACGCGCCGCGCGTCACGTTAAAGCCCGTCAACTGCTCCATGAGCTCCATGGAGGCCACGAACACAGGAACCGGACCCGCGCCCTCGCGCACGACTAGGCGCTCAAACAGCGGCATCATCTGGTCGAGCCAGCGTTCGCCCAAAAGAAAGCTCACCGGCTGGTATCCGGCGCGAACCGCGCGCTCGATAACCTTGGCGCTCTCGGCGATGAAGATGCCCTTTTGCGGCTCCAGTACGCAGCGCAGCTCGCGCTCGGTCAGTCGCACGTAGGCATCGAGCCGCTCGTCGTCGAGCGAATCAATTCGCAGAACCTCAACGGCATCAGTCATAGCAGCCAGCCCGCACCCTTCTGTACAGCACATCCATACCAAACGAGGCGACGCTAAGCGCCGCCCCATGCATTCAATCAACCCGATGATACCGTTCACGCCAGACGATTTACGCCTCAACGCGGCGATACGTCACGAACTCATAATCGAGGCCCTCGTCACCCTCGCCCGCAGCAATCGTGGCAACACCGCCGCGCCGCGCAATCTCCCACGCGGGATCGGCGTCCAAGTTGGGAAAGTACGTGTCCACGGCATGGGTACAATGGCTGTGCGTGACCTCGGCCTCGGCGCAATACGGCAAAAACTGCCGATACACCTCACCGCCACCGATCACCCAGGCAACAAGCTCATCGGCTACCGCGGCGAGCGCCTCGTCAACGCTATGCACCACGTCAACGCCCTCGGCAGCAAAGCTATCGTCGCGCGTAAGCACGATATTGCGGCGGTTCTTGAGCGGACACCCGCCGGGAAAACTCAGAAGCGTCTTGCGCCCCATAATAACCGGGCAACCTTTGGTACACGCCACAAAATGGCGCATGTCGGCGCGATTGGACACCACCATGTCGCCCTCGCACCCAATGCCCCAGTCATCGCACACGGCGACAATGGCAGAAAGCTTACACGTCATGCGCGTCACCTACACCGCAATGGGGATGTTCTTAACCTGCGGACCGTGCTCATAGCCCTCCACGATCAGGTCATCGGTCGTAAACGCGTAGAAATCATGCACGTCGGGGTTCAATGAAACCTTGGGGGCCGCAAACTGCGGACGCTCGATAAGCTCGCGGACGATATCGACATGACGGTCGTAGATATGGGCGTCGGCGATCACATGCAGCAGCTCGCCGGGAATCATATCGACAGACTGCGCGACCATCATCAGCAAGATGGCGTACTGGCACACGTTCCAGTTGTTCGCGGCCAAAATGTCCTGGCTGCGCTGGTTGAGAATCATGTTGAGTGTGGGCTTGTCGTCCTGCGGGCGCTGCGTGACGTTATACGTCACGCTGTACGCGCACGGATACAGGTGCATCTCGGACAGGTCGCTAAACACATAGGTGTTCGTCATAATGCGGCGGCTGTACGGCGTGTGCTTAAGGTCGTACAGCACGCGGTCCATCTGGTCAAAGTCGCCCTCGGCATAATGGCTCTTCTGCCCAATCTGATACCCGTAGGCCTTGCCGATGGAGCCGGTCTCGTCGGCCCACTCATCCCAAATATGGCTGTTGAGGTCATGCACGTTATTGGACTTCTTTTGATAGATCCACAAGATCTCGTCCATGGCAGACTTAAGCGCCGTGCGACGCAGAGTGAGCGCGGGGAACTCCTCACGCAGGTCGTAGCGTGCCGTAACGCCAAAGTTTTTAATGGTATAGGCAGGGGTGCCGTCCTCCCACACCGGGCGGACCTTTTGGCCCTCGGTGGTGGTGCCATGGTCCAAAATATCGCGGCACATGGCTACAAACTGTTGATCAGCCTTGCTCATTGACCCTCCTGTCAGTCGCCTATAAGCGAGATTCATTGTAGCCCAGGCGCACGCGGCCCCACAGCCCAAACATAAGCCCTCATTTTCTGACATATGCCAGAAATTCCTTGCGTAAAATCGCACATTCGTTATTCTATTGTTGACATATGTCAGATTTGGAGAGTGTATGGCAGGAAGACACGAAAAACTACGCCGCGTTGGGATTATCCCCGAATACCGCGGCTTTACCCCCGATGGTCTTGCCAGCGGCGACGCCATCGACATGACGGTCGACGAGCTCGAGGTCCTGCGCCTATGCGACCTGGAAGGGCTCAATCAGGAGGAAGTCGCCCAGCACATGGGCATTGCCCGCGCCACGGTGGCGGCCATCTGCAGCCGCGCGCATCGCAAGGTGGCAAACGCGCTGGTCAATGGACGGGCGATCGTCATCGAAGGCGGCAACATCGCGTACTCCCCCATCACCACGACGACGGCCGCATGGCCAGCAAAGGAGGTCGACACCATGAGGGTGGCAACGACGTACGACAACGGCAATATCTTTATGCACTTTGGCCGCAGCGAGCAGTTCAAGATCTATGACATCCAGGACGGCAAGGTGCTCAACGAGCAGGTCATAGGCACCGGCGGCACCGGTCATGGCGCCCTGGCGGGCCTGCTCGCCAACGGTGGCGTCGACACACTCATCTGCGGCGGCATCGGCGGCGGCGCTATCAACGCGCTCACCCAGGCCGGCATCACGGTCTATGCGGGCGCCCAGGGCAGCTGCGATGCCTGCGTCGAGGCCCTCATTGCCGGCACGCTCGCGCAGACCGGCGAAGCCACCTGCGACTGCCACGGTCACGACCACGAACACACCCACGAGCATGGCGAATCCTGCGGTTGCCATGGCCATCACGACCACGAGGGCCACGAGGGCTGCGGCTGCCACTAACGGCAAGCGCCTCGGTGCCGACACGCGCCACGCACACAACAAACTACGCAACAACGGCGAAGGCCGCCTGGAACACCATCCAGGCGGCCTTCGCCATACACGACTCAACTGGTCGTTACTTCTTATTGCGCATCTGCGCTTCCATCTGGCGCAGCAGGTCCATATCGGACTTGGGGCCGCCCGTTCCTAGGCCACCCATACCGCCCAGACCCATGGCATCCAGACCGGGAATATTGGGCATGCGCATCTTTTTGCCCTTCTTGCCCTTTTTGCCCTTCTTGCCGCCGGCCTGCGCCTGATTGGCCATCGTGCGCATGCGGCCCATCATCTTATTCATCTCGCCCCACTGCTTCATAAGGCTGTTGACCTCGGTGGGGGTCACGCCGGCGCCCTTGGCGATGCGGGCGCGACGCTGGCCGTTGATGATGGAGGGACGCAGGCGCTCCTCCTTGGTCATCGACATGATGATGGCCTCGTTCTTGTCGAAGATGCCCTCGTCCAGGTTGCCGCCCATCTGGTTGAGCGCACGCTGGCCGCCGGGGAGCATGCCCAGGATGCCCTTCATGCCGCCCATCTTCTTGACGGCCTTCATCTGCTCGAGCATGTCGTTCATGGTGAAGCCCTCGCGCAGCATGCGCTCGGCAGCCTCGAGCTGCTTGGCGTCAGCCGCCTCCTGGGCCTTCTCGATGATGCCGACGACGTCGCCCATGCCCAAGATGCGCTTGGCCATGCGGTCCGGGTAAAACGGCTCGAGCGAATCGGGCTTCTCGCCCATGCTCACGAACTTGATGGGCTTACCGGTCACCTGGCGCACCGAAAGCGCGCCGCCGCCACGGGCGTCACCGTCGAGTTTGGAGATGATCACGCCGTCAAAGTCGGTGCGCTCGGCAAACGTCGAGACGACGTTGACGATATCCTGGCCAGTCATGGCATCGACGACCATCAGCACCTGATCGGGCTTGACGGCCTTCTTGATGTCCACGGCCTCCTGCATCATCTGTTCGTCGATCTGCAGACGACCGGCGGTATCGACGATGACCACATCGCGCAGGTGGTCGACGGCCTCCTGGATGGCGCCCTTAGCGATATCGACCGGGTGCGCGCCGTCACCGCGGAAGACCGGCACGCCGATCTCGCCGCCGAGCGTGGCCAGCTGGTCGGCAGCGGCGGGGCGGTAGACGTCGCACGCGGCGAGCAGCGGCGAGCGACCCTGCTTCTTGAGCAGGTAAGCCAGCTTTACGGCCGCCGTGGTCTTACCAGAGCCCTGCAGGCCAACGAGCATGATGACGTTGGGGATGCGGTTACTAAAGACGAGCTTGCTCTCGGTAGAGCCGAGCATCTCGGTGAGCTCGTCGAGCACGATCTTGACGACGTTTTGCGCCGGGGACAGGGACTCCATGACCTCGGCGGTCATGCAGCGCTCCTTAGTCTTGGCGACAAACTCCTTAACGACCTTGAAGTTGACGTCGGCCTCGAGCAGCGCCATGCGGATGTCGCGCATGGCCGAGGTGATATCGGCCTCGGTCAGCTTACCCTTGCCGCGCAGGCGGTCAAATGTGTCGTTGAGGCGATCGCTCAGAGAATCAAACACTAGTCACTCCTTAGTTGGACTCGCCCACCAGGGCGCGGCAGAAATCTTTGGCATTAAACTCCTGCAGGTCATCGACCTGCTCGCCCACGCCAATGCGCAGGATGGGAAGCTTGAGCTTCTCGGCCACGGCCATGGCGATACCGCCCTTTGCCGTACCGTCGAGCTTTGTCATGATAATACCGTCCAGGCCCAGCGCCTCGTTAAACTCGAGCGCCTGGTTGAGGCCGTTTTGGCCGGTGGCGGCATCGATTACGAGGACGACCGAGACGGGCATGGGTCCGGCGGCCATATTGGCGGCGCGCTTACGCGTCACGTTGACCACCTTGGCAAGCTCGCGCATGAGCTCGGGACTCGTGTGCAGACGGCCGGCGGTATCGATAAGCACCAGGTCGCTGCCGCGCTTGTCGGCCTCGTCGAGCACGTCATAGCACACGCTTGCCGGGTCGGAGCCGCGGTCGCGCTTGATGACGGGAACGCCGGCGCGCTGGCCCCACACATCGAGCTGCTCAATGGCGGCAGCGCGGAAGGTATCGGCAGAACCGATCACGACGTTCTTGCCGCGGGCGGCCATGGCACTCGCGATCTTGCCGACCGTCGTGGTCTTGCCGGCGCCGTTGATGCCCACAAACAGCACGCAGCTCGGCGTATCGGCGAACGGATCGCGCTCGATGGGCACAAAGTGCTGTTCGAGCTGCTCGGCTAGGGCACGACGGAGCTGCGGGGCGGTCTTGAGGTTCTTCTTGGCCGCGGCATCGCGCAGGTCATCGGACACCTTGATAGCGACCTCGGCACCCATGTCACCCATGACGAGAGTGTCCTCTAGGTCCTCCCAAAAATCCTCGTCGACCTCACCGCCGAAGTAAAAGACCTCATTGAGGGCCTCGCGGCTGCGCTCGAGTCCGCGCGAGAGAGCGTCAAAGAATCCCATTATGCATTCACGACCTTTCCGGTTTCGCGATCGAGTTTTTGTGAGACGACGCGACTGACGCCGTCAGCTTGCATCGAAACGCCATAGAGAACGTCAGCGTCCTCCATAGTACGGCGCTGATGTGAAATGACCAAGAGCTGCGTATCGGAACGCAGTACATCAAGGGCGCCGATGAGCTTGGACAGGTTGGCGTCGTCGAGCGCCGCCTCGACCTCGTCCAGCACATAGAACGGCACCGTACGCGTGCGATACACGGCAAAGAGCAGGGCGAGCGCCGTCAGGCTCTTCTCGCCGCCCGACATGAGCATCATCTTGGTGATGCGCTTGCCGCGCGGCTGCGCCACGACCTCGATACCCGTATCAGCCGGATGCTCTGGGTCGGTCATCTCCAGATGAGCCTGGCCTCCCGGGAAGAGCATGGCGAAGATCTCGCGGAAGTTCGCATCGACCTTCTCAAAGGTCACCAGGAAGGCCTTACGCATCTTACGGTCGATAGCCACGGTGATCTTGGTGAGCGCCTTACGCGCGCTCTCCAGATCGGCCAGTTGCTCCTCGATGTAATCGGCGCGGCGCTTGAGCTGCTCGTACTCCTCCATGGCAACCTGGTTCACGGGGCCCAGATTGTTGATTTGGCGCACGAGCTGGTTGAGCTCGCGCTCGGCAGCGTCGCGGTCGGTGGGCGCGGGAAGCATGAGCGCTTCCTCGAGTACCGTGGTGCCGTCGGCGGTGATGGCCTTGATGGCCGCCTCCACCTGCACCTCGAGCTTGCCGCGTGCGACTTTGAACTCGTTTTGCGTCGCGGCGGCGGTATCAACCTTATCTTTGGCGCGAGCGACTTCGGCCTTGGCGTCCTCAATGGTCTTCTTGAGCGAGGCGGAGTCCGCCTCCTCGAGCGAAGCTTGGTCACGAAGGCGCGCGGCCCAGTCCGAGGCGCGCTCCAGCAGGGCCGAGTAGCGCTCGTGCATGGGATCGACGCGCAGTCGCAGCAGCTCAAGCGAGCGCGAAGCCTGGCGCGTTCCGCGGATACGGCGGTCGATACCCTCCAGACGATGCTCCAGATCGGGAACGCGGCCCTTCAGCGAACGCAGGCGCTCGCTCGTCTGGGCCAGACGCACCTTGGCATCGGCGAGCTTACCGGCGGCCTCGGAGTCATCGCAGCGCACGCGGTCGAGATCGTCGTTGGCTTCGGCAATCTGGAGACCTAGGTCGCTCGCCTGTGCACGAGCTTCGTCACGCGAGCGAGTAAGTTCATCCACGCGTGGACGAGCGGCACGGACGGCCTCGGCAGCCCGCTCACGGCGCTTAGAAATGCGCACGCGCTCGACCTCGGCATTGTTGGCGCTTTGCTCCAGGCGGCCGATCTCGGAGAGCAGCGAGCGGCGCTCGCCCTCAAG
>CABQJJ010000060.1 GCA_902464485.1 uncultured Collinsella sp. | reverse complement strand
CTTCTTGGTGGCGTTGGCGTGGCCATCGCCCTCAAAGGCGATAACGCGACGGGTCTGACGATCGAACACGCCGCGAAAGTTGCGGCCGCTGCCGATCGGCCAGTTCATGGGATACGTATTGATACCCAGGACATTCTCGATCTCTTCCATGAGCTCAAACGGATCGCGAGCCTCGTGATCGAGCTTGTTCACAAAGGTGAAGATGGGAATGTGGCGCAGCGTACAGACCTTAAAGAGCTTTTTGGTCTGGGCCTCGACGCCCTTAGCGCCGTCGATGACCATGACCGCGGCGTCGGCGGCCATAAGCGTACGGTAGGTATCCTCCGAGAAGTCCTGGTGGCCGGGGGTATCGAGGATGTTGACGCAGGCGCCATTATAGGTGAACTGCAGCACCGAGGAGGTAACGGAGATACCGCGCTCCTTCTCGATGTCCATCCAGTCCGAGACGGCATGCTTGGCCGAACTCTTGCCCTTGACCGAGCCGGCGGTCTGAATGCTGCCGGTATAGAGCAGCAGTTTCTCGGTAAGCGTGGTCTTACCGGCGTCCGGGTGGCTGATGATCGCGAATGTGCGGCGCGACGAGATTTCATCCGACAGGCTTGCCATGCGGATCCTTTCTTGCATTGAGTGCATTACGTCGTTGTAACCGCACTATTGTAGCCGCGAAATCCCGCTCTAGGGCGCCTATCAGGACAAATTCATCAGTTGCGGTCTAGGCAGATGGTTGCCGGCGGCGTTCTACGGCAGATTGTCTCAATCTGTAACGGTAAGACGAGTTTCGAGCCTCCACCTGTTACAGATTGAGACAAATAGGCAGACGGGCAAACAACATCTCGATCTGTAACAGCAGGCGACCCAAAACAGACCCAGGTGTTACAGATTGAGATTGTTTTGGAGTAAGCGCGGCACCGGCGGGCAATTCCACATTTACCTCTTGCAGAACTGTGCATAGTGTATATATACTGTGCTTACCGGTTATATACACGTGTAGCCCATCAGCTAAGGAGCCGCTGTGGACATCATCCTATCCAATTCGAGCGATAAGCCCATCTACGAACAGATATCCTCGCAGGTCAAAGCTCAGATCCTTTCGGGCGCACTCGCAGCGGGAGCCAAACTCCCCAGCATCCGTGCACTCGCGAGCGATCTTGGCGTGAGCGTCATCACCACCAAGCGCGCCTACGCCGACCTGGAGCAGCTCGGGTTTATCTGCACCGTGCAGGGCAAGGGCTGCTTTGTCGCCGAGGGCAACCAGGAGCTTTTGCGCGAAAACCAGCTCTGCCATATCGAAGAGCTGCTTGCGAAAGCGGCAAGCCAAGCCGAAGCCTTGGGTGTCACGCGCGACAAACTGCACGAGATGCTCGACCTTGTAGCCCCCGAAACCATGCAGTAGCCATCTGCAAGAAAGGCTATACCATGCAGAACTTACTTGAACTCAAAGACATCTCACGCGCTGTAAGCGACCGCTTTTCGCTGCGCGACGTCACGCTTGCCGTGGAGCCTGGCCAGATCGTCGGCTTTGTTGGTGCCAACGGTGCTGGCAAAACAACGACGATTCGAGCTGCTCTCGGGCTTATAAAGCTCGATGCCGGCGAAGTGCACCTGTTTGGGCAGCGCTGTGGCGCCGACGCGCCCGATGAAGCGCAGCGTTGTCTGCGCACTCGTGTCGGCCTCGTGCTGGACACATGCCCCTTCCCTTCCACACTCAAGGTGGCCGAAGTTGAGGCACTCGTAGGCCCGGCGTACCCCATGTGGAATCGCGAAACGTTCAGCGGACTCATCAACCGATTTGGCCTCGATCCTAAAACAAAAGTCAAGGACCTCTCCCGCGGCATGGGCATGAAGCTGCAGCTTGCCTGTGCACTCAGCCACAGCGCCAAACTGCTCGTTTTGGACGAAGCCACCGCGGGTCTTGATCCCATGGCGCGCGAGGAGCTGCTCGATGAGCTGCTCGCCTTTGTTTCCGACGGCCAGCACAGCGTGCTGCTCTCGAGCCATATTACGTCCGACCTCGATCGCGCCGCCGACCGCGTCATCTGCATCGATAACGGCTCGATTGTGTTTAACCTGCCGCGCGAGGACATTACCGACCGAGCCGGCATCGCCCACTGCACCCAAGCACAGGCCGCCGAGCTTATGGCTTGCGTCGAAGGCGCCCGCGCCGCCCACCACGCCTATAGCGTGGACGTGCTCGTGCCCAACCGTCGCGAAACGCTCGAGGCCTTTCCCAAGATTCCCTGCGATCGGGCGACCATTGATGACTATCTGCGCCTCATGCTGAAAGGGGCTTCGAAATGAAACGCGCCTTTATGTCCGAGCTCGCCATCGTTCGCACGCTCGTCCCAAGCATCGCGGGCGTCGGCCTGTTCATATTCGTCGTGTTGACCCTCGCCAACGCATCGGACGGTGACTCTGGCATGAGTGCCGGTGCCTGCGCGGTCAGCGCCATGTCGCCCATCATGATCATGAGCTCGCTGGCAGGCTTCGACAATCAAAATGGCTGGGAGCGTTATCGGGCAACGCTGCCCCTCTCGCGCAAAGACATCATCCGCGCACGCTACCTGAGCATTGTCGCATTTTCGGCCGTCATGGCGTGCGCCGCCGCGCTTTTGAGCATCGTCTCTATCCCGCTCTTCAACAGCGCGGGTATCCCCTCAACGGGACAGACCGTCTTTGAGATCGCAATAGCCTCGGCAGCATCGATGCTCATCTCCCTCATGATGGTGTTCTTGGCACAGCCGCTATTCTTTCGATTTGGACACATGGAGGCGCTGCGCCTATCCGTTGGCCTGTTTGCCCTGCTCGGGTGCCTTGCCATGGCCATGCTGAGCTCCTCCAACCCCATCAGCAACTGGCTCATGTCGATTGCCGGAGCGAATCCCGACCCTGCCGTTCTGGGCTGTCTGTGCGCAGGAATTGCCGCACTAGCCCTCGCGCTATGTGCAATCAGCTGCGCCGTCAGCACCAAGGTCTATCGAACACGCGATCTGTAGCCACACGGAACTTGACCCATGCTGGCCACAATCGGTCGCAATCGCCCATCCGTAAATCCATGACAAATGGCATATCCCCAGCCCGTGCGCTACCTTCTACAATGGAGACGTCACGGGCCTTGGCCCAGTCTCGATCATCCAAGGGGATGTCTTTTTGGTCATTGTTCTTTAGGGAACGGTCAATCGCATAGAACCATGAAAACGGCCGTCCAACGGCCGTGGTTTGTTGCGCCGTTCCGCCTCCGTCATCTGCCACATTTGCACCTGATAGGAAAGAACAATGCAAACCCAGGAATCTCAATCCTTCCCAAAAGCCACCAGCTTCGACACGGCGCTCGTACGCTCTAAAATCATGGGGCCCAACCCCCTCAAGCTTTGCGAAGAGCTTCTTTGTGACGCAAGCATCCCCCGCGGCGCTCGCGTCTGCGATCTTGGGTCGGGCACCGGTATCACCAGCGCCCTGCTTGCCCGCGAATACGGGCTGGACACGTACGCTGTCGATCTGTGGAGCGACCCACAGGAAAACCGAGCGTTCTTCGATTCGCTCGGCATCTCGCGCGACACGATTCATCCCGTTCAGGCGGACGCCTCACAGGGCCTACCATTTGAGCACGGCTATTTTGATGCGATCGTGAGCATCGACTCGTACAACTACTACGGTCGGGACCCGCACTATCTGGGCGAGTGCCTACTCCCCTACGTAAAGCAAGGCGGGATGCTCTACGTAAGCATCCCGGGCATGGTCCAAGATTGCCACGGCAACCTCCCCGCTTGCCTGCTCAAATCCTGGACACCCGAGCAGCTCGACTATATGCACGACGTAGCCTGGTGGCGCGCCATGATCGAGCCGACCCCCGGCGTCGAGATTGTCTCGATGCAGCCTATGCTCTGCACGGACGAAGCATGGGAAGACTGGCTCGCCTGCGACAACGAGTACGCAGCGGGCGACCGCGCTGCCGTTGAAACGGGTGCGCTCGAATATCTCAACACCATTGCCATTGTGCTGAGGAAGCTCTAAACGACAACCGCGCGAGGTCGCAACCATACGACCTCGCGCGGCTTCTATTTAATGGGTTTTGGAGCAGACCGACAGCCGCTACATCCTTACGCCGGGCTTGGGATGCCTGTATTGGGCGTGCGCCACCGTGCTACTTGCGCAGCGGCTTGGGCAGCGGAATACCGGCGGCGATGGCCGCGCCGATGATCATGCAGACGATACCCTTGAGCGGGAAGCACATGAGCAGCAGGCCCACAACCATGACAGGCTGGCGCATGACGGCGCCCATTGTCGATGCCGTGCAGACGGCGACGCAAAAGACCGGATCTGTGCCGGTGAGGATAGCAAGGCCATAGCCCAGGCTCACGCCCGAGAAGATAACCGGGAAGAAGTGGCCGCCGCGCCAGCCCATATTGATGAGGGCGGGGGTCAGCATAGCCTTGACAAGACCGGTCGCAATGAGCACGCCGGCGGGAATGGTCAGATAGGTTTCCATGAGCACGTCGGCCTGAGTCTCGCCGGCAAACATGGTGTAGGGCAGGAGCGTGCCGCAGATAGCGAGCGCCAGACCGGCCAGCATGGCCTTGACGACAGGACGCTCCCCTATTGCATGGGACAGCGCCTCGCTCGCATGCTCGGAGACAAAGTACAGCCAACCGCATATGGTGCCGACCAACGCCAGCGGAATGAGCCAAACAAGTTCCAGGTTGCCCACCTCGGCGGACTCGAACCTGGGCATGCCCATGCCGCCGCCCACAAGCTGGCCAAGCAGCAGGTAGGTGCCCAGACCGCCGGCAATCGCAATGCCGTAGACCACCGTCTTTTGCGCCTTGGGCAGCTTGATGGTGATCTCGCCGGACGCGGACCCATCGTCGGCGTCTTCGCCCTGGCCGTCGGCGCTACCGGCAAGCGGCGCCACAAAGCCAAAGACGGGCGCGGTAAAGAGCGCCGTCAGGGCAGCCTGGGTACCCAGCAGTGTAAGCTCCCTAAACTCGGCGCCAAAGCGACGCATGCGGTCGCCGACCCAGCTGCACAGACCCGCGATAACGCCGGTCAGGCCGGCCTCCGGTCCAATACTTCCGCCAAACAGCAGCGGCAGCAATGCCGCGAGCGAAAGCTTGCCCAGGTTGTCGTACGGGTAGCGCCCGTCTTGCTTGACCTTAGCCATCACCTGGTTGAGGTCATCGGTCTTGGTGCCTGTCATCTTTTCGTACAGACCGATTAACAGGCCGCCCAGCAGGCAGACAAAAAACGGGTACGGCAAAAAGCCAAACGGGCCGCTGGCAAGCTCGGGCGAAGCGACGCCCAGCGCGTGCGGAATCTCGGTCCATAGATAGTCGATACCGTGCTCCATCACAAAAAAGAACAGCCAAACTGCGGCACCCGCGAGTGCGCCGGTCACGGCAACGCTGACCAAAAACAGCGCTCAGTTCGTGGGTTTAGCGAGCTTATCCATCGGGTCCTCCCACGGTCAAAGTCGACATAGATACGTTTTATTGTAGAGCGAGCGTGGCCCAGACAAGCCAACCGTCTGCGCTGCAAACGGAGCCACCGGGAATCGCGGCGGAACAGGCCCAAGGCTTATCCGTTGATAATTGACGCGATTTCGCGCAGATCCTCGGCAAAGTAGATGCCTTGCTGGCGCCGTGGGCTCGACAAGCCCTTTTCAATCATGTGCCCGAGCAGCGCCTTAAGGTCATTGTAGTAACCGTCCAAGTTATACAGAATGCACGGCGCACTCAAGTGCCCCAACGATACCGCGGACATAACCTCGGCAATCTCCTCGAGCGTACCCGTCCCACCGGGAAAGGCGATGAACACATCGCCGAGCTCGATCATCTTTGCCTTACGCTCTGCCATATCGCTCGTCACGATAAGGTCGTCGATACCGTCATGTTGAAACTCGGCCTCGATAAAAAAGCTCGGCTCAACACCCGTCACGTGTCCACCTGCCTCGAGTACACTATCGGCAAGCGCGCCCATCAGGCCCGACTTGGACCCGCCGTACACGAGCGCGTGCTCGTTGGCGCCAATCCAGCTGCCCAGCTCCTGTACCGCGGGCAGAAACGCCGGGTCATTGCCGGCACTGGCACCCAGATACACGGTGATATTCATTTCAGTCCCCCTCATCGTGACGCGCGGCGCCCGTTCTAGCGTTGGCGGCGGCGATATTCGCGCACGCGGCGCGACAGATCGGCGAGCTCGTCGCGATCGAGCTCTTCCAAATGCTCAAGATCGTCCATAAAGCGCGCCATGGTGTCCTTTTGACGCATCTTGATGAGCGTATTGCAGTAGCTCACCGCCACGCCCGTGAGCATGGCGATGTAAAAAATGCTAATAACGCTCAGGACGACCGTGATGGCACGGGCGACCGGTGTCTCGGCCGGAATGTCACCAAAGCCGATGGTCGAGACCGTCTCAAAGCTAAACCAAAGTCCATCGCCAAACGTTAGGGTCGTGGGCTCAGAGAGCCAGACAGCCGTTGAACACAATAGATAAAAGACGAGAAAGAGGCCCGTGATACGCACGAAACCGGCCTGACGCAACACATCGGCCAGCGTCCTCAGCTTTTTCATCGAGACCCCCTTTTTTTTCAGGACAATCAATCGCTTTTGGTCGGTATTGTCCCACGCCTCCCCTGCAAACGGAACCAATCATCAAGAACGCTTCTAAACGACGGGTTGTGAGGGACAATCCTCCCACGACAAAACGAAGCACGTTTCAATCTGCGGAAAACGGGGCGTTCCCATCGAACTCGCAGCCTGAACTAGTATCGTGATATAGACACACCGCCCACCATCGCGCACGCAACACGCGGAAAGAAAGGAAGCCCACGATGTTTAGACCTCTTCGCAGGAAGAAGCGTGCTATCACCGATCAAGAGGCACGAGAGCTGCTCGTTAATTGCAAACGCGGCGTTTTTGCCGTCAACGGAGACGACGGCTATCCTTACGCCATCCCCGTTAACTACTACTTTGACCCCGAGCACAACAAAATTTACTTTCACGGAGCCAAGGCGGGGCATAAGGTCGATGCACTCAAACGCAGCGACAAAGTCTGCTTTACCGTCTATGGCAACGATTGGTATAAAGACGACGACTGGGCACCCTATGTTCAGAGCACCGTGGTTTTTGGCCGTTGCCGCCTCGTGAACGATGACCCGGCGTTTGTCGAAGACAAAGTCCGACAGTTTGCCCTCAAGTACTATCCTTCTGCCGAAGAGGTAGAAGAGGAAATCAAGCAAAGTATCAGAGGCGTCCAACTGTATGAGATTACGATTGAGCACCTTTGCGGCAAGCAAATTCAAGAAAAGTAGCAAACGTGGAAAACGCGCTCGCAACCCTCTGCGCTCTATGCACCCACGCACATTGACGACATGGGCGCAAGCCGCGATACCCGAATCGTGCGACCCCTATACCCCAAAAACGTAGCGGTCTAGGCGGTCGCACGCTTCCTTTACGCGCGAAAGCGGCAGCGCCAGATTCACGCGAATGTGGCAGGATCCGTGGAACGGGCGGCCGTCCTGATACCCCACGCCCACGCGCGCTCCCTCGTCGAGCAGCCACTGAATATCGCGGCCATGCTGGCGGCACCACTCGGTGCAGTCCAGGAACACCATATAGGTTCCCTGCGGACGTGAATAGGACACGCCCTCAAAATGCTCATCCACGTAATCGCAGAAGTAATCAATGTTGCCGGCAAGCACCTGGTTGAGCTCATCAACCCACTCGTAGCCCTGCGGCTGGTAGGCGCCGATGAGCGCATACATGGAGAGGACATTCATCTCGTTGTAGTGGGTCTTGTTGGACACGGCGCACATGCGGTCGCGCAGCGTCTCGTTGTAGATGATGTGGTAGCTGCCGACCAGACCCGCCAGGTTAAACGTCTTGCTCGGCGCATAGAGGGCAACCGTGCGCATGCGGGCATCCTCGCTCACCGACTGCGTCGGGATATGCTTGTGACCCGGCAGAATGATATCGGACCAGATCTCGTCCGAGATCACCACACAATCGTGCTGGCGGTAGATGTCCATGGCGCGCTCGATCTCATCGCGCTCCCATACGCGGCCGCAGGGATTGTGCGGCGAGCAGAACACCGCGGCATGAATGTGGTTTTGGGCGAGTTTGCACTCCATGTCCTCAAAATCCATGCGCCACACGCCCTGATCGTCGAGCTTAAGCGGGCTGTGGACAATACGATAGCCCGCAGCCTCGATGGACTTGGTAAAGCCGATGTAGGTGGGACTGTGGACCAGCACCGCATCGCCCGGCTGGACATATGCGCGCAGCGTCGACACGACACCGCCCAGCACGCCGTTTTCGTAGCCGATATGCTCAGGGAGCAGGCCCTCGACGCCATTACGGCGACTCTGCCATTCGATGATGCGGTCGAAGTACTCGAGGCGCGGATTGAAATAGCCAAACATGGGGTGCTGGGCGCGCTGAATGATGTACTCCTGGACCGTGGGCACCGTGGCAAAGTTCATGTCCGCTACCCACATGGGAATGCGGTCGAAGCCCTCGTCGGGTGCGTTCGGAGCCATACCGGGAATCTCGCCCCAGGAGTCAACGGCGATGGCGTCCATGCCGTGGCGGTCGATAATCGAGCTAAAGTCGTATTTCATGCTGAGCTCCCATGCAAAGCGGATTGTTTTGGTAGGCGTTATTGTCCACCAGCATGGGCGGTTTTGGCATGGGGTTTGGCGCTTAATTTGACGGGTGCGGGCGAATGGCTGGTTAGTCTTGCGCGTCGTTGACGGCGACCACCGTCAGCCTGGTTCCGTCAACGGTAAAAGACACGTCGAGTCCGGCGTATGCCAAGTGATAAACACGGTTTGGCTCGTGCTTGCTACCCGCGCGGCGCGGATCTTGGCGAAGAACCTCAACCAAGCCAGAAAGCTTTGTAGGCGTGACCATATCCTGCAGCGCTTGCGGAAACTCGACGTCGAGCTCTTGCCACGGCGCATCCTCGATCCAGCCGCCCGTCGCATCCGGGTGACAGTCGGCAAACGGAATGTAGGGCTTAATGTCATAGATGGGCGTGCCGTCGCGCAGATCGGCCCCCAGCACATGGATGATGGGACCATTGTCGGTGAGCTCGACGCGATCGAGTTTGACGCAGGTGAGGCCGATGGGATTGGGGCGAAACGGACTGCGCGTGGCAAACACGCCCACGCGCTCGGCTCCGCCCAGACGCGGCGGACGCACGGTCTTCGACCACTTGGCGTTGGTACCGGACCTGTCCTGCGTTTTGGCATCGACGGCGATGTCTTCCGCCGTGCCGCCGGGCGTGCCGTTTTCGAAGCGCCAGAGCAGCCATAGGTGAGAGAAGGAATCCAGACCCTCAACTGCTGCGTTGGAGGCAAATTCCGGCTCAAAGACGATGCGTCCCTGCAGATGGGGCGCCAAAAAGCTGTTGCGCGGAATGCCGAACTTCTGCGGCAGATCAGTGCGTATGTACGCGATAGGCCTCATTATACCCCCGGTTACAATTTATTCCGACATAAGAGCAGGTCGACGCAGGCCTTTGACTTGCACATGATACCAATCTGCACTTAAACAATCACCGAAAAGACGACCGTTGCACAACCCATTTTCCGCTAATGCGCATGTAGGCCGCTCAACAAGTCGAAGGAAATGCCTCGCCACGGTCATGATTGTTTTATCAAAATATGCAGACATTCTTCAGACATTCTTTAAGGAGGTTAGGTATGGAATCGAGTCATGTCTAGGGGGGTACATTGCAGAGCCGCCGCAGGTCACGCTGACGGTGGGCTACATCGCTAAGCGCATTTGTTCAATTTAGGGCGTGGGTGGCTCGAGCGAGCCACCCACGCCCTTTCGTTTGACCCTCGGGGCGGAGAAAACGGATCACCTGTGCCGGGCCCATGCAAAAAAGCTGTACGCCAGCATCCAAAGATGTCGAAAATGTCGACTTTGGATACTGGCGTACATGTTTGGCCGTATGGGTTGGGGCGGGCCGGTTGCAATGCGCGTGCTAGAGCAGGTTCTCCTGTGCCCACGCGATGATGCCACTTGACTCGTAGAGCGGCTTGCCGTCAATGAACAGACAGGGAACCTGGCGTTTTCCGCCGACGGCGATGAGTGTCTGCTCGGCTTCGGGGTCGGTCGAGATATTGCGTTCGGGAATGGTCACGCCGTTATCGGCCAGAAAGCGCTTGACCTTTATGCAATACGGGCAGCCGGTCATAACGTACAGTGCGAGCTCGTGATCAGTAGCCATAGGTCTCCAATCGGTTGAGGTTTCGATTGAAATACCCAAAGCCGCCGCGGTCTATGCG
>CABQJJ010000059.1 GCA_902464485.1 uncultured Collinsella sp. | reverse complement strand
TGCGGCTCATCCGGTCCCACCGGGCCGCGCGGCAAGGAGATATATTGCCAGACCGGAGGGGCCACGGGGGCGGGAATCTGGTACTCCATATTTTGTTCACAAATGAATAGGTCCCTCAGTCACGTCACTGAGGTTATAGCTGAAGCATCAGCTTCTGATATTGGCGGTGACCAGCTGGTTTATAGATGTTGAGGCATCGGTCATCTCTGGAGCGCCACTTTACTCCAAAAGCGTCAGCTATTTGTTTCCCGTCGGTAAAAGGCAGGTTTTGTTCGCCAAGCGTTCTTATATATAGAGAAGTTCGGGTTCGAACCCGTGCACCGGCAACAAAAAAGCGACCAGCCGGAGCCGATCGCTTTCTATTCTATGCTGGATCATCCAGAGGGCGCTTCCGAACTCATTTTCTCGCTGCCATTCATGCTTTCGAAGCATCGCTCGACCTCCGCAGCCTCATGTTTTGATGATCTGCCGTGTTTATCACTGTTATTAATGAGTGTGTGGAAGTGATCCTCATACAGATATGTGTGATCCGTCAGAGAACTGACGGAGCATCTTTCTGCAGCCCTCGTTGTCTATCCTCGCATCTCTCAGGTCTTCCGGAAATTCACAAGCAGTCTTAGGGTCAATTTGTTTCTGCTTTCAGAGACTTGTTTGAGAGTTTTTAAAGACAGTTCAAAACAATAAGTGAGACACCGTAAAGCAGAGCAAGATGTGCCGGATAGAAAATGTAGAAGAAATATTTCAGCTTCAGCCCTCGCTTGCCATTATAAAGATTGATAAGCAGCAACGAAACGACCGCAGCAGCAACATCAGGATTAAATACATTAGCTGTAGCAAACTCAAATCCGCCGCCGACTATATGGCATGACGAAAGGAGCACTGCGCATACTGCAGCAAAGAACATCTTGGCCTTGCTGTCGTGGAATAAATAGAATGCAGCCACAAGCAGAATGCCATACACACCGCCATCCAGTTTAGTGTATTCAGCTGCCAGTGCTGTCAAAACAATCAGAGCAGTTTCTGCGATGTACCTTTTCCATTTTGAAAGACTTTGTATCTTTTCCAGAATAATCAAAAAGATCAAGGAAAGCAGGAGCTCACACATAACATTTTGTTGCCGAAGGTCAAATAGTTGCCCGGTTTGAACGAAATCGTATATGGGCTCCGCAATGATTGCGAAGACAAGCATATTTCGCAGGTACTTCTTTATGTCATGAGTATGCAAAAATCCCTCAACTATCAAAAAGCAAAATAAGGGAAATGCAATTCTGCCAAGAACATGAAGCACATCCGAAGCCTCGCTTAGAATCGCCCACTGTTCGTCTGATATCTGACTGTACGATGCGTGAGTCATGATTCCATTGGTCAGGACGATCCTGCTTACATGATCGAGAGCCATCGAAATGGCTGCTATTATCTTTAATGTGCTGCCGCTAATTCCGTATCTATTTGTTTTCATTTCGTATTCCTTTCTTTGGGTGGGCCGTCAGGGGTTCAGCCCGCTCCGCAGGCGGCCGCTGCGGCGCTTCGCGCCTTGCGCGCTGCGCTGGCAAACGCTCACGCGTTTACTCAGCTCCGGGCCCCGACGGGTTCGAACCCGTGGCGCGGCAACAAAAAAAGCGGCCGACATCCGCCAGTCGCTTTTCTATTCTATGGTGGGCCGTCAGGGGTTCGAACCCTGGACCTTGGGATTAAAAGTCCCCTGCTCTGCCAGCTGAGCTAACGGCCCGCGGGTGGCATTGTACCACGGTCTGGGACTATTCCCAACTCCATTGGCCGTTCTGGAAAATCACAACTTCACGTCCATCGGGCGTAATACCCGCAATATCGATGTCGTCCGTACCGATCATAAAGTCGACATGCGTGCTCGAAACGTTGACGCCATGCTCCAGGAGCTCCTCTTTGGACATGTCGTACCCGCCTTCGATGCATTCAGGGAAACCAACACCCAACGCAAGGTGACAGCTGGCATTCTCGTCATAGAGCGTGTCATAGAACAGAACGCCGCTTTCGCGAATCGGCGTATTCTTGGAGATAAGCGCGACCTCACCCAGATGAGCGGCACCTTCATCGGTGTCAATAATGCTCGCAAGCGTCGCCTTGCCCACACGAGCATCGTAGTCCACTACGCGGCCACCCTCGAACTTAATCCAAAAATCGTCAACCTTGTTACCGTGGTGAATGAGCGGCATAGCCGAATACACGATACCGTCGGCACGCATACGATCAGGCGAGGTGAAGACCTCCTCGGTGGGAATGTTGGGGAAGAAGGGGTGCCCATCGGGCGTCTTGCCTTTGCCGCCGGCCCACTCATGGCCCTTCGTCATACCAATCGTCAGATCAGTTCCGTTCGAAGCGGTGTAATGCAGGCAGTCAAAACGATTGTCGTTCAGGAAGCGCAAATTCTTTTCGAACGCCGCGTCATGAAGCTCCCAGTCGCTCTCCGGGTCCTGGCCATCGGCGCGGGCGGTGTGCAGAATCGCATTCCACAGCTTATAGATTGCAACCTCATCGGCGTCTCCCGGGAACACCTCGCGCGCCCAAGCCACGACCGGAGCGCCGGCGATACACCATGGGTTGATGTTGTAATCCAGTCCACGGCGAAAGACCTTGCACTGCGTATTCCTTGCCTTGGAAGCCGCGGCTGGCTTGGCGGGATCGATACCCTTGAGAGCTGCAGGGTCCGCGCCCTCGATAAAGATAAAGCAGGCACCGTCCTGGGCCAACGAATCCAGCTGCATGCGTTTCCACTCGGGAGTCTGCTCAAAATAGCTTTTCTCGACATACTCGTACGTAAGCCTCGTCACGGCATCGTCAGCCCAGATGACCGTTACGTGACCGGCACCGGCGTCATAAGCCTCCGCAACCACCACGCGCGCAAATGACGCGCACTCGACGGGAGACTGAACGACGACCTCCTGGCCGGGCTTAACGTTTACGCCCTTGCGGACAACGAGACGTGCATAATTTTTAATCTTGGGCTCCAGGGACTTCATACCCTCCAGAGCCTCTTCGACCGTCAGGGCAGCTCGAATCATGTGCCACTCCATCTATTTATAGGACCGTAAAAAAGCGCGCCGCACATAACGACGCGCCTTATATCTTAGCGATATCTGTAGGTTGTAACGCTACTACTTCTTGGAGGCCTTCTTGTCCTCTTCGGCAGCCGAGCGCTCGATAACAGCGTTGAGCTTGTTGTCGGACATGCCCTCGGCCTGTGTACGATACATATTGCGCAGGGGGCGAATACGCACGAAATCATAAATGAAGTCGCCCAGAATGATGGCGTAGGACAAAACGATGCCGACCATCTGGACGGGGCTAGACACCGTGCCACCGGGGGCAAAATACAGCGAAGCCCAAATCGCCACAACAAGCACCATGCCGATAGCGAGCACGGCCCACCAGATGCGACGGCGCTTGGCGTAGTCCTCATCCTGCTTGAGGAGGATATTCGACACCGTATAGATGCGGTCTTCCTTGGCGCGCTGCTTAGCCTTGCGGGCGCGCTTCTCCTCTTTAGAGAGGCCCTCGAGGCTCTCGCCTTTCTCGAGTTCCTTGCGACGTGCCTTGGATGATGCCGGCACGACGCGAACAGAACTCGCCGCCTGACGAGCGGGCTTGGCGGATGCGGCGGACTTGCGCGCAACCCCGGTAACCTCATGGGATTGCGTGCGCTTGTTCGTGGCGCTGCGGGTACTCACTTACGCGTTCTCCTTCATGCTTGTGAACTGGGAGCCCGTGATGATCTGGAAGGCCTCGCGATAGCGCTCGGACGTGCCATCGATGACCTCGGCGGGCAGATGCGGGGTCTCCCCCGTCATATCCCAGTTGGCCTTGAGCCAATTGCGGACGAATTGCTTGTCGTAGCTAGGCTGGATCTTGCCCTCCTCGTAGCTGGCGGCAGGCCAGAAACGACTGGAGTCGGGCGTGAGGCACTCGTCGATCAGCGTGACCTTGCCATCGATGACACCAAACTCAAACTTGGTGTCGGCAATGATGATGCCACGGGTCGCTGCATACTCGGCGGCAGCCTTGTAGATCTTAAGAGACAGATCGCGAATCTGCGTGGCGATGTCCTCGCCCACGATCTCGCAGCAACGCTCGAACGAGATGTTCTCGTCGTGGTCGCCGATCTCGGCCTTCGTGGACGGAGTGAACAGCGGCTCGGGGAGCTTGGAGGCCTCGGTTAGGCCCTCAGGCAGCTGAATGCCGCAGACGGTACCGTTCTCATCGTAGGTCTTCTTACCAGAACCGGTCAGATAACCGCGGACGATGCACTCGATGGGAATCGTCTGGGCCTTCTTAACCAGCATGGCGCGGCCGGCGAGGTAGTCACGATACTCGGCAAACTCCTCGGGGAAATCCGCCGGGTCGATGGAGACAAGGTGGTTGGGGACAATGTCGGCAAACTTGTCGAACCAGAACGCCGAGATGCGGTTGAGGATCTCTCCCTTAAACGAAATCTCATCGGGAAGAATAAAGTCGAACGCAGAAATGCGGTCGGTTGCCACCATCAACAGGTTTTCTCCGGCATCGTAGATGTCACGAACCTTGCCACGAGAATCCGGACGACGCTCCATCGTTGTCACGTGAGTCACTCCTTACCTAAATACGACAGAAATGCGGGTTCTTTCCCGCACGTTTTCGCAAACTCGGAGCGGCAGGGACAAGACCCCTCCTTCACCGAATAGCGAAAAGCTAGTGCTCCATTGTAGTAGATGCCACGTCCGCCGTGTGCTCACGGGGCAGATGAATCGTAAAAGTCGTACCCTTTCCAAGCTCCGACTCCACAGATATGTATCCATGGTGTCGCTCGACGATTTGCTTGGTCACGGCAAGACCGACGCCCAGACCACCCGCTTCACGAGCTCGGCTGGCATCGGCACGCCAAAAACGCCCAAAGATGCGCGACAGATCGTCCTTGGCAATACCGATGCCGGTATCAGATACCGCAATATTCACGTGCTTGCGGTCACCATAGACCGATACAACTACCCAACCGCCCTCGGGGGTATATCGCATGGCGTTGCTCATGAGGTTGATGACGCATTGCGTGATCATATCGGGATCCGCCTCCACGACGACATCGTGACCCTGGGTCTCATCCGCAAAGCGTAAGCGTAAATCGCGGTCGACAAACAGTCTCTCCTGCGCGTTGACAATAGAGCGTACAAAGGGGACTACGTCAACCGGTTCCAAGCTAAGGGGCGCAGTACTGTTTTCCATACGCGAAAGATCGAGCATCTGCTGCACCAGGCGAGCCAGGCGTCGCGTTTCTGAGGCAACCGTCTCCAGATGCTCATCGTCGGTGGGATACACCCCATCCTGCATGGCCTCGACTGTCGCGAGCATGGCCATAAGCGGCGTACGAAGTTCGTGAGCCACGTCAGAGGTCAAGCGTTTCTCGTGCTTCATATCTTTTTCGAGTGAGGTGGCCATCTCATCGAAGGTCTCGCCCAGCTGATCGATTTCATCGTCGCCACGCAAGCCCGTGCGGGCAGACAGGTCACCGTCGCGAATCTGCTTGGCCGTGCTGGTAATACGGTGAATTGGCTTGGTGAGCATGCGCGACACGAGCGATCCGATAACAACCGAGATGCAGACCGCAACAATCGCGGCAAGGGCCATGGCGTTAAAGGTCTTCTCCCTAAACGCAGAATCCGCCTTGGTGAGCAAGGCATCGGAGCCGATGGCCCACAGCTTGACCTGGCCAACGTGTTCTCCGGCAGAAGTCACAATTTCGACATTGGCAACGCTATCAGACTCGGTGGGGGCTGACGAGACCGGGCTGTGGGATGCTTTTTTACCGCTGGGGCCATCGGATGCCGGACCGTTTTCGCGCACGTCGGCAGTAGCACTCGCCGAAGGCCATGAATCATCGTATACGATAACGCCTTTCCTATTGACGACTTGCATGCCGAGGTCATCGGACACCAGACTAGATGTCGCGATAGCACGCAGCTCTCCTGCGGTCCAGCTCCTATTCTCCTCGTACGACGTCGCCAGCTTTTCGGCAGCAGAATTTGCAATCTCGACGATATTGGAGCGCGTGTAATCCGAAAACACTGTGCCCCATACAACCGAAACCACGCCCACCAACACCAATACCGTCATAAGGGACGTGAGGGCAAAAGCCAACGCCATACGCGAGGGGTAGCTCATTGTTGGGCGCGAATCGGAACGAGGCGTGTTCCAACTTGCCTTGGAACCCGCCTCGTTCTCCTGCCTGTGCTTTTGTCCGATTTCAAAGCGCGCAGGTGTCATATGTGATTTCCCTATTTCTCGTCCGACTTATCGGTCTTGGCTGGAGCCTCGAAGCGATAGCCGACACCGTGAACGGTGTAGAGCCACTTAGGCTTCTTGGGGTCATCACCCAGCTTGGCGCGAAGGTTCTTGACGTGGCTATCAATGGTACGCTCGTAGCCCTCGAAATCGTAACCGAGCACCTTCTCGACCAGCTCCATGCGGTTATAGACACGACCGGGATGACGGGCGAGAGTGGTGAGCAGCTTGAACTCGGAAGCAGTCAGATCGACTTCCTTGTCCTCGACCAAGATCTTGTGACCAGAGATGTCGATGACCAGATCGCCAAAGTCAAGCACCTCGACGGCGGGCTCATCGGCCTGGTGAGCACGACGGAACAGGGCACGTACGCGGGCGACGAGCTCACGCGGCGAGAACGGCTTAATCAGGTAGTCGTCGGCACCGAGCTCAAGTCCGATAATACGATCCTCGATCTCGCCCTTAGCAGTAAGCATGATGATGGGCACGTCAGAGGTGTCGCGAATGGTGCGGCAAACGCGCTCGCCGGGAATCTTGGGGAGCATAAGGTCGAGCACGACCAAGTCAAACTGATGCTTCTCAAACTCCTCGATAGCAGACTGTCCGTCGCCGACACCCACAACCCAATAGCCTTCACGCTCGAGATAGGCAGCGACGGCGTCACGGATTGCCTTCTCATCCTCGACCAACAGAATCTTTTTTGCATCTGAAGCCATAACACGGCCCCCCTGTCTCAATTAGCTAAGAACAAGCTCATTTTAACGCACCTGAGCCCACCGGGCATCGCATGGGTGCGATAGCTCGGCGGGCGGTACTTAAGGTTACAACGGGCTTATTCCCCTGTTGGCACCTTTTTATCCCCTCGAAGCCTAAAGAGAGAACAGCCTGGCAGTGACGGCCTCGGGTATTCCCTGGCTGTTGCGGACCGTGGCATAGGTCAGAAACGCATCAGATTTACCAGCCGTAGCAGGATAATCGCCATATTCCAAGGCACGGTCGGGCGACAGCAGCGAGCCATAGGTTTTTGCCGAAGTGTCAATCAAAAAATGAGACGCTTGGACCTTGACCAGATATTTGTTCTTCCTGCCCGCGGCGCATGCAAGCGGTTCGCGCGACAGAAATAGATACGGGCCGCCCTCGTTACCAATGTAGGTACCCATATTGCCCAGGCCGCCCACGCCGGCATAGGTCGCCTCAATGGAGAACACAAACGTATCGCCCATATATACGGCATCGAAAGGTGACACCGACGAAGGAAGGACCAGCTGCGCCCTCTTGGTATTGCGCCCATCGGTCAGATCGATTGCCGTCATGCCGTAGTAGACGCCCTCGTCATTGTGCACGCGAGGCGAGATGGTCAGGATGCCATCGCTCACGCGCGGTGCAGACGCAAAGCGGCCTGTCGACTTCCAGATTGCCTCCGCTTTAGATTCATCGAGCGAACGGCGGTAGCAATATGAGTCGCTGCCGGTCTTATTGCCACCGGTCGAAGGCATCTTGCACCAGATGACCGACGTGTCAAAGGCAGTAAACAGCGGAGGGTCGTAATCCTCACCGCCGCGATCAAGCTCAACGACATCACCAGTAAGCGCCGCGCCCGACAGGGTTTGCGCATAGAGCTTCCACGATGAATTCGCGTAGTTCATCTCAACCCATGCAAACACGCTATCGGTGGCGCGAACATCGTAAAACGCATAACCGGAACCCTCGATAGGATCGTCAATCAACGTGGTGAGTGAGCCGTCCCCCAAGTTGAGCACGCCAAGCGTGTTGGCATGCAGCGCAGAGGCTGGCGCCATCATCGCCGCAGCGTAGCCGCCATCGCAGTAGTACAGGAGCGTCCCCAACGGCAACGTCCACGACGACGTCGGCTTAAGATCAATGTCGACAGCCTCATACTCTTCGGTAATCGAGACGATCTTTGAATCATCCTTGATAACCTGCGGTTCACCGGCAGCATCATCGCTGGTGCCCGTTTTTTTCGAGCAACCCGCAAGCAGCGTGGCGGCACTCGCGGCAGCACCACCCAACACAAATCCTCGGCGCGTTATCCCATTCTTAACGCGATCAGAAATACTCATTAGGCAATCTCGGCACGCGCGGCCTCGATGGCACGCGTAAGCTGGTCGGCACAGGAGGTCTTTTTCATACCGCACGTATTGCCGGCCAATACCTCAATCACGCGATCGGAAGGAGCACCCTCAACCAACTTGGAGATGGCCTTGAGGTTGCCGTCGCAGCCGCCGGTAAACTCAACGCCCAGCACCTTGCTGCCGTCATCGGAAAGATTGAGGTGAATATTGCGAGCACACACGCCCTGAGGCTTGTAATCAAACGAAATCATGCGATCTCCTCTCAGAATGTCATTCGAGACGACTATTATCCCCGTCTTTCCCTAAATGCAACGAGGCGCTTTACCGGCAACACACATTACCAGCAAAGCGCCCTAAAACGCTAACGTTATGCCCGAACCTACTCGAAGCTCAGCTGCTCCAAACGATCGAAGACTGTATCGATGCGAGTGAGGAAGTCCCACGGATCAAAGATCTCGTCGAGCTTCTCCTGGCTGACGGTGCAGCGTGGATCGGCCTCGAGACGCTCCTTGAAGGTGGGGCCGGAGACGCAATCCTGCACCTCATGCCACGTGGCCATGGCGTTTTCCTGCACGATGGCGTAGGCGTCCTCGCGGGTGATGCCCGTGTCGACGAGCGCGAGCAGCACCTTAGAGGAGAAGATAAGGCCGCGGGTCTTGTTGAGGTTGGCCATCATGCGGGCGGGATACAGCTGCAGGCCGTCGATAACGCGGATAAGGCACTGGAACATGTGGTCGAGTGCAATGAAGCTATCAGCCTGGGCGACACGCTCGGCGGAGGAGTGTGAAATGTCACGCTCGTGCCACAGGGCGACGTTGTCGAAGGCAACCTGCGCGTTGGCCTTCACGACGCGCGACAAGCCGCAGACCTTCTCCATGGTGATGGGGTTGCGCTTGTGCGGCATAGCGGAGCTGCCCTTTTGGCCCTTACGGAACGGCTCCTCGGCCTCGAGCGTGTCAGTCTTCTGCAGGTTGCGAACCTCGGTTGCGATGCGCTCGCAGGTGGCTGCCGTGGTGGCGAGCACGCCGGCAAGGTAGGCATGGTGATCGCGGCTGATAACCTGCGTAGATAGCGGGTCGTGAACCAAGCCCAGATGTTCGCAGACATACTCCTCGACGAACGGCTCGATGGAGCTGTAGGTGCCGACAGCACCCGAGATGGCACCGAAGGCAACGTTCTTGCGAGCATCCTCAAGACGATCGAGGTCGCGCTTGAGTTCCCAAGCCCAAGAACCAAACTTCATACCGAAGGTCATCGGCTCGGCATGGATACCGTGAGTACGGCCGGCGCAGAGCGTATTGCGTTCTTCGAATGCGCGACGCTTGCAGATCTCACCGAGCTTCTTGACATCCTCGATGATGAGGTCACAGGCCTGGGTGAGCTGATAGCACAGGGCCGTGTCACCCAAGTCTGAGCTGGTCATACCGTAGTGAACCCAACGGCTGGGCTTAGGCTCGCCCTCGGGAACATCGGCGTCGATGTACTCTTTCATGTTGGTCAGGAAGGCGATGACGTCGTGACGCGTGACTTCCTCGATTTCGTCAACCTTTGCCTTCTCAAAGTTGGCGTGGTCGCGGATCCACTGAGCTTCATCTTTAGAAATACCGATCTTGCCGAGCTCCGCCTGGGCCTCGCAGGCCAGAACCTCGATCTCTTGCCAAATGGCGTACTTGTTCTCGAGGGAGAAGATGTGTCCCATCTCCGGGCGGGTATAGCGATCGATCATAGCGGCTCCTTTTTGGTTATTGGCACGTTGGTCGTAACTCAACCATTGTACCGTGCGCAGGTGCAAGTATAGGCAGCAGGCATTAACCTAACACTTTGTGACGGATCTTGGGGGCGCAGCGCCGGTTGAATCCGCCGTACCCGATGGAGCGGGCAACGGGACGTCCGCGTATTTGCTTCGCAAATCCGCACCGGCT
>CABQJJ010000058.1 GCA_902464485.1 uncultured Collinsella sp. | reverse complement strand
CTTACGCTGTTCCCAAGGGTCAGTAAAACCGGCGAAGCGGATTTCGGGCACATTGGTCTTTTCCGCCATGCTATTCACCCCCCAACAGTTTCCGCAGCTCAGCAATGCCCGCCATATCGTGTTCGTTGCCCGTGAGCTGGCCCAGCATCGCCGCCAACTCGTTTTCCGCCTCAGCAATCTGGTTGCATACGTCCGAATATGTTGTCGCGTACTTTGCGTTCAGTGCGACGACCTTTGCGATGAAATCGCTTACGACAGCATTGGGCAGCTCGAGCAAATCAGTTTGCAGCGGCTCAATCCACTTCGCAGCAAGCAATTCGTCGCACTGGGCGTCGGTCAGGCTCTCGACAAGCTCCTTGGTCTTCTCCTCAAGGGCAAGCTTCGCTTCCTTACTCGCTTTCTTGAGCGACTTCTCCTCGTCGAGGAGCTCCTTCGCTTGCGCAAGGACGTATTCAAAACTATCAGCAGGAAAGCCTACTGCCAGCTTTAACTTTCCAATATAGGATGCAACCTTTGCTTTGCCGTATGTTCCGTCTTTGTTTGACTCCATTTCCTGCCAGGAAACTTCAGAGTGTTTTTCAATGAAGTCTAGCTTTTCTTGTTTCTTCGCTTTTCGATCAAGAAGCTTCAGATATTCTTCCAGGACACGAATCTCTGGAGAGGAGATATACTTCATTTCGCTGTTAAGATGTGCATTGATCTCTTTGAGGACGAATGCATCATTCGAGTCGTTAATCGCTGGAGAGTCGAGCTGCTCGACGTCCAGGGAATCGATCAATTCAGAACAAGACGAGGATATGGCGGACAGCCTCTCCTGCATCGAGCTAATTTTGGCAACATCGGCTGTGAGCATGTGGCTTTGCACTAGCTCGAACGGGAGTATATGACCAATCCAGCCGTCCTGAACTTCAGTTTCCTTTCCGTCTTTCTTTTTTATCACCATATTCGGATCGACTCTGCGTACGGCCTCGCTACCCTCGGTCTGGATAACCTCGAGGTCGCCGGAGATGCCCGTCCATGCATCGTCGAGAGCCTGGTAGGCATCGTACCCGTCGACGAGCGCGACATCGGAGAGGGCGCCGCGGAGCAGCTCCGCGATATGGTCCTCCTCGGCCACGGCGTCGACTTGCAACGAGCCGTCTACCAGTCTTTTCCGCAGCTCTGCAGGCAGGTGTGACAGCGTATCCCGATAGCCGTCTAGGAATGAGACGACGTCGGCGTTTGCCTTTACTGTTGCCGCGACGTTAGCCGTCATGGAAGCAAGGCACGACCCGCCGCCTTCACCGTACAGCTGACCCTTCAGGCTCGGCCATACCTTCCAGTAGCGCTCGAGCGCGTCGACCTCGACCTTCGGCACGCCGCCGAACATGGTGGCGTAAACGTCCCAGCTCTCAGCAGCTTCGGACGAATCAACATAGCGCGGAATGTTGAGGTTGTAATCGTTGGCGCGTATCTCGTCGATGGTCACCAGACGGCTGAACTTGTCGACGGTCGCCCCGGCCGTGACCGCGTCCACGATGCGGCGTATATCGCTCGCGCGCAGCTTGTTGTTTTTACCTTCCTTCACAAAGTGCTTCGACGCATCCACGACCAGCACGTCGCTGCTCTCGCGCTGCTTGCGAAGCACCATGACGATGGTTGGGATGCCCGTACCGAAGAAGATGTTGGCAGGAAGCCCGATGATTGCTTGAATATGGCGGTTCTCCACCAGGTTCTTGCGAATAGCGCCTTCCTCGCCGCCGCGGAACAGCACGCCATGGGGCAGAACGATGCACATGATGCCGTCGGGGCGCAAGTGGTACAAATCATGCAAAAGGAAAGCGTAATCGGCCTTGGATTTAGGGGCAACGCCGAACTTGAATCGCGGATCGAGCTCCTTGTCTTCGGGATCCCAGTTCTGGGAGTACGGAGGATTAGACACCACGGCATCGACGAACAGCGGATTGTAGGTCTCGTCCTTGTTCTCGACCGTATCGAACCAGGGCCAATCGTCTTCGAGCGTATCGCCATTGCGCGCCACGATGTTGTCCGGGAGTATTCCGCGCATAACCAGATTCATGCGCGTGAGGTTGTAGGTGTTCTCCTTGAGCTCCTGAGCGTAGTACTTGATGGAGTCCGGGTCGCCGTTGCGGCGCGCAACGGCCTTGCCGATGGTAATGAGCAGCGATCCCGATCCGCTGGTGGGGTCGTAGATGGTGATGTTCTCGCGTCCGGCCAGGTGCCACGAGACTATCTCGCTCATGAGCATGGAGACCTCGTGCGGCGTGTAGAACTCGCCGGCCTTCTTGCCGGCGTTGGCGGCGAAGTTGCTGATGAGGTACTCGTAGATGAAGCCGAGCACGTCGTAGTCGGCTCGGCCGTCCATTGGAATGTCTTTGATGAGGTAGATGAGGTCGCGGGCGGCCTTGGACTGGCTACGCGCATCGGTGCCCAGCTTGGAGAGGCCCGTCTGCAGCGTGTCGAAGATGCCGTCGAAGACGCGCTTGCGCGCCGGGTCAATATTGCGGCTAAAGGCAGAAAGCGCGTCGCGCACGTTCGATATATCGAAGTCGCCGCCCTTGGCGATCCAGGTGGAGAAGAGGTTCTCGTAGGCGATGAAGTAGCCGCACTCGCCCTTGACGAACTCAACCGTCTCCTCGTCGTCTTCCACCAGGCTGGGCAGGTCCTCCTCGGCGAAGTCGCGCGCCTTCAGGCGGGCAACCTCGGTCTCGGAAAGGAACTTGTAGAAGATGAATCCCAGTATGTAGTCCTTGTACTCGTTAGCTTCGATCTTGGATCGCATCTTGTTGGCGGACTCCCATATCTTGGAGGCCAGCTGCTGCTTGTTCATCTAGTTTTCCTCGCTTCTATAGATTTGGTTGAGCGTTTCCCCGTTGTCGCTTACCCATTCGGTCCAGCCGTTCTGGCTGCCGCCGAGCACGAACACAGCCGCGGCGCTGGGCGTCGGGAACTCGAGGTCCTCGGCGAGCTCTGCGATGCCGCCCGAATCGCCGAAGATCTCCCTGCGCGCGGCCGCGACGCCCGCGTTCTTCAGCACGGGCCTCGAGAGGTTCACTTTCGAGCCAGCGAGCACGGTGAAGTGCCCGGTGGCCTTGTCGTAGCGCCCCGCCCCGCGTATGCCGTTCTTCTTCGTGTGGAAGACCGCCGGCGCACCCGTGGGACCCCGGTCGACCCTGTCGAGGTCGTACCCCAGAGCCGCCATCCTGAAGAGGATCCTCTCGTGCAGGCGCTCGACGGCTTCTTCCTTGTACGGGTCAACGTAGGGCTTGGGCGTCGCCGAGTTGTCGGTCTCGTACGAGCCGTGGGTGCGCACGTAGTCGATGGCCTTCGCCTCAAGGACGTCCAGTGCGTCCCTGCTGATGTTCTGGTCGTCGTCGAGGAACATGACGGCCTTGTTCCAGAACTCCTTCCTTGCCTTGTGCGCATCGAGCCGGGCGATACCCTGGGTCGTCTGCCCAGCGTAGACGCGGCTCACGTTGCCATGGACCTCGTCGAGCAGGTAGTAGACGCCGCGTTGCGGGATGTTCGGCAGCGACTTCGCCTCAGTAAGGTCCTCCCTTGGAACGACAACGGTCACAAGCGACTCGCCGTCGATGCGGCAGATGCGGATGCGGTCCGGCTGCGCGTCTATAAGCTGGACGGTGAGGGTCTTAACTCGGATCATGCTCACGCCCCCTTCTTCGCGAGCTCTTCGATCATGCAGGTGCGCACGAAGGCAGAGAAGCTCATGCCCCGCAGGGCCGCCTCCTCCTTCGCCGCGTCGCGCAGGGTGTCGGGGATGCGCAGAGTCACGGAGACCTGGTCGCCGTCCACCA
Source organism: uncultured Collinsella sp. (assembly GCA_902464485.1). Classification (GTDB taxonomy): domain Bacteria; phylum Actinomycetota; class Coriobacteriia; order Coriobacteriales; family Coriobacteriaceae; genus Collinsella. The sequence goes on along the minus strand of CABQJJ010000058.1, from coordinate 6,507 downwards.
GGAAGCTCCTGATCTCGGTCTCGTCGGGATTGCTCTTGATGAGCTCCTTGTAGCTGTCAGGCATCTGCGCTCCCATCGCTCGAAATGCAATACAAATGCGTTTGCAGCATTATAACGCGGCGGCACGGGGCGACACAGGAAACAAGATGCTGCATGTTCGGACGTCGTCATAAGGGCCTTGAGGTTCTTGTCCGAGAAAAGGTCGTGCTGCGTGACGTCAGCTAGGTAGGGCTGCGTGCTTACGAAAGGGCAGGGGGCCTCCAGAAACCCGGAAGCCCCCTGCTGGCTCGATGCAATACCTGCATGCCTCGTAGCTTCTTTTGACGCGGACAGTTAACTCAATCGCTAATTCAGCTTGACCCAGATGGCCGGGCGCACGCCGAGCTCTTCGTCCGGTGTTTCGCCATATTCGCCATTATTGATGTCGCCATGCAGGTCGACATAGCAACAGAGGGGCAGAGGTTGACTCTCAGTTTCATCCCAATAAGTCCAGTCGTCCCAATCCCAGCCATCCTCATCGGGTCCTTCTATGGTCGAAGTCCACCACTCTGATTCGGATACCGTATCGATTGATGTTGCGTCCAAGATGTCGTCGTCGGAAACATAGGTATCCAACTCTACGGCGCTCGGAAGGCTAACGCCGTTCTTCAGCAGGGCTCGTTCGGCACTCGAAAACGCATGATTCTTAAAGTCGGCGTTCAGATACTTATACAGAGAGCTATACGCAAAATCCGATACGTCGCCGCTCTCGTCGACCGCTTTCGAATCGATGATCTGCTCGGTCATGAGAAGAGCCCTGTCGCCATCCTTGTGCACGACGATCCATCTAATCGGTTTACCCTCGACAGAGGTGCCTTTATAGGCGGGCAGCTCACCCGAATACGTGCCAAGTTCGACGATTCCGCCAATCCGAGCATCTCTAATTTCGGCTTGCTTTGCCTTTGTCTGCGTGAAGCCAAAGAGAGAGAATGCAATCAGGCCGACAGCTGCGATCGCGCCCACGATTGCGGCGCGTTTGAGCAGCTGCTTCTTTTTCTTATGGGATGTTGCGATACGCTGCTCTGCCTCGATGATTCGTTCCGCAGAATCTTTGTATCCCAGCTTGGCAAGTTCCTCAAAGTTGTCTTTAGCTTGCTGTAGCAGCGAGACGTTATAGGATTCGAGCATCTCTGCACTGGTTCTATAAAGCCTATCTTTTCGCGACTCTTCCAGGTGGGATGCGCTTTCGAGGTCTGCCAGCTTTCCGTGCGTTGCTCCACAGTCCCAGCAGTCTCTGCGCACAATATTGACGGCTCCGCAGCCGCATTGCCACCATCCGTCATGGTCGGCGTGAGCATTCGTGCATTTGTCCGGCTGCGCCTCCATTTCTAGGAGAAGCACAATGCGCTCAGATTCTTCGTCTTCATTGAGCGTGAGCGGCTTGGGGCTGTCAATTTCGATTGCCGCGCCAAAGTCGCACTGGTTGTCGACTCTTGTCACGGTGGCCTTTGCACCGGCAATTACCGACAGCTCGATCTTTTTTGCTTGTGGTCTAAGGATTTCGCCACCTGGGAGGTCGGCATCCAGAAGCGTAAAGTCGACTGACTCCGTCTTTCCATCCTCGCCTGCTAGGTCGATGGTGAACTCAATACGACTGATTGCTTGGCTTGTCACATTGACGAGTTTAGTTTGAAGAAAGCAGGTGCCCGTCTCGGTGTCGCGCGCGACCTGGATAGCAAGCATCCGTACGGGGCATAGCTCCTGCCAGCTTAGATTGTCGTCGCGATAGATAACCTTGTACTTGGACATGACTACACCTCGGGCAGGGCGTCGTCATTGCGCGTATAAGACGTCTGGGTTGCAGGGATGGCTCGATCGGGCAGGGCGCATACGATGAGGCCCAGCACGAGTGCTGTGCCGCAAAGTCCGATAAACCAGAGGAGCCCAGCACCGTCAGTATAGTAGCCCTTGATCTTAGCGATTTTGACAAGCTCCGAGACGCCAAGGATGTTGGCTGCGAACGGCAGCAAGAAGATGAGAATGATGAGCAGCTCGGGTGCGCGAAACATGATGGTCCCTTTCTTTTTGGATTCGCTGCAACGACAGCGAACCTTTGCTAAACCTTCCATCAATCAATTCTACGGACGCTACCTGCAAATTTGTTGAGCAACAAATTCGATTATGCGAACGGTCGGTTGTTGGAAGAAAGCGCTGGGTCCGCCGCGTGTACGGTGTCACGGCGAGTCTAATAACAACGGCGCGCCCGCCAACAATGGCGTGCGCGCCGTTTTGGGACCGATGATGGGCCAAGGCGTCTGTACTCTGCCTAGCCCTTATCGACGTTGGGGTCGCTTTCGAGCGCCTTGACGTCGAGGTAGCTGTCGTTGGAGTTTTCCAGCTCCGCGGCCTGATGCGCATTATTGATATTGATGGAAGCGAGTCCATAGATCTCGATGCCAATCGTTACGAGCAGGACGATAACGGTCGCGGTAAGGGCGACGATGGCGATGGGGCTTAGGGGAGGGGCCTGCTCGACAAGCGCGTCATCTTCAACGACATCGTCGGCGTCAGGGATTTCACCAGCCTCGTCGTCGGGTTCGATATCGAGATAGTCCTCGGGGCGGCTGTCGGGGTCGCCAGATGCATCAGCCGGCTCCTTGTCGGACGACGCTGCCTCGTCCGGCTCAACAGCCTCAAAAACCTCATCCACCTCGGCAGCCTCTGCGGGCTCGGTGAGCTCTTGGGACTCGTCGGCCTCATCCAGCGCGATATCCTCGCCCGGATCGGCAGCCTTATCTTGCGTGACAAGCTCTGCCGCAGCCTTCGCGTCAAGCGAAAGCAAGTCGTCTTGGTTTTTAAATACTCTCTCGGTGTCGGCAGCGCTCATAATCCATCCCCCTCAATCGCTCCGTCCGCCTATTATATGGGCTGCAGTAGCAATTTGAAGTACCCCTTTGTCCCATATTGCGGAGTGGTTCGATGGTGCGATGTGCTGTCGCGAAGATTTGCCGTGGCTATTTGTCGCCCGATGCCGCTTTTGCCTCGTTGAGGTAGCTGTAGAAGCTGTACTTGGAGATACCAAAGAATTCGCAGGCGCGCTCGCTCGATTTAGAGATGAGGAAGGCGCCGCGGCGGTCGAGGTACCCGATGGCGCGAATGCGCTCGTCTTTGGTCATGAGCGGGGCGGGCTTGCCCACATACTGCTCGCACTCGCGCAGCAGGTCCTCGAGCAGGTCGCCGATGTTCTTGGTGATGGGCTCGGGCTCGGTGTATCCCGTGTGCTCCATACCGGTAAACGCATCGAGCGAGCGCTCAAACGCCTTCATGAGCGTGATGTCAAAGTTAATGCCCAAAATGCCAATGGGGTCGCCGTTGTCGTTGCGGATAAAGATCGTCGACGATTTAAGCAATTTGCCGTCGGCGGTCTTGGTGAGATACGGCGTGCGGTCGTGTACGTCGGAGGCGCCCTCGTGCATGGACTCGAGCACAATGTGGCTGGGGCCGTCGCCCAGCCTTCGCCCGCTCACGTGGCCGTTCTCGATCACCACGATGGAATGGTCCATGTCCTGGGTCTCCAGGTCGTGAACGACGATTTCGCAGTTGGGGCCAAATTGCAGCGCAAGTCCGTGTGCAAGCCGCTTATAAAACTCAATCTGTGCGGGAGTCATGGGTGCCTTCCTAAAAATTTGTTTGGGCACACTTTGCCATAAACAACACCTGTTCGCAAACAAAGATACAACTTGGATAATTCGTCACCGTTCAGGGCGAAAAACATACCGATTGCGGCATCAAACAAATTATTAGGTTAGTCAACCAAAAAGTGTGATAGAACAGTGCTAACAAACTTTTTGTTTGGCATCCACATAAAAGTTCAGTCGCATGAATGGGAATGGGCTGAAACGCGTATGCGGGGGCCGGCAAGAGAGGACTTAAGGAGTTCACCGTATGGCCGATAAGATCCAGTGGGTGGGCAACACGATGCCCAAGAGCGATGACAAGCACTTGGGAATCATGAGCCTCGACCACGTGAAGAAGGCCCGCGCCTTCCACCAGTCGTTCCCTCAATATACTGTCACTCCGCTTGCCCGCCTGGACGGTCAGGCTGCGCGCCTGGGTCTGTCCAACCTGTGCGTTAAGGACGAGAGCTATCGCTTTGGCCTCAACGCCTTTAAGGTTCTGGGCGGCTCATTTGCCATGGCCAACTACATTGCTGACGAGACCGGCAAGGACGTTGCCGACTGCACCTTCGATTACCTGACTTCCGATCAGCTCGCCGAGGACTTTGGCCAGGCCACCTTCTTTACCGCCACCGACGGCAACCATGGCCGCGGCGTGGCATGGGCTGCCAACAAGCTGGGCCAGAAGGCCGTCGTGCACATGCCCAAGGGTTCCACCAAGCCTCGCTTTGATAACATCGCCGCCGAGGGCGCAACGGTGACCATCGAAGAGGTCAACTACGACGAGTGCGTGCGCATGGCCGCCGCCGAGGCCGACGCCTGCGAGCGCGGCGTCATCGTTCAGGACACCGCCTGGGAGGGCTACGAGAAGATCCCGTCCTGGATCATGGAGGGCTACGGCACCATGGCTTCCGAGGCTGCCGAGCAGCTGCGCGAGATGGCCATCAACCGCCCGACGCACGTCTTTGTCCAGGCTGGCGTGGGCTCGCTTGCCGGCGCCGTGGTGGGCTACTTCACCAACCTGTATCCCGATAACCCGCCGACCTTTGTTGTGGTCGAGTGCGCGCCTGCCGCCTGCCTGTACAAGGGCGCTGCCGCCGGCGACGGCGACCCGCGCATCGTGGACGGCGACATGCCCTCCATCATGGCCGGTCTGTGCTGCGGCGAGCCCAACATTCTGGGCTGGGATATCCTGCGCAACCACACCACCGCCTTTGTGTCCTGCCCCGACTGGGTCACCGCTCGCGGCATGCGCACCCTGGGCGCTCCCGAGAAGGGCGACCCGCGCGTTATCTCCGGCGAATCCGGCGCGGTGACCACCGGCCTGGTCGAGACCCTCATGCTCGACCCCGAGTATGCCGAGCTCAAGGAGCTCATCGGCCTGGACAAGACGAGCTCCGTGCTCTGCTTCTCCACGGAAGGTGACACGGACCCCGACCAGTATCGCCGCATCGTCTGGGAAGGCGAGTATCCGACCTGTTAATCGTTGGGCGGCGCAATGCGCCGCGCCAAATTCCTATTAGACCCCCTATGTCCTGCAGATGCATGAACCCGGGAGGCGGAGCGATACCTATTTGCTCCGTCGCGAGTTCCGCACGCAAAGGAAAGCACTTAATGTGCTTTCCGTCTTGCGCAGGACTGTCCGAGCAGCGGAGTAAATAGGTATCGCTCCGCCACCCCACAGGTAGATTCCTTCGTTTGAAAGGTTATGAACAATGGCTAAAGAACTCGATTTCGACGCTATCAAGGCTGCTGCTGAGTCTCATCGTGCTGATATGACTCGCTTCCTGCGCGCTATGATCTCCCATCCCTCTGAGTCTTGCGAGGAGGGTGAGGTTGTCGCCTGTATCAAGGCCGAGATGGAGAGCCTTGGCTATGACGAGGTCAAGGTCGACGGCCTGGGCAACGTTATGGGCTTTATGGGCGAGGGCGACAAGATCATCGCCATCGACTCCCACATCGACACTGTCGGCATCGGTAACATCGAGAACTGGGACGCCGATCCCTATGAGGGCTACGAGACCGACGAGATCATCTACGGCCGCGGCGGCTCCGACCAGGAGGGTGGCATGGCTTCTGCTACCTACGCTGCCAAGATGATGAAGGATATGGGCCTCATCCCCGAGGGCTATAAGATCATGGTCGTCGGCACCGTCCAGGAAGAGGACTGCGACGGCATGTGCTGGCAGTACATCTACAACAAGGACGGCATTAAGCCCGAGTTCGTCATTTCCACCGAGCCCACCGACGGCGGCATCTATCGCGGTCACCGCGGCCGTATGGAGATCCGCGTCGACGTTCACGGCACCTCCTGCCACGGCTCCGCTCCCGACCGCGGCGACAACGCCATCTACAAGATGGCCGACATCATCGCCGACGTCCGCGCCCTCAACAACAACGGCTGCGACGAGTCGACCGACATCAAGGGCCTCGTCAAGATGCTCGACCCCAAGTACAACCCCGAGCACTTTGAGGACGCCCGCTTCCTGGGCCGCGGCACCTGCACCGTCAGCCAGATCTTCTACACCAGCCCCAGCCGCTGCGCCGTGGCCGACTCCTGCGCCATCTCCATCGACCGTCGCATGACCGCCGGTGAGACCTGGGAGTCCTGCCTGGACGAGATCCGCAACCTGCCGGCCGCCAAGAAGTACGGCGACGACGTGAAGGTCTCCATGTACATGTACGACCGTCCGTCCTGGACCGGCGAGGTCTACGAGACCGAGGCTTACTTCCCCACGTGGATCAACAAGGAGACCGCTCCGCACGTCAAGGCCCTCGTCGACGCCCACAAGGCCATGTTCGGTGACGAGCGCATCGGCTGCGAGCCCAGCATGGACAAGCGCACCGGTCG
>CABQJJ010000057.1 GCA_902464485.1 uncultured Collinsella sp. | reverse complement strand
AGGAAGAGGTAACCCACGGAGTTGAGGATAGCCAGAGCCAAGGTAAGGTAACGCGAATACTGCGTAATCTTGGTCTGACCGACCTCGCCCTCACGGGCGAGCTCATGCAGAGAAGGCACAACGGCCTGGAGCATCTGGAGGATAATCGAGCTCGTGATGTAGGGCATAATGCCCAGGGAGAACACCGAAACGTAGCTCAGCGCACCGCCAGAGAAAAGATTCAGGAGGGCCATAGCACCTGCAGCGACCGAGTTTTGCTCGGTCGAGAAAAGGCCCAGCATCCCCTGGAAGGGAATGCCGGGCACAGGAACGTGCGCACCGATGCGGTACACGACGAGCATAGCTATGGTAAAAAGAATCTTTTCGCGCAGTTCTTTGATGCGGAAAGCATTCTTAAGACCATTTAGCACGGCAGCTCGACCTTTCCGCCAGCGGCCTCGATCTTGGCCTGCGCGGAAGCGCTGACCTTGTCGACCTTGACCGTAAACTTCTTGGTAAGCTCACCGTTGCCGAGCACCTTGACGGGCTCGAACTCGCTCTTGGTGATGCGAGCGGCCTTAAGAGCAGCACCGTCGATTACAGCGCCGTCCTCAAACTTACGCTCGAGACGCTCAACGTTAACAGCGGTGTACTCGATACGACGGGGGTTGCGGAAGCCCGGAAGCTTGGGCAGGCGCATAGCCAGCGGAGTCTGGCCGCCCTCGAAGCCGGCACCCTTGGTGCCGCCAGAGCGAGAGCCCTGGCCCTTCTGGCCGCGGCCAGAAGTGGTGCCGTGACCCGAAGAATTGCCACGGCCGACGCGCTTGCGGTTCTTGGTGGAACCGGGCGCGGGAGTAAGATCGTGAAGCTGCATTTGCTACTCCTCTACAATCTCGACAAGGTGCTTGACCTTGAAGATCATGCCGCGGACGGACTCGTTGTCAGCAATCTCGCGAACCTCGCGGATCCTGTGGAGACCGAGGGCACGGACAGTACGGACCTGGTCCTGCTTGCAACCATTGGTGCTGCGGACCTGCTTGATCTTGATGGTGTCAGCCATGCTTAGTTCTCCTTACCGACGAACATCTCGGAGACCGTCAGGCCACGGCGAGCCGCGACGTCCTCAGGGCTGGAGAGCTCCTTGAGGCCCTCGACGGCAGCCTTGATGATGTTGAGGCCGTTGTCGGTACCGAGGGACTTGGACAGGACGTTCTTGATGCCAGCAAGCTCGAAGAGGGGACGCACAGCGCCGCCGGCGATAACGCCGGTACCCTCGACAGCGGGCTTGATGATGATGCGGCCGGCACCAAAGTGACCGAGAACCTCGTGCGGAATGGTGCCCTCTTCGGTCACCGGCACGTGGAACATGTTCTTCTTGGCATCGAGAGACGCCTTGGAGATGGCCATGGGCACCTCAGCGGACTTGCCCATGCCAACGCCGACGTTGCCCTTGCCGTCGCCAACGACGACGAGAGCGACGAGGCTCATGCGACGACCACCCTTGACGGTCTTCGACACGCGGTTGATGTAAACGACGCGCTCCTCGAACTCGGAGGCCTCGCGCTGCTGCTTCTGATTACGAGCCATGTGCTACATACCTCCTAGAACTCGAGACCGGCGGCACGAGCACCGTCGGCGAGGGCCTTGACGCGGCCATGGTAGATACGGCCACCACGATCGAAAGCGACCTTGGTGATGCCGGCCTCGATGGCACGCTTGCCAACGAGCTGACCGACCTTCTCCGCAGCCTCCTTGTTCGAGGTGTGGGTGCCCTTGAACTCGGCCTCGAGGGTCGAGGCGGAGACGAGCGTCAGGCTGGAGCCCTTGCTGTCGTCGATAATCTGGGCATAGATGTTGGCGTTGGTACGGGTCACGCGAAGACGCGGACGCTCGGCGGTACCCGAGACCTTGCCGCGAACACGACGCTGACGACGCTTGAGGCCTTCCAGCTTCGCCTTATGCTTGTTCATACGTAAACTCCTAAAAAGGTTGATCTTGCCAGCACCTAACGGGGTGCTGGTCTTATGCGAGTAAGTCGGTTACGACTACTTGGCGGCCTTACCCAGCTTGCGGCGAATGTGCTCGCCAACATAGTGGATACCCTTGCCCTTGTAAGGCTCGGGAGGACGATGGCCGCGAATCTCAGCGGCGATCTGACCGACCTGCTGCTTGTTGATACCCTTGACGTTCACGTGGGTGTTGTCGGGAACCTCGAAGGTGATGCCCTCGGGAGCCTCGACGATCACGGGGTGCGAGAAGCCCAGGGAGAACTCGAGGTTCTTACCCTTCTGCTGCACGCGGTAACCGACGCCGGCGAGCTCGAGCTTCTTCTCGAAGCCCTCGGAAACGCCAACAACCATGTTGTGGATGAGGGCGCGGGTGAGGCCGTGGCGGGCACGGGTCTCACGCTCGTCGTCGGGACGGGAAACGGTGAGGACGTTGTCCTCGACGTTGATAGCGAGCTTCTCATAGATATCGAGCTCGAGCTGGCCCTTGGGGCCCTTGACGACAACGTTGTTGCCGTTGACTGCCACTTCGACTCCGGCGGGAATCTGGACAGGCTTATTACCGATACGAGACACGGTGATCTCCTTTCCTTCTACCTACCGACCGAATTACCAGACGTAAGCGATGATCTCGCCGCCGACGTTGTGCTTGCGAGCATCGCGGTCGGTCATAACGCCATGGCTGGTGGAAATAATGGCGGTACCAAGGCCACCGCGGACGCGGGGCATGTCGGCAACGCCGGTGTACTTACGCAGGCCCGGCTTGGAAATGCGGCGGATGCCGTTGATGACCTTAGCCTTCTTGGGACCATACTTAAGCGTGATGTGCAGAGTCTTCTGGGGAACGGTGTCCTCGACATCGTAACCCTCGATGTAGCCCTCCTCGTGCAGAACACGAGCGATCTCGACGAGCTTCTTGCTGCTCGGCATGGAGACCGTGGCCTTGTTCACAGAGTTAGCGTTACGGATGCGCGTAAGCATATCTGCGATCGGGTCTGTAAGGTTCATACAGATTCTCCTTCGTTCTTGATGAACACGTGCTCTTGGTTCTTCGCCGCCCTTAACGGCAAAGCCTAACTAGCGCGTTTTCCCTGTTCCAAACGGATGCTTGAAACGCTGGTAGTGACTTACCAGCTGGCCTTCTTAACGCCGGGAAGCTCGCCCTTGAGTGCAAGCTCGCGGAAGCAGACACGGCACAGGCCGAACTTGCGGTACACAGAGTGCGGACGGCCGCAGCGCTGGCAGCGCGTGTACTCACGAGTAGAGAACTTCTGCTTGCGATTGCACTTGACGATCATCGATGTCTTAGCCACTTATATCCTCCTCACATAGAGTATTGTTCGCCCCAAACGCCGCCCCCTTGTGGGAACGGCGCTTATAGGGCAGGTGAACCTATTTCTTGAACGGGAAACCGAAGGCGTCCAGAAGGGCCTTGGCCTCCTCATCGGTGTTGGCGGTGGTCACGAAAGTGATGTCCATACCACGCTGGTGATCGACGGAGTCAAAGTCAATCTCGGGGAAGATGAGCTGCTCGGTGACGCCCATGGAGAAGTTACCACGGCCGTCGAAGCTCTTGGCGGAGATGCCGCGGAAGTCGCGGATACGGGGGATCGCGACGGAGGTCAGACGATCAAAGAACTCCCACATACGGTCGCCACGCAGGGTAACCTTGCAGCCGATCGGCATACCGGCGCGCAGGCGGAAGGTAGCGATGGACTTGCGGGCACGGGTGATCATCGGCTGCTGGCCGGTGATGGCGCGCAGGTCGCGCACGGCACCGTCGATGGCCTTGGAATCGGTAGCGGCCTCGCCGACGCCCATGTTCACGACGATCTTCTCAAACTTGGGGATCATCATGACGTTCTCGTACTGGAACTTTTCCTGAAGCTGCTGCTTGACCTCGTTGTTGTACTTGGTCTTCAGACGCGGCACATACTTCTCTTCTGCCATTGTTCACTCCTTCTTGGGGTTTTAAGCACGGGGCGTGGCCACGATGGGTTGTCCTCGTGCCTCCTGGCTGCATCCGCGCCGCTCATGGCATTTCGCGGTTTGGACTCGACACAGCAGGAGCCGACAAAACAATCGGTACTATACGCGCATTGAGGGCGTATTTCCAGAAAAACCTCGTCAGCCTGCACAACTCCACAACTCCCCCGCACAAACTGATCCGCAGGGGACGGAGGAAAACAGCAGTTGCGGTGAAATAGGGACTGTTTGACAGCTTAGTTAGCTTAAACAGTCCGTATTTCACCGCAACTCATATATGGGGCGTTATTTTTGGCGAGGCAGGACCAGGTTGAGGACGACGGCGACAAGTGCGGCGACGGCAATGGAGGATCCGCCAAAGACGGTGCCGACCCATGCGGGGAATCCAGCGCCGGCAAGCGCGCCGGCCGTGCGCTCAATGCCCGTGCCAAAAGCGATAGAGAGACCCATGAGCGTGGTATCGCGCTGAGACAGGCCGTGGCGGGCAAACATGACCACACCGTTCATGCCGATGGTTGCGAACACGCCGATCGTGGCGCCGCCGATTACCGGCTGCGGAATGGACGTGAGCACTGCCGCGCACTTGGGCAGCAGGCCCGCGATGAGCAAGATGGCGGCGGCAAGCGTAAAGACCATGCGGTTGACAACCTTGTTCTCAGCGATAATGCCCACATTCTGGCCAAAGGTTGCCGTGGGGACGCCGCCCAAAAAGCCCGACAGCATACCGACCAGGCCGTTGGCGATCAGGCCACCCGAGATCTGGCTATCGGTCGCAGGGGCATCGAGCGCAGCGGACGACACAGCGGCAAACTCGCCCATGACCTGCACGGCGTTGACAATGGCGACTACGCCCACGACGGCGCACGCGGCCGGGTCGAACACCAGGCGATGGGCGCCCAGGGCAGGCGGAGCAAACCAGCTGGCGGTCGCGATTGCCGAGAAATCGACCATGCCCAACACCGCAGCCAAAACAAAGCCCGCGCAGATACCGGCCAGGATGCTGCCCAGCCTAAGCGCGCCCTTGCCGTAGTTACCGGCCATAAAGGTGACGACGAACGTCACGAGCGCGACGGCCCAGTTGGTGACACTGCCAAAATCGGCCGCGCCCTCCCCGCCCGCCATGGAGGCAACTGCCACTGGGCATAGCGACAGGCCAATGACAAAGATGACGGTGCCAAGCACCGGGGCCGGGAACAGAAAGCTCACGCGCCTAAACAGCAGGCCGAAGAGTACGACGAGCGCGCCACCGATTACCTGGGCGCCCAGCACGGCCTCAAAGCCAAGCTCAAGACCGACTGCCTTGAGCGCCGGCACGAAGGTGAAGCTCGCGCCCATCACGATGGGCAGGCCCGAACCGACGACGCCTTTTATGGGGAACTGTTGAAGGAAAATGTCGAGCGCCGAGAGGACGAGCGACGCCTGGATGACAGCGGCCTCCTCTTGAGGGGTAAAGCCGCAGACCGACGCAATGATGATGGCGGGCGTGACGATACCCGCGAATGCCGCCAGCACATGCTGCAGTGCATGGGGCAATACCTGCACAAACGAAACTTTTCCCGTACGCTCGAACAGGGCGTCCCCTGCTGCTGACTCTGCCATTTGCGCCTCCCATACCCTAGGCAGCGGCCCCATGCCGCTCAACGGGCGGACATTATAGGGCATATAGCACAGGTAGCATTTTGACCCGCATGCGGCAGAGGGCTGGGGCAGCTCATTTGGGATGCGACTAGCGCTTGCGGGGGACGAGCTTGGTGCGGCGCAGGTTGATCATCTCGGCAGCGATGGAGATGGCAATCTCCTCGGGATCCTCGGCCTCGATGGCAACGCCGATCGGCAGGTGCAGCCCGTCGATCTGGTCCTGCGTAAAGCCCTCCTGCTCCAGGCGGGCGCGCACAAAGGCCGTCTTACGGCGCGAACCCAAGCAGCCCAGATAGGCGGGCTTGGCGCGCATGGCCTGAATCACCACGTCGATATCGGACTTGTGACCCGCCGTGGCGACGACCACTAGGTCGCGCGGGCCGATGGGGCACTGCTTGCTCAGGTTCTTGTAGTCGACCAGACGACGGTCGTAGACACCGGGCACCCATTCGGGGGTCAGCGTGCCGGGGCGGTCGTCGCAAGCCACGACGGCAAAGCCCGCCGCCGTGAGCACCCGCGCCGTCGCAGCACCCACGTGTCCGCAGCCAAAGATATAGGTCAGGCCCTCGGGGCAGAGCGTCTCGATGTGCGCGGGAGGAATCTCGGAGGCGGCGTTGGTGTAGGTGACGTTGCTCCCCTCTTCCGCCAGCGAAAGCCCGGGGCAGCCCGCAATGGTGCGGCGCGATTCCTCGCCATGGTACTCGGCCACATCGCCCTCGAGCGCGCTTGCGATAAACGGCTCAAAGTCAATGACGAAGTCGCCGATGCGCCGATAGGCCAAGACGTCGGCAACCGACTGGAACAACGGTGCCTGGGTCGCATCCAGATGCAGGTAGCACAGGCAGATGGCCCCGCCGCAGATCATGCCGGTATCGGAGTTCTCGCCGCCCATGGTGTAGCGGACCAGACGCGACTGCTCCGCGCTCAGGAGCTCGCGCGCCTCATCCAGCGCAAAGAGCTCAATCTTGCCGCCGCCGATGGTACCTGCTTGGCTGCCATCGGCAAAGACGGCCATCCAGGCGCCCACGCCGCGCGGCGACGAACCCGCCGTTCCGGCCACGACCACCAGCTCGCACGTCTTACCAGCCTTCAGGGCGCCAAGCGCTGCATTCACCACATCGAGCTTTTCCATCGCCGCTTCCTATCCCCTAAAAACGTCGGTGAGCATGGCGAGCGCCTCGAGCACGCCGCCGCCGACCGACGTCGCCTTGTCCGAAATATAGTTGATATAGCTGGCATCGCCCCGCGGGTCGACGTCGGCACATTTAAAGCCCTCGGTCACCTGAACGCCGTCGGCCAAAAGGCCGCGCAAGCAGCCATCGATCTGCGTGCACATGGGCGTATCGCCCGCGTAGCCAATCACGTCTCCGGCGCTCACGATATCGCCGATCGCATGGTCGGACCTAAACACACCGGCAGCGGGGCTGTGGATAACACGCTCCTTGCCATAGCCGGCGATGACACCCGGCACGCCCGTGTTGGGCTGGGGCGAGCCCTGGGTAATGACGCGGCCGAGAAAATGACCGCGCATGGTCTCGACCACGGCGTCGCAATCGACCGTCGCGGTAAAGCCCGGCCCCACGGCGATGACGACAGGCGCCATATCGCGCGTGGTGCCCAAGTTGCGCTTGGCCAGAATCGCGTCAACCACAGCAGCGGGCTTCAGTTCGTCGAGCATCTTGGCCTGGGGGTCTACCACGACGGCCACGTCTCCGGCCTCGGTAATTGCAAGCGCCTCTGTCGGCGTCTGCGCCAAGCGAGCGCGAATGCCCTCGACCTGGACCTCGCCCAGGCGAATGGCCTCGCAAAAACTGATTGTGCGACGGATGCACGTGGGAACCGCGATATCGGCCATGACAACCGACACGCCGGCGCGCACCAAGCGAGCGGCAACGCCCGTGGCGATATCGCCGGCACCGCGAACATAAACGAGCATTCCCGGGGCACCTCCCTGTGCTACGGTTTGAGCAGAGCAAAAGCGGTTCGACCGCTACTCTGATGATTATTTATTATCACAGTATTATACGGCGGTGAACAGATGGAAACGGTTAGCGGCAATCTTGCCTCGGCGCTCAGAATCGAGCCGGGCATTACCGCGATTATCGGCAGCGGCGGCAAGTCGACCTTGCTAAAGACGCTGGGTCTTGAGCTCATGCGCGCTGGCGGCCGCGTGCTCCTCTGCACAACCACGCATATGTTTCCCGTCGCCGGCGTGCCATGGGACGGGTCGAACCGCCGTTTGGACGCCGCGCCTTGGAAGCCGGGCGTCCTGCATGCCCCCGGCTGCACCTGCGAGGCCTGCGCGGGCCTTGCGCGCGGAAGCATCTGCCAGGCAGGCGTCTTAGACCCGGAGACGGGCAAGCTGTCCGCCCCCGCCGAGCCGCTCGACCAACTGTCCCAGCGCTTTGACTACGTCTTGGCCGAGGCGGATGGCAGCAAGCGGCTCCCGCTCAAGGCCCACGCCGCCTGGGAGCCGGTGATTCCCTCTGACACGGCCAACATCGTCTGGATCGTCGGCGCCTCAGGTTTTGGCAGACCCGTCGATGAGGCTGTCCACCGCCCCGAGCTCTTTTGCGAACGCTGCGGCTGCGAGGCAACCGACATCGCCACGCCCGAACGCGTCGCCCGGGTGCTCAATGCCGAGCTGCAGGAGCTGGGGCTCAGCACCGCTCGCATCATGCTCAACCAAGTCGACACGCTCAACGACCCCACGATGGCCGACCGCTTCGAGGCGGCCCTCAACCGCCCCATCATCGCCACCAGCCTCCAGGGATAGCTAATTCAGGACGGGGCCGTTTTAGCTACCCGATGTTGAAAAATCATCTCCCAAATAAGCTACCCTGGCGGCCTTCTTGCTAGCGGGGAACGTAGCGACCGGGCTGGGCTCCGGTGGGTTCGCCGTCGCGGGCCACCAGCACGCCGTTGACGTAGACAGCCTTGGCGCGGCCATGCGCCTCAAAGCCCTCAAGCGGCGTGTAATCCACGGCCTGATGCTGCGTCGCCGCGCGAATGGTCCAGCGCGCCTGGGAATCCCATACGCACACATCGGCGTCGGCGCCCTCGGCCAGGCACCCCTTGCGCGGATACATGCCAAAGACGCGGGCCGGGTTCTCGCTCATCAGGCGGCAGAGGTCCTCGGGGCCCAGCTGCCCCTCAAAGCTCGTGGCAATCGCGACGGGACGATGCTCCACGCCGGGTCCGCCGTTGGGAATCGCACGGAAGTCGTCGCGGCCGCGGTCCTTTTGCCCGTGCAGGTTAAAGCTGCAGTGGTCGGTGGCGATAGTATCGATCTCGCCGGCCACAAGCGCCTCGCGCAGCGCAGCGCGGTCGCCTGCATGGCGCAGCGGCGGGCTCATCACATACTTGGCGCCTGCAAAGCCGTCCTCGCCCTGCTCTAAATAGCAGGTGTCGTCGAGCATCAGATACTGAGGGCAGGTCTCGACATAGATATTCTTCTGCCCGCGCGCCCTGGCCGCACGAATGGCCTCGAGCCCCAGCTTGGTCGAAAGATGCACCACGTTGACCGGGGCGTCACCGGCAAGGTGTGCCAAGTACAGCAGACGGCTCACGGCTTCGCCCTCGCACACGTCCGGACGGCTGAGCGCATGGCCCTCGGGCCCGTGAATCCCCTGCTCGAACACGCGCTTCTGCAGCGCGTTAACCAGCGTGCCGTTCTCGCAATGCACGCACAGGATGCCGCCCACGCGCTTGAGCTCCTCCAACACCTCAAGGGTCTCGGCATCGTCCAGGCGCAGGTGGTCATAGGCAAAGTAGGTCTTAAACGACGACACGCCTGCCTCGCGCATGGCAGAAAGATCGGCGCGGTTGCGCTCGTTCCACTCGGCAAGTGCCATATGGAAGGCATAGTTGGCCGTGCAGGTGCCGTCGGCACGGCGATGCCACTCGGCAAGGGCATCGGGCATGGTCACGCCGCGGTCGGCCGTCGCGTAGTCCACGATGGTCGTGGTACCGCCGCAGGCAGCCGCGCGTGTGCCGGTCTCAAAGCTATCTGCCGTCCAGTCCATGCCGGTCCAACACTGCATGTGCGTATGGCCGTCGATAAAGCCGGGAAACACCCAGCAGCCCGTGGCGTCCTGGACGGTATCATCCGCGCCCGGCTCAATCGTCGCGGCGATCCGCACGATCTTATCGCCATCCATGGCAAGGTCGGCGCGACGAAGCCCCTGGGGCGTCACGAGCGCGCCGTGTTTGATGATGATCATGTTGCTCCTTATCGATTCATACAGTTGGCCACGCGATCAAAATACGAGCAGGCGGCGATATGCTCCGTTATGCGGCGCTGGCCCTTGGCGGTATCGACATCCCACAGCTCATAGGCGCGCGCTTCGACCAACGCAACGCCGACGCGGCCTTTGAGAATCGAGCCCCCGCCGTCCTTGCCTTCGAGAAGCATAAGCGCGTCGAACAGCTGCGCCGGGAAGAGCACCGGGCTCGAAGGCTCACCATTGCACGCCAAGCGCACTGGATGCTTGCGGCCACGCTCGTCAAATGCACGAACCATGGCCTTAAAAGAATCCGAGCTCACGAGCGGCTGGTCACCCGGCAAAAACAGGCAACCCTTCCAGCCGTGATCGGCTCCCCAGGCAAGGCCGGCACGCACGCTCTCGCTCCTCAACGTGCCATCGTGCAGTACGCACGGGCAATGCTTGTCCTCGCAAATCTGGACGACCTCGGGCCAACGCGTCGAAACCACGACGTCAAAGCCCCGGGGAACCGAATC
>CABQJJ010000056.1 GCA_902464485.1 uncultured Collinsella sp. | reverse complement strand
TGGTAGCCCGTACCAGATTCGAACTGGTGATCTCCGCCTTGAGAGGGCGGCGTCCTAAACCGCTAGACGAACGGGCCACATGACATCTGCACTGCTGTGCTGCGAAAAAATATATTACGGGACAAAAAACGCGAGCGCAAGAAAAAATTCCAAATTGCCAAAATTTTGTCGAGAGGTTATGGAACACGCAGGTCAACTAAGTAGATCATTTGGGACAAACCGAAGGATGTTTATCCCAGGTGCAGATGGGCCAGAAGGGCTTCGCGCTCGTTGGGGACGTTGTCCTCGATCACGGTGTCGAGGGCAGCATTGAGAAGCTGCCCCAACTCCGGCCCCGGTTTGACGCCGGCGCGTATCAAATCGCCGCCGTTGATAGCAAGCATCTTGAGCGTATAGGGCTCCCCCGCCTCCATTAGATCATGGGCGAGCGAGCGCATCTCCTCGATCGTCTCGACGTAATAGAAGCACGAGGGCGCCTTGCCAAGCGTATCGGCACGCTTAAGGTCCATGAGCTCGTCCATCAGACGCGGAGTATCGACACCTTCGCCCGAAAGCGCGCGCATCATATTGAGCAGGCAGGATCGCTCGGGACGCAGCGGCTTGTCGTGGTATTTGATCAGCAGGCATACATCGCGCACCAAATCGTGGGAGAGCGCCAGCCGATCCATGATGACACGCGCCTTCTTGGCGCCGAGCTCGGGATGACCGTAGAAGTGTCCGCTGCCGGCGTGATCGACCGTAAAACACTCGGGCTTGGAAACGTCGTGCAAAAACGCCGCCCACATAAGGCTCGACGAGGGCACGACGCCGTCGCACAGCGCCAGCTCCCCTGCTACCGTCAGTACGCGGGCGATATGCTCGTAGACGTTAAACGCATGATAGACACTGCGCTGATCAAACCCGCGACTCGCTGCCAACTCGGGCACGGCGGCGCAGATAAGCTCGGGGTAGCGCAACATGGCGTCTCCCCCGTGTCCAGTCGAAAGGATGCCCTCAAGCTCAATGCCCACACGCTCGCGCGCCACGGCATCGAGCAACGGCGCACATTCGGCCAGAGCCTGTTTTGTCGCGGGTTCAATTATAAAGTCCAGGCGGCAGGCAAAGCGCACCGCGCGCAACATGCGCAGGGCGTCCTCATTAAAACGGCGCTTGGGATCACCGACGGCACGAATCAGCTTGCGGTCCAAATCGCCCTGGCCGTCGAAGCGGTCGACGAGGCCGCGCTCGGGATGCCACGCCATGGCATTGACGGTAAAGTCGCGGCGCGCCAGATCGTCCTCAAGCGAAGCGGCGCGCTCCACACTCTGGGGATGACGACCGTCGGTATAGAAGCCGTCCAGGCGGTAGGTGGTGACCTCAATGCGATCGCCATAGCAAATAGCCGTAATGCCGCCGAATTTAATGCCCGATTCAACCACGGCGATATCCGCTGCCTCGAGCGCCGCTTTGGACTCCTGCCATAGGCCGCTGCAACACATGTCCACATCGTGGCTGAGACGCCCCATCAGGGCATCACGTACCCAACCGCCTACGTACCAAGCCTCAAGGCCGGCCGCCTCGAGCGCACGCAGGACACGGATGGAGGCATCGGTCGGCTGCGTACCGTTGAGCGAAACATTGCACATGCCTATGGCCTCCTGCGACTATCAAATTGGCTATCGATTGCGTCTGCAAGAAGTCTAGCAAGAAACAGCCTCCACTGCACACGCAAGTCCGATAAACAAAAACGCATCCGTCTTGGTCTGAGACGGATGCGAAATAATCGAACTATTCAGGCAAAGTGCTGGAACTAGCAAACCTGACGGATTGCGATACCCTTCTGGTACTCATCGACCTTGGCAAAATCGCCCAAGCCCGGGCACTCGACCACGTTGGCGCCGGTAGCCATCGAGAGGCGCAGGGCGTCCTCAACACGCTCAGGGGCGTCGTGCCACACGGACAGGAAGGCGGCAAGCGAGGAGTCACCGGCGCAGACCGTCGACAGCAGCTTGACCTCAAAGGTACGGTTGGCAAACCAGATGTGCTCGCCGTTGGAGAAGTACGCACCGTCGCCACCAAGGGTCAGCAGTACGTTCTTGGAGCCCTTGGCGTGCAGCTCGGCCATCGCGCCCTTGACGGACTCGTCGTCGCCACCGCTCACCTTAATGCCAAAGATGTCGAGCAGCTCGTCGTCGTTAGGCTTAATGAGCAACGGCTCCATGGCAATGAGGTCAGCCAGCTGATGGCTCGAGATATCGAGCACGAACTCGGCACCTTTTGCCTTAACACGGCGAAGTACCTCGGCCAGAAAACCCTCGGAGGTGTTGGGGGGCAGCGAGCCGCTAATGACCAGGCAGGTCATGTCGTCGAGCGAATCAATAAGGTCAAACATCTCCTGCTCGTTGGCAGCATTGATGGCGGCACCTGCGTTGACCATGTTGTACTCGGTGTCGGGACCGGCGTTGAGGAAGACGTTGACGCGCGTGATGCCGTCAGTCCACACGGGCCTAACGGGCACGCCCAGGGCCTCGGCGCCCTTGACGATAAACTCGCCCGAGAAGCCGGCAAAAAAGCCCAGGATCGTGGTGTCGACACCATAGTGATCGAGAGTGAACGAGACGTTGAGACCCTTGCCGTTGGGCGTATAGACCGCATTGCGAGTGCGGGTGACGGTGTTGGCGGAAAGACCGTCGCAGGCAATGTTGTAGTCAATGGCGGGATTTGCAGTGAGCGTGTAAATCATGTAAGTTCCTTTCGCAAGGCAACGTGTTAATGAAAGTATATTCCACGCCTACAAAAAAGGCTATAGCAACTCGGCGAACGGTGTAGAACGCGTGCAGGGCGGCAGGAAGGTGGGGCAACTCCTCGGATTCGTTTGTCCTGTTGCTCGCTCACAATATAGAAAAAAGGCGCCCCAGCCTAAACCGGGACGCCATACACGCGAAAATCTCGCGTTTCGCTTACTTGCGGTCGAGCTTGCGGACAGCAACACGCTTGCTGTACTCATCGACGTGACCGAAGTCGCCGATGCCGACGGACTCGGCAACGTTGGCGCCGGTGGCCATAGCGAGCTTCATGGCCTCCTCGACGTTGTCGCGATCCCTGTACCACTTGTGCAGGAACGCAGCAAGGGTGCAGTCGCCGGCGCAGACGGAAGAGACCAGCTTGATGTTGAACTCACGCTTGGCATACCAGATGTCCTCGCCGTTGGAGAAGTAGGCGTCACCGCGGCTACCACGGGTGAGCAGCACGTTCTGGACGCCAGCCTCGTGAGCCAGCTTCATGGCAACGCGAACCTCGTCGTCGGTGTCGACCGGCACGCCGAAGATGGCCTTCATCTCGTGATGGTTCGGCTTGATGAGCAGCGGCTTCTTGTGAGCGAGCTCCTTGAGCTTGTCGGAGGACAGGTCCAGGACGACGTCGGCGCCACGGGCCTGAGCGTGCTCCATGACCTGAGCCAGGAAGTCGGGCGTGGCTTTGGGAGGCACGGAACCAGAGACGATCAGGCACTCAAGATCACCGGCGGTGTCCAGGATGTTGTAGAGCTCCTCCTGATGCTGCGGCGTAATCGGAGCACCGGGGTTGAGGATGCCGTACTCGTGCTGGCCATCGTTGACGTAGGTGTTGATGCGCGTGATACCGTCGGTCCAGACCGGGCGGCACAGACAACCCAGGTTCATGACCTCCTCGACGATAAACTTGCCCGTGAAACCGGCGAAGAAGCCGAGCGCGACGGTGTCGACGCCCATCTTCTTAAAGGCGAAGGACACGTCGAGGCCCTTGCCGTTGGCCGTGTAGCTGGCCGAGCCGGTGCGGACGTTCTCGTCGGGCTCGAGCGGAGAGCTCGAAACCGTCATGTCGACAGCCGGGTTAGCGGTTAGCGTGTAGAACATTTACAGTACCCCCTGTATATGTGAGGGCCGCGTGGCCGGCCCATTCCAACCACGCGGTTACCTCTGATACCAAATTAACGAGCTGCGGACTCGAGCAGCGCCTTGACCTCGGCGGCGGTATTGCAGGCGAGCGCCTTCTCGGCGAGCTCGTCGCACTCGGCCTTGGTCCACTGGCTGATGGTCTTGCGGGCGCGCAGGATCGACGGAGCGCTCATCGAGAACTCCTCCAAGCCCCAGCTGATCAGCAGCGGCTCAAGCAGCGGATCGGCAGCGGCCTCGCCGCACATACCGACCATGATGCCGGCCTTCACGCCGCTCTCGATGATGTTCTTGAGCGAGCGGAGCACGGCGGGATAGTACACCTGGTACAGATTGGAGATGGTGTCGTTGCCACGGTCGGCGCACATGGTGTAGCCGATCAGGTCGTTGGTGCCGATAGAGAAGAAGTCGGCGACCTCGGCCAGGCGGTCAGCGAGCAGCGAAGCGGCGGGCGTCTCGACCATAATACCGACCTCGATGTTCTCGTTGAACTTGCGACCCTCTTCGGTCAGCTCGGCCTTGCACTGCTCGACGAGCTCCTTGACAGCCAAGACCTCCTCGACGCAGGTGACGAGCGGGATCATGATCTTGATGTCACCGAAGGCGCTAGCGCGCAGCAGGGCGCGGAGCTGGACCTTGTACTGGTCGGGATTGGCCAGGCAGTAACGCACGGCGCGGAAGCCCATGAAGGGGTTGTCTTCCTTGACCATGTGCAGGTACGGGATCTCCTTGTCGCCACCCACATCGAGCGTGCGGATGATGACCGGAGCGCCCTTGAGCGCGCTGGCGACCTTGCGGTAGGCGTTGAACTGCTCCTCCTCGGAAGGAAGCTCGGCAGAGTCCATGAACAGGAACTCGGAGCGGAACAGACCGATAGCCTCGGCGTCGTGATCGAGCGCGTTGGGCACGTCATCAGGGTTACCGATGTTGCAGGCAATGATCTTCTTGATGCCATCGGCAGTCACGGAAGGCTTGCCACGGAAGGCCTCGAGGGCTGCCTTCTCGGCAGCGAAGGCCTCGGCCTTGGCTGTGTAGGCGGCGAGCGTCTCCTCGTCGGGATCGGCCTCGACGATACCCTTGCCACCGTCGACGACAACGGTCATGCCGTTGCGCAGCGCGGTGCAGCTGTTGGAAACCGAAAGGACAGCCGGGATCTCGAGGGCGCGCGCGATGATCGCGGAGTGCGACGTGCGGCCACCGGTCTCGGTGACGATACCGGCAACGTGGGCCTTATCGATCGTGGCGGTCATGGACGGCGTAAGGTCGTGCACGACAACGACGGTGTTCTCGGGCAGGACGGAGAGGTCGACGACCTCCTTGCCCAGCAGCTCGGCCAGAATACCGGTGCGGATGTCGGCGATGTCGGCCGCGCGCAGACGGAACATCTCGTCGTCCATGGACAGGAACATGTTCTCGAACATGGTCGAGGTGTCCATGAGCGCCTGCTCGGCGCAGGTGCCGCCGTCAATGGCGGCGTTAATGGCGTCGGTCATGCCCGGGTCCTGAGCCAGGACAATGTGTCCGCTCATGATCTCGGCCTCGGCCTCGCCCACCGTCTCCTTCATGTGGTCGGCCTGAGCCTGGGTCTTCTCGCAAAAGACCGAAAGAGCGGTCTGATAGCGCTCCTTCTCTGCTGCCGAATCAGCAACCTCGTGCGGCTCAAACGTCAAGTCGGGATCGACGGCGACCATGACGGTGCCGATACCGATACCCTCGGATGCGTTGACTCCCTGATACATTCACATTCCTCTCTCCGTGTCATGTGATAAAGCGTTTTGCCATATCCATGACAAAAGAGCGCAGCTACCTTGATACAGGTCACTGCGCCCCCAAGTATGAACTTAATTGTTCAACATGCGACCCGTTTGAGCTCTACTCGCCAAGACCGCTCTTGATGAGCTCGATGGCAGCAGCCAGAGCCTCGGCCTCGTCAGCGCCGTCGCACTTGACCTCGACCTCGGTACCGCAAGGGATACCAGCAGCCATGAGGGCCATCGGAGACTTACCGTTGACCTCCTTCTCGGGGGTAACAACGGTCACGTCGCAGGCGTACTTGCCCATGGTGGAGGCGAAGAGGCCGGCCGGACGCATGTGAAGACCCTGAGGATTAACGAGGGTAGCCTTCTCAGAAACCATAATTGACTCCTTTTTTGTGTTTAACCCCTGTCAACCATGCGGCAGGAGCCAGATTCACGACGTTGTTTATATTAACTCACATCAAACGGTTTTTCATTGTGTTTCGCACGAATTGTTGGACGGATGTCGTTGCTGCATGCTCGCCTGCCGGGCGGGGCGGTTAAGTTTGCTGCTCTACAGTCCTGCGCAAGACGGAAAGCACATTAAGTGCTTTCCTTTGCGTGCGGAACTCGCGACAAACTTAACCGCCCCGCCCGGCAGGCGAGCTGCGGAAACTCAGTCGGTCCAGAGTAATATCGTACGAACGGAATTCTGGCTGGATCTCTGATCGTATGGAAGATCTGGTTGATGCGGTTATCTATGCCCTTCTGCGAACTGAGAAGCGTCCATGGATGCCGGCAGCAAAGGAACGTCCTTAAGTGCCGGGTGGTATGAAAAAGGCGGGGACTCCTGGTGGAGTCTCCGCCTTATATACAGGGAACGAAGTTATTCGCGAACTGTGGGATTAGACCAAGCGGGCGTTGATCGTCTTGGCGATCTCGGCGGCGTCCGTGGAACCCTTGACGGTGACACGGAAGTCCTCGTCCATGAGCGCCTCGGCGACCTTGGACAAAATCTTGAGGTGCGTAGTGCCAGCCTGTGCACCCGGGATGAGCAGGGCGATGGCCACGTTGACGGGAGCGCCGTCCATGGTGTCCCAACCGGTCACGCCAGACTCGTCCTTGACGACGATGACGGCGGCCTCGGTAATGGCGTCGGACTTGGCATGCGGGATGGCGAAGCCCTCCATCATGCCCGTGGTGCCCTCGGCCTCGCGGGCCAGGAAGGCGTTCATCACGGCGTCGGCGTCGCCGGCGATACCGGCCTTGACGGCCTGGTTGGAGACAAAGCTCAGAGCCTCGTCACGAGAAGCGAAGTCCTCGGCGACAAAGACGTTCTCAACCTTCACGAAGTCGGCAGCCTCGGACTTGGGAGCCTCGACGGCAGCGGCCTTGGGGGCCTCAACCGACTTGGCTGCAGGAGCGGCCTTCTGGTTCTTCTCGAAGTCATACTTCTTGAAGGCCACGAACAGGATGCCACCGACCACAGCGCCGATGAGGATCGCGAGGACCCACAGCGGACCGTTCTCGACAACGGGCAGGACCAGGAAGCCACCGTGAGGCGCCGGATCGTGAACGCTGAACATGATGGTCAGGATCGAAGCGATGGAAGAACCGAGCATCATGATGGGCATGACGGGCCAGATGTTCTTGGTCATGAACGGAATGGCGCCCTCGGTGATGTGGGTGCAACCAAGGATGAGGTTGACGACACCGGCGTCGTGATCCTCCTGGCTGAAGTACTTCTTGCCGACAACGACGGCGAAGGTGGTGATCAGCGGCGGAACGATGCAAGCGGCGGAGACGGCAGCCATGAAGTTGGTGCCGAAGTTGTAGGTGTCGGTGCCAACACCGGCGGCCAGGGCCTCGGTGAGCATAGCGGTACCAGTGACGTAAGCAGCCTTGTTGACCGGGCCGCCCATGTCAAAGGCGCACATGCAGCCGATGGCAAGACCCAGGACAACGGCGCCAGAGGCTGACAGGCCCTTGAGGAAGTCCATCATGGCGGTGTTGATGGCAGCCATGGGGCCGGAAATGCCGAGCATGACCAGGCCGACGATAGCCGTCGAGAACAGCGGGTACAGGAAGATAGCCTTGAGGCCGTCCAGGTTCTTGGGCAGGCCGGCAAAGACCTTCTCGAGCAGCAGAATGACATAGCCAGCGAGGAAGCCGCCGACGATGCCGCCCAGGAAGCCGAAGCCCACGCCAGCGCCACCGGCGTCGATCATGCCGGTATCGGCGTTAACAGGCAGGCCCTGGATGGCGATCATACCGGCGACAAAACCGGGGACGAGCGCCGGGCGCTTGCCGATGGACTCGGCGATGTAGGCGGAAAGAACCGGAACCATGAGGTTCATGGCGATGCCGCCGATGATCTTGAGCATCGCGGCAAAGCTGTTGTAGTCGGCAGCCGTCGAATCGAAGGACGTAATGCCCCACAGGAACGAAATGGCGGTCAGAACACCACCGGCAACGACGAAGACCAGCATGTGGCTGACGCCGTTCATGAGGTGCTTATAGATGATGTGGCCGATGGACTCCTTCTCCTCGACCTCGTCCTCGACATCGGCGGCAGCAGCAATCGTATCGTCGCCCTTGGCGGCGAGCGCGCGGTCGACCAGCTTACCGGCGGCCTCGACGGACAGGGCCTTGGAAACGCCGACGGAAACCATAGGCTTACCGGCGAAACGCTCGGCCTGGACATCCTTGTCGGCTGCGACGACGACGGCCTTGGCACCGGCGATCTCACCCTTCGTGAGCTCGTTCTCGACACCGACCTGGCCATGAGTCTCGACCTTAATGGTCAGACCTCGCTCGGCAGCTGCCTTCTCCAGCGCCTCCTTCGCCATGAAGGTGTGCGCAATGCCGGTTGGGCAACCGGTCGCGGCGATGATGTCAAACTTAGCCATGTGTCCCTCCTTTTTAAGTTTTGCGCCCGCAAGCGCTCCCCTACACGCGCGTCCTTGCGCGCTTTTCCACAATTGAAAGATACCAACCCAGCGCTTTCGCGGAAAGGGAAATGTCCCAATTCTCCGGTGAAAGGTTCTTTCATACCCGTAAACGGTCGATGAAAGTTTACCATCAACACTTGAAACGGCAAGGTGTATCTTGTAATTGAAAATGCCCCTATACTATGACATTACAAAACAAGTCCGATTTTCATGCCAACCAGGAGCCAGCCATGACCGATAGTAGCAAGAGCGCGCTCTCTCTCATTAGCACCCACCAGGGATACAGCGAGTCCGAACAGCGCATTGTTGACTATATTTTGGAGCACCAGTCCGAGGCGCCGCGTCTGACGGCCGCCCAACTTTCGCGTGCCGCCGCCACATCCGAGGCAACCGTTTCGCGCTTCTGCCGCAAGCTGGGCTTTGGCAGCTTCCGCAGCTTTCAATTTTCGTTGGCGCGTGATTTGGAGAGCCAACGTAACGAGGGCGTGACCGACGAGGTCTCGCTCGACAGCATGGAGCAGAGCCTTAAGAATATCTTGGCTGCTAAGGTCAGCGAGCTTAACGCGACCATCGACGGAATCGACCACGATACGCTGGCGGCCGTTGTGCACGCGTTAAAGAATGCAGGTGTTATTGAGTTTGCGGCCGTAGGCAACACCAACGCCGTCGCGCTCGACGCGACGTTTAAGTTCTCACAGCTGGGCCTACGCTGCATGGCAAGCACCATCAGCGAAACATCAATCGGCTTTGCGCTCACGTTGCGCCCCGGTGACGTAATCGTGCTGATCTCGAACTCAGGCAAATCGCGCCGTCTGAATCGCATGGCAAAAGCGGCTCGCGACTGCGGTGCTACCGTAGTCGTCATCAGCAGCGACAGCAAGTCTCCGCTTGCTCGCCTGGCCGACTACACCTTTAATACCGTCAATCACGAGGCGCTGCTGACAACGGGCGATTTCGCGTTCTCCAAGATGAGCGCCACGATGATCATAGAGGTCATCTACAACTTCCTGCTGCCCGAAATCGAGGACGCCCGAGAGCACATCAGCTACTACGAGGAGCTCATCCAGCCCGATAAGGTCGTGGAGTAGGCGACTTGGGGAGCCGATAGACGCCACTCGCCACGAAACCGGCCCATCTACTACGTTTTAACCGTATGGCGCAACCACATACCGAAAATAGAGAAAACCGCAGGCGTTCTACCTGCAGTTTTCTTTTTGCAATTCTTGGCGTGGAAGCCGATAGCCTGTTAAACGTAGTAGATGGGGCGGTTTCGTGGCAGCCGGGTCGGACATGCATGTGGCGACTCGGTCTAAGCACGTGCCTCCGCAAGCATCTGCTTGGCATGCGCTAGGCTTGCCTCCGATTGATCGCCGCTGAGCATACGGGCAATCTCGGCAGTGCGAGCCTCGCCGGTCACCTCGTCCAAGTGCGTCTGGGGAACGTCACCGGGCTCTTTACTGACCACGTAATGCTTGTCGGCCATGACCGCAACCTGCGCCAGGTGCGTTACGACGATGACCTGATGCGTGGCGGCAAGATCAGCCAGCACGCCAGCAAGAGCACGAGCCGTGGAGCCACCGACACCAGCATCGACCTCGTCAAATACCAGTGTGTCGACGCCGTCCGCATTACCCAAGACCACCTTGCTCGCAAGCATGACGCGGCTGAGCTCGCCGCCCGAGGCGATGCGGCGCAGAGGGCGCGGTGTCAAACCGGCGCCGCTGCGATACAAAAGCTCATAGCTCGAAGGACCAGCAGGCGTCCACTCGGCGCGGGGAAGATCACGCGACTCCCAGACAAGTTCGGCGCTGCCCATTTCCAGACGCGCCATTTGGCGGCCAACCTCGTGACAAAAACGCGGGGCTGCCGTATTGCGTGCACGCTTAAGTGCCTTGGCGGCGGCGAACAGTTCGCGCTCCGCCGCGCCAAGCGCTTCGCGAGCCTTCTTGATCTGCTCATCACCATCGTCTACCAGCGACAACAGCTCTTGTGAGCGATCGCGCATAGCAAACACGTCGTCCATGGTGGGACCCCACTGCCGCAGAAGTCCCTTAAGGTCGGAATACCGCT
>CABQJJ010000055.1 GCA_902464485.1 uncultured Collinsella sp. | reverse complement strand
GCATCATCAAGCCCGGCGACAATATCGAGGTCGGCGGCGTGTCGGGCGTGGTCCAAGACATCACCTGGCGCCACACGACCATCGAGGATGCCTGCGGGCAGACCATCATTGTGCCCAACTCCAACATCTCCAAGAACACGCTCGTGCATCTGATGCCCTTTGGGCGCGTGGCCGTGCCCGTTGCCGTAAAGGACACGTCTAAGTGGGCCTCGCTGGACGCGCTGGCAGATGAGCTTACCGACGCCACCAAGGCCGCGGTGCTTCCCATCTCTGGCTTTGACAAGGAGCCGTACGTGCTCTTTAGCGAGATCGGCGACTTTGGCGTCAAGGGCAAAATCATCTTTATCGTCAGCGACGATAGCACCACCTTCACGGCAGGCGACGCCTGCATTCGTGCCATCGCCCCCATCATCGCCTAAACTACCACAAAGGGGACAGGCACCTTTGTGGTAGTTTCGCATCGTGGTACCATGGTTCATATCGTTGTTTAAACGACTAAGGGAGTAGACACCATGGAAGAGGCCTATCGTCAAGCGCGCAAGCGCGGCGAACAGGGACGCCGTCGCGCTATCAGCCAAAGCGAGCATCCATATCTTACGGACCTCGACAGCTTGGTCGCCCAGCTTCCCTGCGGGCAGCGCGAGAACATCGGCCTGCGGGACATTCCGCTCGAAATGGTCGTCGGCACGGTTACCAAAGGTCGCCAGTCCGCCTTTTCGTGTAACTTTATGCCGCTGCTCCCCTGGAATACCGAATTCGCCCGCAAATGGTCCAACCTCTACGATATCCAAATCTCCGAGGGCTACCGCGACCCCATCATCGTCACCGAGTTCATGCACCGCTTTTACGTCCAAGAGGGCAACAAGCGTGTCAGCGTCCTCAAATTCCTTGACGCTCCGACGGTTTCGGCCAAGGTGACGCGTCTGTACCCCGGTAAGTGGGATTCCGTCGAGAGCCGCCTGTACGGTGAGTTTTGCGCCTTTTGGTACGTATGCCCCCTGTACGAGATTGAGTTTTCGCGCGAGGGCAGCTACGAGATGCTTGCCAAAATGCTCGGCCAAGATCTTGTCGAAAAATGGCCTCAAAAGAAGGTCGACTACCTACGTCACACCTTCCTGCTCTTTAAGCGCGCCTATCTTCGCGCGGGCGGCGACCACTTGGACATTACGCCTGCCGATGCCATGCTCGTCTACCTCAACGTCTACAACCAGGACCGTCTGCTGGATACGCCGACGGATATCGTCGTCAACCGTCTGTGCAAGATTTGGCGCGAGCTTGTCATTGCCGGCAAAAGCGACGAGGACAAAGTCGATCTTGTCGAAGCGCCGCAGCCCAACGAGAAAGAGGGCGCACCGACAAAAGCTACCTCGGGCGTGCTCAACTTCTTTATGAGCAAGACCGTCTACTCCACTGCCAATCCCATGCGAATCGCCTTTATCCACGAGTTTCCCTGTGCCACGTCGAGCTGGGACAGCCTACACGACCAGGGCCGCCGGTATCTTGATGAGCACTTTGGCGGCATCGTGCGCACCGAGGCGTTCGAGGACTGCCACGATTCGGACGTGTTCTACGCCGCCGTCGAGACAGCCGTAAAGCACGGGGCGAACGTCATCTTCTCGACCTCACACCGGCTCATGGAATACACGCTCAGGGCGTCAGTCGAGTATCCCCAGGTGCGGTTCCTTAACTGCTCAATCGGCCTTCCCCACCAAAGCGTCCGCTCGTACTTTGGAAAGATGTACGAGGCCAAGTTCCTACTGGGCGCCCTTGCCGCCAGCATGGCCGACAACCACCGTATTGGCTACCATGCGTCGGTCTTCGCCTCGGGCGCGCTGAGCGAAATCAACGCCTTCGCTATCGGTGCCTCGCTGCTCGACCCTCGTGCGCAGATTATCCTCACTTGGGGAGATGTTCCCGCCGGCGGTCTTGCCGAAGCCATGTGTCGCGAGGGCGTGAGCGTCATGACCGGCGCCGATATGTCCAAGTCTCTCGAGGACCCCACCGCCTACGGGCTTCACCGTCTGGTAAACGGCAAGGAAGTTACCGGTATTGCTATGCCGGTATGGAACTGGGGCCGTTACTACGAACTCATCGTACGCAGCCTACTGCACGGCACATGGGACGAGACCGCCGATGACCAGCAGGTGCGCGCCGTCAACTACTGGTACGGTATGAGCTCCGGCGTCATCGATATTCGCTACGCTCCGGGCCTACCCTATCAGACGCGTAAACTTGTGCAGCTGCTTCGCAACGGCATTGTCGAGGGCTCCATCAACCCATTTGGCGGCGAGCTCCACAGCCAGGACGGCGTGGTTCAGATTGAGGGCTTCCCTCCCCTGCCGAGTACGCAGATTGTCGAGATGAACTGGCTGGCTGACAACGTTATAGGCTCGATTCCGCAGCTCGATAACGAGCCGGAGGTCCGTGCCCTATGAATATCCTAGCCATTGCCGATGTAGAGGAGCGCTGCCTGTGGGAATGTTTTCGCAAGGAGCGCTTTGAGGACGTTGACCTGATTCTATCCGCAGGCGACCTGGATCCGGACTATCTTGAGTTTTTGGTCACTGTCATCAACAAACCGCTTGTGTACGTTCGTGGCAACCACGACGACCGCTACGCGCGCCATGCACCGGGCGGGTGCATTTGTGTTGAGGACAGCGTATATGTGTACCGAGGTATTCGCATTGCGGGTCTGGGCGGTTCCATGCGCTACCGCGACGGCGCGAACATGTATACCGAGCGCGAGATGGCAAAACGCATGCGCAAGCTATCGCGAAAAATCGCACTGGTAGACGGATGCGATATTCTACTTACCCATGCACCCGTCGCAGGCATGGGCGACCTGGACGACCTGCCGCATCGAGGATTCGAGTGCTTTAATGCGGCTCTTGAGTCTTGGGGTCCCGACTATATGATTCACGGGCATGTGCACCAAAGCTACGGCCCCAACTTTCAACGCGAGCGCCAACACCCATGCGGAACGAAGATTGTCAACGCCTGCGGCTATACCAAGATCGAAATTGACGAGGCGCGCTACCCCACGCGCGGTTGGAAGGCCGCTTGGCTCAACTCGCAAACCATGCGCCGCGAGCTCAAACGCCACGAAGCAATCGAGTCTTCAACCGCCAGAACCCCCTGGTAACTGCCAACAACCACCACGAAGGGGATAGGCACCTTTATGGTGGTTTTGCTGACTCGTCCGACCTGTCCATCACGGTGCTTGTGTAATTAACGAGAACACTCATTGTTTTGTAAGGACGGCGCTCACGTGCCGTCTTTTTTTGTCAACTTATGCAGTCTCGACCGTGTTGTATGTAGAGGGACCTCGCGAGACGCCTTCCCTATATCCACCACGACCAATTGGAGGTGACACTATGCCTGCACGCCGTAACCGCAATAGCACGCTCCGATGCGATGCCGATCAGATCGAGCGGGAAGCAAAGCGCTTGGTCGACACGTATTCCGACCTCATCCTTCGATTGTGCTATTCGGCCCTTGGATCCGCTGACGACGCTCAAGACATCTGCCAGGACACGCTGATCAAGATTCTCCAACGCACTCAACCGTTCGACTCGCTCGAACACGAACGTGCTTGGGTGATCCGAGTCGCACTGAACGCATGTCGCGATATCGGCCGTACGCACGCAAATCACCCGGTTGTCGACCTCGATTCGCTCCCCGATTTCTGCGCACCCGTAACACATACCGAGCAAGAATTCGCGCAACGCGACTGCGCCATTCTTTCCGCTGTCACGGCCCTGCCTCAAGCACAGCGCATCGCCATCTTTTTGCACTACTACGCAGGCATGAGCATCAGGGAAATCGCAGACGCCGTTCACGCGACGCCAGCTGCAACCGCCCAGCACCTTAGCCGCGGACGTGCGTCACTTCGGCTTTCCTTGAAAGGAGACCACAATGACTACGAATTCGAATGACTATCGCCACGCCCTGGAGCACATTTCGTTTACCGATAATGCGAAGCAGCACATGGCAAACTCGATTGCTCAGTCCGTCGCCTCAAGCGATGCGGCGACCGCTCAAAGCAACTTTAATGGCACGCGACGCAAGCCGCGCATCGCCCGCCATCCCGTAAGAACAGTCGCTCGCATTGCCGCTGTAACGGCAGTCCTCGCTATCGTCATTGGAGGCGCTGGCACGGCTATGGCAACAGGCGTCCTGCCGCTTCCTTCTGACATGCTTTCCGACATCTTTGACGGACCTGCTTCTCAAACCGAGATCATCGACCGTATTGGCCGGCCCGTCGGTGCTAGCTGCTCCAACAACGGAGTCACCGTGACCGCCGACGCCATCATGGGCGACAAGGATATGGTTACCATCGCCTATACGCTTACGTTCGACGATCCCGCTGCCCTGAAAAAGCTTTCCGAGCCGGGCGAGAACGGAACTATCGCCGGAAGTGTCGATGGAAACGTATACGTTGATGGCGAGCATGGCGGCCAAGGCCAATCATGGCTCATTGACAAGAACCCCAATGACTCCAGCATTCAATACTTTGCACAGTTCAGCGTTGAATCACCCGGCCTTATGGGCAGGACCGTCCGCACGCATATCAACTCTCTCGTTGTGCCACGTGCTGGCAAAGAGCTTCCCGAGTATAAGAAAATACTTACGGGCCCATGGGATCTTAAGTTCCAGCTGAATTACGAAGATACATCCGTTACGATTCCCGCGCCCAAATCGGTCAACTTTAACGGCACCAAGGCGACGATTCAAGAGGCCACCGTATCCTGCGTTGGCGTTTCAGTCCGCTACAACATAGATCGTTCCATCGAACACGACAACAACAGCGGCAAGATGTCTCAAAACATGGAGGAGTCTATGGATGCCGTTGGCAACATACCCCTCATCGTGACGTTCAAAGACGGTCATGTTGAGGACGCAACCAGCCACAGCGGCTATTTCGCAAATAAACTGGATAACGGCACCACTGATGTCCACAAGACCTGGCCGTTCTCGCAAGTTTGTGACACAGACAAGATTGCAAGCGTACAAATTGGCGATACGGTCATTCCCATGAATTCGTAACGCTACGCGGCTCGTATATGCACCCGGTTCCGCACTTCGCGTCTAAAGATGCGCTGTCATCGAGCAGCGTGAGCGCAAGGCCGCCCGTATGGTCGGCTGGGAACACCTCGTTGCGCTAAAAACCACCACGAAGGGGACCGGCACCTTTGTGGTGGTTTTGCTGACTCGTCCGACCTGTCCCAACGGTTTGTCTCAATCTGTAACAGGTAGGGCCCAAATAATCGGTTAGCTGTTACAGATCGAGACAGACCACGGATGCTCAGCCGAAAATCTCAATCTGTAACAGGTAGGAACGATTTTGCCCCTTAGATGTTACAGATTGAGATATTTGACAGCTTGAATCGGCATCGCCTACAGCGCGGCGACGACCTTGTCGCCCATCGTCGTGGTGCCGAGGATCTTATCTGCCGGGGCGTTGACATCGGCGATGTCACGGGTGCGCCAGCCCTCGTCGAGCACGCGCGCCACGGCGCTCTCGATCCACGCGGCTTGCTCGCCCATGTCGAGCGCGTAGGTCAGCAGCATCGCCACCGACAAGATTTGAGCCAGCGGATTGGCCACGCCGAGCCCCGCGATGTCAGGAGCGCTGCCAGCGCTCGGCCCAAACAGCGATACGCCATCATCCAGCGAGGCAGAGGCAAGCATACCGAGCGATCCGGTAATCTGAGCCGCCTCATCGGACAGGATGTCGCCGAACATGTTCTCCGTCACCACGACGTCAAAGTCTGCCGGTCGACTGATGAGCTGCATGGCGGCGTTGTCGACGAGCAGGTCCTCAAGCTCCACGTCGGAGTACTCCTCGTCTTGCACGCGATGCACGATCTCGCGCCACATGCGGCTCGTCTCCAGCACGTTGCGCTTATCAACGCTCGTCACCTTGCCGCGACGTTTGCGCGCCGCCTCAAATGCCTGGCGCGCAATGCGCTCAATCTCGTACTCGCGATACTCCATCACGTCGACCGCACGCTGACCGGCCGCACCCGCAGCGCCCGCGCAGGTCACGGATGCGGGCGCCAAAGTCCCACGGCATGTTGTAGCCCATCGTATCGGGGATGTTCACGACCGTGGCACCGGCCTTTACGGCCGCCTCGATAATGCGCACCAGAAACTCCTGATCGGAGCGGCCGGCATCCTCGGCATAAAACTCAACATCGTCAACGAACTTGCGAGCATGTTTGACGGCATGGATCGCTCACTCAATTGCCCTTTCCTCAGTCATATGGAGCTTGTCGCGCAGGTGACTGGTGCTCACACCCAGCCCTGTATGGATACGGGGCCTCTGGGCCGTTTTGAGCGCCTCTGCAGCCACTTCGATATCCCTGTCGACAGCGCGCGTCAGGCCGCATACCGTGCATCGGTCGCCCGCAATCTTGCCAATCTCCTGTACGGAGCGAAAGTCACCAGGACTCGAGATGGGAAAGCCCGCCTCGATAACGTCCACGTTCATGCGCACCAGCTGGCGGGCGATGAAGAGCTTTTCCTCGGTATTCATGCTGGCGCCCGGCGACTGCTCACCGTCGCACAGGGTGGCGTCAAAGATTGTGATTTTGCGGCTTATATGTTCCTCCTGATTGACCGTTTTATGACAGATGGCTTTCAGGAGAGAGAGAAGGCCTAGAGATAGAAAAATACCCGTGTCGCTCATCACGCCTGATAGCGGCAGACGATAGCGCACCCGGGTACAACAAATCGTTATAGCGAGATTACAACCCTAGCGCGCTATCCAATCTAGTAGCGCTAGGCCTAGGAGCTGTTGCGTGTTCTTAAACATGTTGGGCTCCCTTCGGCCTCGGGTAGTACTACATCGCGCTAAAGTACAACACAAGTAAAACCACCACAAGGGTGCCTGTCCCCTTCGTGGTGGTTTCGTTGACTCAAAAGCAAGAGACCCGGTCCTACGCGGGGCAGAACCGGGTTTCTTTAGCAATGCTTGCTTTGCTCAGGCAGTAACAAAAAGTTACTCAGCCAGGAAGTCGCGCTGGATAGCGGGATCGACCTTGACGCCAGGGCCCATGGTGGAAGACACAGAGATGGACTTGACGTACTTGCCCTTAGCAGAAGAGGGCTTGACGCGCAGGATCTCGGTGTACAGGGCAGCGTAGTTCTCGACGAGCTGCTGCTCAGAGAAGGACTTCTTGCCCAGGGGCACGTGGCAGATGCCATAGCGGTCGGCGCGATACTCAACGCGGCCGGCCTTGAGCTCAGAGACCATCTTGGCGACGTCCATGGTCACGGTGCCGAGCTTGGGGTTCGGCATGAGGCCACGGGGACCAAGGATCTTACCGATGCGGCCAACCTTGGCCATCATGTTCGGCGTAGCGATAGCGGCGTCGAAGTTGATCTCGCCCTTCTGGATCTGGGCGACGAGCTCGTCGGAACCGATGATGTCGGCGCCGGCAGCCTCGGCCTCGCGGGCCTTCTCGCCCTCGGCGAAGACGGCAACACGAACGGTCTTGCCGGTGCCGTGGGGCAAGGAGATGGAACCACGGATGTTCTGGTCAGCCTTACGAG
The DNA here is from genome assembly GCA_902464485.1 of uncultured Collinsella sp. Lineage (GTDB taxonomy): Bacteria > Actinomycetota > Coriobacteriia > Coriobacteriales > Coriobacteriaceae > Collinsella. Next base: position 3,288 of record CABQJJ010000055.1, on the reverse strand, counting down.
TATCGATGCCCAGACGGAAGTGGGCCTCGACGGTCTCGTCGAACTTGGCGGTGTCGAGCTCCTTGATGAGCTTGGCAGCCTGAAGGGGGGTGTAGAGCGTGGCGCGGTCGATCTTCTCGGCAGCGGCGTTATAGCTCTTACCATGCTTAGCCATGTGCATTACCTCCTGTGGTTAAACGGGCGTGAGCCCTCCCACATCGTATCGTGTGCCCTATTGCACACATATAACGGGCGCCCCGGTCGGAGCACCCGTTGTTACCAAAAGAAATCGCTACTCAGCGATGGTGACGCCCATGGAACGGGCGGTACCGGCGATGATCTTTTTGGCGGCGTCAATGTCGTTGGCATTGAGGTCCGGCATCTTGATCTCGGCGATCTTGGTGAGCTGCTCCTGGGAGAGCTGACCAACCTTGTCAGCCTGGGGCTTAGCGGAACCAGACTTGAGGTTCAGCTCCTTCTTGATGAGGTGAGCCGCCGGCGGGGTCTTGGTGATGAAGGAGAAGGACTTATCCTCGTAGACAGTAATCTCAACGGGGATGATGTCGCCCTTCTTGTCCTGCGTCTCGGCGTTAAAGGCCTGGCAGAACTGCATGATGTTCACGCCAGCAGCGCCCAGGGCGGGGCCGACGGGAGGAGCGGGGTTAGCTGCACCAGCAGGAATCTGGAGCTTAATGACGTTGGCAACCTTCTTCTCAGCCATGGTCATTCCTTTCGAATCACGAGTGTGAAGTACTTGCTATATCGTAAGCACGCACGTGTTAGAAGCACTCCTGAGATGAGCAGTCACAGAAGAAGCACGCTCGCGCGAACGGACGAAAACTTAAGCGATGACAGCGACCTGATTGAAGTCAAGCTCGACCGGCGTCTCGCGACCAAAAATCATCAGCGTGACCTTAATCTTGCCAGACTCGGGATTAACCTCAGAGACCTTGCCATCAAAATCGGTAAGCGGGCCATCAGTGACACGGACAGACGTACCGACCTGAATGTCAACCAACGTGCGCTTGGGCGCATCGCCCTTACCGGGACGACGAGTCATCTTGTTATACTCGTCGCGAGAAAGCGGAGCGGGCTTGCCATTGCCGCCCAGGAAACCGGTGACGCCAGGCGTGTTGCGAACACACGTCCAAGCATCGTCATCCATCTCCATGCGAACCAGGACGTAACCCGGGAAAATCTTAGAATCCTTGACCTCGCGTTTGCCACCCTCTTTAATCTCGGTGACGCGCTCCATAGGAATCTCGATATCAAAGATACGATCCTGCATGCCCATGGTCTCGATGCGATGCTCAAGATCGGACTTAACGCGGTTCTCGTATCCAGAGTAAGTGTGAACGACGTACCAACGCTTAGACATGGATTAGCCCCTCAATCCAGAGAACAGAGCAAGAGCCTCGCCAAAGCCAGCATCGAGCAGAGCGATGACGACGCCGACGACAATCAGAGAAGCGCAGACGACAATCGAGTAGTTCACGAGCTCCTTCTTATCGGGCCACGTGACTCGCTTCATCTCGGACTTAACCGAAGCAAAATACTTCTTAGTGCGGGCGAAGAAACCAGGCTTCTCGTTCTTCTTGGACTTCGCAGCCTTCTCACTCTTCTTGGCAACGGCCTTCTTGGCCTCAACCTTGGAGTTGGCAGCAGCGTTCTGGGCGTTCGCCGGCTGCTGAACCTTCTTCTTGTTCTTCTTGTTGGCCATTTGGGTTACCTCCGCGCATTGCGCTTAAACATGAGTAAACCGTAAGCCCCCAAATGGGAGCTTACGGAATAATGACTGGCACGCCAGGAAGGACTCGAACCCTCAACACTCGGTTTTGGAGACCGATGCTCTACCAATTGAACTACTGGCGTATATGACTAGAGACTAGCGAGTCTCTTTGTGCAGCGTATGATGACGGCACCAGGGGCAATACTTCTTGATCTCCATACGATCAGGCATGGTCGACTTGTTCTTGGTGGTCGTATAGTTGCGGCGCTTGCACTCAGTGCACGCAAGAGTAACTAGAGTACGCATGTATCCTGAACCTTTCATTTCCGCCCCGTACGGGCACGAGTTGTTACTTTATCAGCTCCACGTAAGTGCTGTCAATGAAAACCTCGAGTCAATTGGTTCTCGGTGGATCCATTCATATTTGGAACACATCAATAAAGCCAGCGAGATCTAATCAACCCCAACGTCTTAGGGAAATTAACGCTCGATACGCTACGCAAGAGAGCGACGTGCGCAGAAAAGAACCCGGCACCCTAACAGTGCCGGGTTCTTTAAGTCATCGGTATCAGAGAGCTAATTTACTCAATGATGGTGGAGACGATGCCCGAACCGACGGTGTGGCCACCCTCGCGGATAGCGAAGCGCAGGCCCTCCTCCATGGCGATCGGGTGAATGAGGTCGCCCTCGATGGTGATGTGGTCACCAGGCATAGCCATCTCGGTGCCCTCGGGGAGCTTGACCGTACCGGTAACGTCGGTGGTACGGAAGTAGAACTGAGGACGATAACCATCGAAGAACGGGGTGTGACGGCCGCCCTCCTCCTTGGTCAGAACGTAGATCTCGCCGGTGAACTTGGTGTGCGGGGTAACCGAACCGGGCTTGCAGAGAACCTGGCCGCGCTCGATGTCCTCACGCTTGATGCCGCGGAGCAGCAGACCGACGTTATCGCCAGCCTCGCAGAAGTCCATGGACTTACGGAACATCTCGATACCGGTAACAACGGTGTTCTGGGTATCCTTGATGCCGACGATCTCGACGGGCTCGTTGAGCTTGAGCTCACCGCGCTCGACACGGCCGGTAGCAACGGTACCACGGCCGGAGATGGTCATAACGTCCTCAACGGCCATCAGGAACGGGAGGTCGTTGTTACGAGCAGGCGTCGGGATGTACTCGTCGACGGCCTTCATGAGCTCGCGAATGGCGTCCATCCACTTGGCGTCGCCCTCGAGAGCGCCCAGAGCGGAACCACGGATGACGGGGATGTCGTCGCCGGGGAAATCGTACTCGGAGAGGAGCTCACGGGTCTCCATCTCGACGAGGTCGATAAGCTCGTCATCGTCGACCATGTCGCACTTGTTCAGGAAGACGACGATGTAGGGAACGCCGACCTGACGGGCGAGCAGGATGTGCTCGCGAGTCTGAGCCATGGGGCCGTCGGTAGCGGCGATGACCAGGATAGCGCCGTCCATCTGAGCAGCACCGGAGATCATGTTCTTGACGTAGTCAGCGTGGCCCGGGCAGTCAACGTGAGCGTAGTGACGGGCAGCGGTCTCGTACTCGACGTGGGAGACGGAGAT
>CABQJJ010000054.1 GCA_902464485.1 uncultured Collinsella sp. | reverse complement strand
TCAAAACCGCTATGTCATTCCACTCATTCATACGACCATGGTTCCCCAAAAAAGCCCACTCGATGCATTCGTTTCCCCAACCGTACGGATTCAGCCCGCCCAGCGTCGCCTATGAACGACCCCATAAAAACTCAAGGGACACCAATGCAATGTCATCGTCCAGCGCCGATTCGGTAAATCGGTCGAGCTCGCCCAAGACCTTGCCGCAGATTCCCGATACGCCCTCACCCGAGACAGAGAGCAGAAGGTCACGAAGGCGCTGCTCGCCAAAGAAAGCACCCGAGCGGTCACGTGCTTCGATTGTTCCGTCGGTGTACATAAATAGCATGTCACCAGGAGCGAACGTAAACACGCCCGTCTCGTACACCATGCTCTCAAAGGCACCGATTACCCCCGATTGGCATCCAAGCAGCTCGACCTCTCCCCCACGAGCCTCGTCGCCGCCCAGCGGCATCGACTCTGGCCTGATGACCATGGTCGGAGGATGGCCCGCCGAACAATACGTTGCGCGTCCGGCTTTAAGGTCAATCTTGGCGATAAAGGCCGTCACGAACGTCTCGACCCTCGAAAAGCCCATGAGCATGCTGTTAAGGGAGCGTGCCATGCGGGCCGGTCCAGCGCCCTCCCAGGCATATGCCGTCAGGGCCGTCTTGACAAGCGCGGACATCGATGCAGCCTCGATGCCTTTGCCAGACACATCGCCCAGAATCATGACGGCGCAATCGTCGGGAAGACGGATGAGCGTATAGAAATCGCCGCCGACCAACGCCGAGTTCGTGGCCGACAGGTACACCGAATCGGTTGCGATACCCGGAACATCCCCCAGTGAATTTCTCATGCCAATCTGGAGGGTCTGAGCGATATGGCGCTCCTCACGCTTTTGAGATTCGCCTTCATAGATCAGTTCAAAGTCATGAGCCAAGTGCACCAAGTAGTCATATTCAAGGTCATCAATCGGCTCTTGGCTACCATCACGGAGCAGCAGCGCGCGCGTCGTCGGGCCCTTCGCAACAGAAGCAGGAACGATCGCGTCGTTACCGTGCTTGCCATCGCTCTCAGAGCGCGGGCGCCCCGCCTCGATGCCGGCGTCGACGTAGAGACCCTGGCAAGGCAGGCCATGTGCCCTAAGCCAGCCTCCCATAGGCATCGATTCGTCAACGCGAGTTATACGGACGTGTTTAAGGTCCTCGGCACTCGTGCCGCCCAAAACAGAAGCCTCAAAGCCATCAGGGGCAGCCCCCAAACGTGCCGCTGGCGCCGTCGTGGAAAAGAAAAGCTTCTCGGGATCGTCCGGCAAAGCAACGCGACTGCCGCCTTCAAAATCTATGACGTAGGAATCCAGACTGGCGTCATACTCAATAGGGCAAAAATGGCAGTTGAGCATATTGCAGATCTCGGACGATACCGCCTGGGTAGCCGCGGCGGAATCGTCTAGAAAGGTAAATAACTCATCCCGCAAGACATTGAGCGAGCGGCCAAGCTCGGCCGTGCGACGGGAGCGAAGGCTCGATGCCATGCCGACCAGCTGGATAGACAGGTAATCGCAAATGACCTCGAGCACATTAACGTCATAGGCGAGCGGTGCCTGGGGGCGTTTCCAACCAACTTCCAGCACGCCAAGGATCTGCGTACCGTAAAAAACGGGAAGACAGATCTCGCTGCGGTACGGAGGCATATCCTGCATGCGCAACAGGTGCTTAGAACGATTATCCAGGTCCATGAACATACCGGAGGCGGCCTTATCGCCCTCAAGGTCCTGTTGAATCGACAAGCGACAGGCACGCGACTCGCGAAGAACATACGTCGGAATGCCAGCGCCATACGGCAAAAACTCGGGCAGGTAGCTGTCGTGTAGCTCCTTGGAAACACCACGAAGCTTAAAGCCGCCGCTCTCAGAAAAATAGATAGCGGCGCCCGAAGCATCGAGCGTTCCTACAAGCTGGTTCAAAACGGTATCAAGCAGGCTGGGTAACTCATCGGAGCCCACAGTGCTCATAATGACCGAGAGCGTGCCAGAGAGACGCTTGTTCGCCACTCTAAGCTCCGATAACGCGCGCTTGAGTTGCCGGTCGTGAGAATGCTGTTCCTCAATACTGTGAAGCGCCACCAGGACACGTGGTGCGCGGCGCCCAAAGATGCGTGGAGGCGTTACGGAGCCCGCACGAACCAAGACGGGAATAAAAGAGCCGTCACTCAACTTGAGCATCAGTTCGTTCTCGGAGCCATCAGTTTCAAATGGCAGACGATGTTCCGTCGCACGTTCAAAAGCGGACGAGTACAGGACGTCTTTAACATCTCCACCGATAACGTCAGCGCGTTCCTCGCACATCAAACCAAGTAAGCGATTATTCACATGCAGAATGGTTCCGTCGAGCTCGCAGATGATGACAGCATCGCTCGTGATCTCGACTAGTTGGGCAACGTCTGCCCACTCGTTGCGTTCAAGCGTTTCCATCGTGGACCCCACCGTCTATCGGTAACAAAAAAGCCTCCGAAGAGGCTTCTCAAATGCGATGGTGTCGGAGGCGGGACTTGAACCCGCATGACCAAAAAGCGGTCACTAGCACCTCAAGCTAGCGCGTCTGCCAATTCCGCCACTCCGACATGCTATGTTGTTGATTCGCGGTTTGTTTTGTTCGACCCGCGCGTTCAACGAGGAAGATAATAACCTATGATTCGAGAACTGTGCAAGCACTTTTTTGAAAAAAGTTTACGAATTTGTAAATGCGCAGGTAGACTGACCTGTTCGGGCAGGAATGAGGTTGCTTTCCAACGCGTCCTCGGGCATGCAGCATTATTTTGATCCGCGCTTCGCGCTACAAAATAATGCCGCCCCCTGCGGAATGCGTTGGAAAGCAACCTCATTCCTGCCCTAGGGGCACGTACTCCAAGCACTGTTCTCAAACATGTTCTGGGGCTGATGCAAATTTGGTGGCTCGGCTTTGCCGAGCCCTTATATGGGGAGGCCGGAGCTAAAGCTCCGGCCTCACTCAATATCTTATTAGATAGAGTGAGCGATTTAGGAATCGCACCCCCTGCAGCGGTAACACAGGGCCCGTGCTGGACTTAGTTTTCAGAACATTCCGCAGACCAGGAAACCCCCTTATCCGAAGCTCCGAAGGAGCAGGATAAGGGGGTTTCCATGGTCGAGGACGTTCTGAAAACTAAGTCCAGCACGGGCCCGGCCAGCTCACCGACTACAGGTCGATGTGCGATTCCTTGATCGGGAACGGCTCCGCAAAATGACAGGCGCAGCAGTGGCCCGGAGCGACTTCCTTAAACTCAGGAAGCTTCTCGGAGCAGATGCCCTGCGCGATCGGGCAGCGCGTGTGGAAACGGCAGCCGGTCGGCGGATCCAGCGGCGACGGCGGATCGCCAGCGAGGATGATGCGCTTGCGGGTCTTCTGGATATCCGGATCGGGCACCGGCACAGCAGATAGCAGCGACTGCGTGTACGGATGGTGAGGCTCGCTATAGAGCGTCTTCCAGTCCGAGACCTCGACCATCTTGCCCAGGTACATAACGGCAACGCGGTCGGAAATGTGCTGCACGACAGAGAGGTCGTGGGCGATGAAGAGGTAAGCCGTGCCGAACTTGTCCTGGAGCTCCTTCAGCAGGTTCAGAACCTGAGCCTGAATGGAAACGTCCAAAGCGGAGACCGGCTCGTCGCAGATGATCAGCTTGGGCTTCAGAGCGAACGCGCGGGCAATGCCGACACGCTGACGCTGACCGCCCGAGAACTCGTGCGGATAGCGGTTGATGTGCTCGGGGTTCAGACCGACGACGTCCAGCAGCTCGCGGACGCGCTCGATGCGCTCCTCCTTGGTGCCCACGCCGTGAATGGTCATGGGCTCGGAGACGATCTCACCAATCGTCATACGAGGATTGAGCGAAGCATAGGGATCCTGGAAAATGAACTGCATCTCGCGACGCATGTCCTTGATCTCATGCTTGTTCATCTCGGAAACGTCTTTACCCTGGAAGAACACCTTGCCAGCCGTCGGCTTGGTGAGGCGCATGATGGTGCGGCCCGTCGTGGACTTACCGCAACCGGACTCGCCAACCAGACCGAAGGTCTCGCCCGGATAGATCTCAAACGAAATGTCGTTTACAGCAGAGACGACACGCTTGGAGAAGCGCTTGGCGAACATGCCGGACTCGGCGGGAAACTCCTTGGAAAGGTGCTCGACCTTCAGCAACGGAGTACGCTCGTTGGTATCTGCCATTACGCCTCGCCTCCCTTCTTGGAATCCTTGCGCGTACGGGACGTCTCAGGAGCGTTCTTGAGGAACTCGGGGTCACCGGAGTAGTGGCACGCAGAGTAGTGACCAGACTCGGTAACGACACGCTCGGGGCGCTGCTTGCGGCACTTGTCCGTCGCATAGGGGCAACGAGGAGAGAAGACGCAGCCCTCAGGCAAGTTCATGAGCGAAGGCGGGTTGCCGTGAATCGGCGTAAGAGGCTTCTTCTCTTCGATCGCCTGCTCCGGGATGGAGCGGATAAGACCCCAGGTGTAGGGGTGGCGGCTCTCGTAGAAGATTTCCTCAGCAGTACCGAACTCGACGGGACGGCCGGCGTACATAACCATGATCTTATCGGCCATATCGGCGACGACGCCAAGGTCATGGGTAATCATGATGATGGCGTTGCCGTTCTTCTCCTGCATCTCCTGCATGAGCTCGATAATCTGAGCCTGGATGGTAACGTCCAGAGCCGTCGTGGGCTCGTCGGCAATCAGGATATCGGGATCGCAGGCAAGAGCCATAGCGATCATGACACGCTGACGCATACCGCCCGAGAACTGGTGCGGATACTCATTGACGCGCTTCTCGGGCTCGGGAATACCAACGAGGTCCAAAAGCTCGGTGGCGCGCTTGAGCGCCTCCTGCTTGGAGTAACCACGGTGCAGACGAAGGCCCTCGCCCACCTGCTTGCCGATCTTATAGACCGGGTTCAAGGAGGTCATAGGATCCTGGAAGATCATCGCGATGTCGTTACCGCGAATGTGCTGCATCTCTTCCTCGGTCATCTCGAGGATAGAACGACCGCGGTAGCGAACGTCGCCGCCCTCAATCTTTCCCGGAGGCATCGAGATGAGGCCCATGATGGTCATGGCGGTCACGGACTTACCGGAGCCGGACTCACCGACGACACCCAGGGTCTCGCCTCGATCGAGCGTGTAAGACACACCGTCGACAGCGCGAACGACGCCATCCTCGGTATGGAAATACATCTTAAGGTCATCGACCTCGAGCAGATGCTGGCCCTCGGGAACCGGCTGGTCCTTCAGGTCCACATAGTTCTTGTTCTTCTTCATCCTTATGCGTCCTTCATCTTGACGTCGAGGGCGTCGCGCAGACCGTCACCCAGCAGGGTGAAGGCGAGCACCGTCGAAAGAATTGCCAGACCGGGCATGATCATCATCCAGGGAGCAGTCAGCAGATACTGCTGACCGTCCTGAATCATGGAGCCCCACGAAGGCGTAGGCGGGATAACGCCCATGCCGAGGAAGGACAGAGCGGACTCGGTCAGAATGGCGCCACCAATGTTCATGGTCGCGTAGACCACGATGGAAGCAACGGAGTTCGGGAAGATATGACGCATAACGATACGCGCATCGGATGCACCCATAGCGCGAGCGGCGTCAACATAGTCGTTCTCTTTGACCGTCAGGATCGCGGATCGGAAGACGCGCGCAATCGAAGGCCAGCCGAGAATACCGATGGCGATGAAAACATTCTGAAGACCACGGCCGATAACGGCAATCATGGCGACAACGAACAGCACGTACGGGAACGCCAGGAAGATATCCGCGAAGCGCATGATAATCGTATCCCAGATGCCGCCATAGAAACCGGCCAGGGCGCCCATGATCAGACCGATCACCGTGGAGATGGCGGTGGCCATAATACCGACGGAAAGCGAAACGCGCGCGCCGTAGATAACTCGGACGAGAATGTCGCGGCCCAGGGAGTCGGTACCAAACGGGTGCTCGGCACACGGAGCCAGCAGCGAAGTCTCGGCCATGGTGGTCGAATCGGAAGCCGTCGGCGAACCGAGCCAAGGCTTAGCCCACAGATCGGCGGTCAGGGCAACCAAAACGACGATGATAATCCAGCAGATACCGATAACGGCGAGCTTATTCTTACGAAGACGCTTAAAAGCGTCGCCCCACAGCGTGCGGGACTTGGCGGGAGCAGATGCGGCCTTGGTGGCGGTAGCCTGCTCCTGAGACTGAGAATCAGTTTCCTGCATGAGACGTACCTCCCTTAGGCCTTATCCGACGGACCGCCAAGGCGGATACGCGGGTCGAGGAATGCATAGCTAATGTCGACGAGCAGGTTGATCACCATGACGACGACGACGATGAGCGTAACGCCGCCCATAACGATGGGCCAGTCGCGCATGCTAATGGCACGATAGACCTCAGAGCCGATACCGGGCCAGTTAAAGACCGTCTCGGTCAGGATGGCGCCCGAAAGCATGCCGCCGAAGTCGACACCGATATAGGTAACAACGGGGATGAGTGCATTCTTAAGCGCATGCTTGACGATGATCGCACGATTGGAGAGACCCTTGGCCTTTGCCGTGCGGATGTAATCCTGATTCATGACGTCGAGTAGCTGCGAGCGCATGATGCGGGCAGCATAGGCGGTCGAAACCGAAGCCAGCGTAATGGTCGGAAGCACATAGTGCATCCAATCCTGATACTGAGAGCTGGAGCCGCCGGCACCCGAGATCGGCATGGAGAATGCGCCGCCGGTGGCATCCTTGAGGATGACACCAAAGAATAGCTGCAGCAACATACCGAGCCAGAAGGCAGGAACAGCAACGAGGATCGACGTGGTCAGCGTTACCAAAATATCCCAGAAGGAATAGCGCTTTACCGCCGAAATGATACCCGCACCGATACCCATGATTGCCTCGAGCACAATGGCGCACGCGGCGAGTTTAACCGTATACGGATACTTCTGAGCAAAGATTTCCGCAACCGGCAGCTTGCGCTGATACGAATTGCCCAGATCGCCATGAAGCAGACCATTCATGTAATTCAAGTATTGGTCCACAAGCGACGTTGGAACGGGATCGCCGTTCTCGTCAAGGATCGCGTTGCCGTCCTCGTCCGCCTGGACCAGGTGATAGCGCACGCGAAGTTGAAGCTCCACCTCGGGGGACAGAGCCTTGTCTCCACCGATCAGCTTGATCGGGTCTCCCGGCACGATGTTCTGGAGGGCGAACAGAATCAACGTAACGCCCAAAAATACCGGGATGAACTGAAGCACACGTTTAACGATGTACTTACCCATACCACTCCCCTATCTAGGGATTAACCTAAATGGGATGCCGATCGCCAGACCGGCATCCCAAAATTACCATCAGCCAGTTTACCCCAGGTTAGGGAGAACTGTATGTTTCCCATGAGGTCTACGTAAATACTTGACCCTCACGGAAGCTGCAAACTCTTAGGCGAGCTCAGCGGTACCCAGATCGGCGTGCTTCTGCGGATCGACATAGAGGTACTTGACGCGGTCGGAGCCGGCGATGGTGTGCGTGTAGAACATCACCGGGATGACCGGGCAGTCGGCAGCGACCATAGCGTCGGCCTCCTGCATCTTGGCAATGCGCTCGTCGTCGTCAACCGTGGCACGGGCCTCATCGACCTTGGCGTCGAACTCGGGGTTGTTGTAACCAGAGCGGTTGTCGCCACCGAGGGAGTCAGAGTGGAACAGCGGATACAGGAAGTTGTCCATGATCGGGTAGTCGGCAATCCAGCCCAGACGGCCGAACTGATAGTTGAAGTTCTGATACTGCTCGAGCAGGGCAGACCACTCGGGAGTATCGGAGACGGCGGTGACGCCCACCTTGGCGAGGTCGCCGATGATGGACTCCATGATCTCCTTGTGGCCGCCGTCCTGGTTGTAGGACAGGGTCACATTGATGCCACGATCGCCGTTAGCGCCAGCGGGAGCAACCTTGTCGAGGTACTCGTTGGCCTTGTCGACGTCATAGGCGGCAAACTCCCATGCGCCCTCCTTGTAGCCGGCGATTCCCGGAGGAACGATGCCGTCGGCGGGGGTACGAGTGCCCTTGAAGATGGTCTTGCAGATGGCCTCACGGTTGATGGCCAGGGAGATGCCCCTGCGCAGGTCGGCGTTGTTGAACGGCTCGGCCGTGGTATTGCAGGTCAGATAGTAGGTGGAAGGCTCGGCACCGAGCAGCATGTGCTCGCCGTCACCCATGGTGTAGCCGTCCTTAGACTCGCCACGGTCCTTCTTGGCGGCATCAATCTGAGCAACGGGAACGTCGCAGATGTCGAGGTTGCCGGCCTGGAACTCCTTGTAAGCGGTCTCAACGTCCTTAATGACCTGGAAGTGGATGGCGTCGATCTTGGCCTTGTCGCCATAGTAATCGTCGAACTTCTTGAGGTTGATCTCCTGACCATCCTCCCACTTGCCGTCCATCATGAACGGGCCGTTACCGACCGGGGCAAGGTAGAAACTCTTGACATCGGTCTCGGCGCACTCGGGAACCGGGGACAGAGCCGGGTGAGAGGCGACGAAGGGGAAGTCGGCGTAGGCAGAAGTCAGCTTGACGACGAGGGTCTCGTCATCCGGGCAGGTGACACCGGTCAGCTCGGTAGCTTTGCCGGCAACCAGATCGTCATAGCCCTCGACCATGGAAAGGTGATAGGAGACCTCGGAAGGACCATACTCGGTAGCGATGGCCGACTTGGTGTTGACCAGGCGCTCCCAACCGAGCTTGAAGGACTTGGAGGTAACGTCGTCACCGTTGTGGAACTTGGCCTTCTTGATCTTGAAGGTGAACTCGGTGGCGTCGTCGTTAGCCTCGAAGGACTCGCAAGCCAGCGGAACGATCTCACCCTTCTCGTTATCGTACTCCGTCAGAGCGTCGAAGAGCTGGTACTCGACCTGAGTGCCCTGATCCTCCTGGACGTTGTAGGGGTCGATGCAGACCGGGTTGTTGATGTAGAAGTTCAGCGTCGAACCGGACTCAGAACCGGAAGCGTCGCCGCCCTTCTTGCCGCATGCGGCAAGAAAAGCCATGGAGCTCGCAGCAAGGGTACCGCCGACAAAGGCGCGACGACCCATAACGGGCTGGTGGAACATAGAATCAGCCATGCCATCCTCCTTATGAGATAGGACAAAGAAATGTTCAGTCGGACATATGTCGAGACAATCCGATCCGAACCATCAAAACGCCGCCCGCTGCTATGGCTGGTTATGCACAACAGACCAACGTTTTGCAATACAGTAGCGCATTTTATACACGATTTGGGGCTAATTCCGGTTAACGGTCGAGAATTTCTTTAGTTAGGCGAAGTATGTGGGGATATTTTGTCCTTGTAAAATGAATGTAAACAAAAAGGGTCCCGCACTTGCGGAACCCTTTTCAAGCATATATAGGGAACGTGTTTAGAGGCCCACGATACCCTGCGGGAAGAAAAACATGCAGAGCACAACGCACGCGGCAAACACGACAGCCATGATCACCGTCAGGCGATCGAGGTTCTGCTCCATGACACCCGTGGCAGAGCTGGAGTTATACAGCGAACTGGCGATCATATCCGAAACGCCGGTGCCCTTACCGGAATGCATCAGGACGAGAATCGTCAGCGCCACGGCAGAGACAGCCCAAACGACAAACAGAAGAATCTGGAACGGACCCATAGATAAGCTCCTTAATAGAACAATTCAAACTCTTGTACTTTAACACAATCCTTCACCCTCTCCCACCTGCCACTCAGGGACGGGGTAGAAATGGCAGAAATAGCTCTTGATTTTCATCTATTAAAGTGATTTGAGAGCATTTTGAACGACATAGCGTCCAAGCCCCGTAAGACGGACAATCTGTCGCTCACTAAAGCCAGCCTCATACAGCCTGCGAACAGCCTCGGCACGTTCAAATGGACCGGGAAGCCCTATAACATCATGGGGATCCATGCCGTCCAGGACTCCCCTAGCCTTGCGCTCCTGCTCAAACACCGTCATCGAACGACCCGCATTCAATACATAGGTATCCTTGCGGCCCGATTTGCTAAAGGATACAAAATTCCCCTGTCCGCCGATTAAACTAAATAGGATGCTTCGGTCCAAGTGGCCGCCTTCACCAAGGTACGCTTGATAGCTGCTCCATCGGTAGAACTCCGGGCGGCAACCAAGCTCAATCGGATTATCGTGAATGTAGCGAATTGCCTGCATAAAATAGTCATTAGACTCAATTGGCTTACTTTTATAACGATCCTGAAATACGGGTCCACAGCGTCCGGTCACCCTGTTGAAAAACTGACCATAGAGGGTTCCTATGTAATGGACGACCTCCCACATATGGTCTTCGCGATCGGAAAGCAGCATATGCACATGATTGTCCATGAGGCACCAGGCACATAACGATGCCTTGTACTGCGTGCATGCTTCGCCCGCTACGGACAAGAAAAACCTGCGCTGATAGTCCTCTTCGAATAGATACTGCTTGCCGCAGCCTCTCATCATCACGTGGTAATAGCCGTAAGGGGACTTAACTCTAGCCTGTCTTGTCATCGCTAGACCTCACAATCCGCAAGCTCTTGTGCTGCAGACTCTACCCAGCAAGACGTTAAAGCAAAATCGTCGACAGAAAATAACCAGCCAGTGGCAGACCATCACAGGCAAACGGGAAGTCCAGCTTTAGAGGAAAACTATTTCTACCATTTATACCCCGTCCCCAAATGGCAGAAAAAGGGGGTTGTCCGGTTGCGGACAACCCCCTTACTAGAAAACGGTATTTGTTTTCTCTTAGGCCTCGGTGGCGAGCACGCGGCCCGTCATCTCGGCGGAAGGCTCCAGACCAGCCATGGTGAGCATAGTCGGGGCGATATCGGAGAGACGACCGTCCTCGATACCGGTGAGCTGTGCCTTCTCATCAACGATGATAAACGGCACACGGTTGGTGGTGTGAGCCGTAAACGGATGCTTGGAACCGTCGGAAGCAACGTCAA
>CABQJJ010000053.1 GCA_902464485.1 uncultured Collinsella sp. | reverse complement strand
GGCGGCTTTGTAAAGCCGTTTGGCCCCACCCGCATAGCGGGTGGTTTCTGATGCGGCGCGCTGCGCGCCCCGCACAGGCTAAAGCCTTTAACAAAAAAGGTCAGGCACAAGGTGCCTGACCTGCAAACTTCTGGTCGGGACGACTGGATTCGAACCAGCGACCCCTTGACCCCCAGTCAAGTGCGCTACCAAGCTGCGCCACGTCCCGAAGCTTTTATTTGTTGCTCTGCTCTCGCTCGCAACAGGGAGTATATTAACCCGAAACTTTGTCGTTGTGCAAGAACTTTTTTACAAATTTTGAAGCAAGTCCAAAATTGCATCTGCAAGCTGGGGTTTTGTTAGCACGGGAAGTTCTTGCGTGCCAGTTGCGCTTACGATCCAGGCCTTGTTGGTATCGGTCCCAAAGCCTGAATCGGCGCGCGAGACATCGTTGGCGATAATGGCATCGCAACCTTTGCGGGCGAGCTTTCGCTGCGCGTACTCGACGACGTTATCGGTCTCGGCAGCAAAGCCGATCACGCGGCGATCGCCCTTTTGGCGTGAGAGCTCGGCCAGGATGTCAACGGTCTCGACGAGTTCGATTCGATCCAGGCGCTCGTGAGCCTTTTTGAGTTTATGGTCCGCCGGGGCCGCCGGCGTGTAGTCGGCGACGGCGGCGGCGCAAATGGCCGCATCGGCCGTCTGGAAGGCGCTCAGCGCAGCCTGGAACATTTCTGCGGCGGTCTGTACGCGCACGCACTCCACACCGCGGGGAACGTCAAGCGATGTCGGTCCCAGCACAAGCGTGACGGAGGCACCGCGGCGTGCGGCCTCCCCCGCCAGAGCGATACCCATCTTGCCCGACGACCGATTGCCGATAAAACGCACGGGGTCAATCGGCTCGTGCGTGGGGCCGGCGGTGATCACGATGCGCTTGTCCGCAAGGTCTTGAGGGACGGGGTTCAGCACCTCGCAGACGGCCTCGACGATGTCCTCGGGCTCGCTCATGCGCCCCGTGTCCACATCGCCGCAGGCAAGGTAGCCGCTACCCGGACCCACAACGTGGACACCGCGATCGCGCAGCGTGGCCATGTTGGCCTGCGTGGCCGGCGCCTTCCACATGCCATTGTTCATGGCCGGCGCAATCACGATGGGGCGCGGCGTGGCAAGCAGCGTGGTGGAGATGAGGTCGTCGGCGATTCCGTTGGCCATCTTGGCGATGACGTTGGCCGTCGCGGGCGCAACGACCACCAAGTCGGGCTCCTGCGCCAGCGAGATATGGTGGATGGGGTCGGAGGGGTCGTCGAACAGGCCCACAGCGACCGGCTCGCCCGTAAGCGCGCGGAAGGTGAGCGGCCCCACGAACTCCGTGGCATGCTCGCTCATGACGACCTTGACGTGCGCACCGCGCTTTTGCAGCAGGCGCACGATATTGCACGACTTATAGGCGGCGATCCCGCCGGTAATGCCCAGCAGGATCGTTTTTCCCTCAAGTTGCATTGAATTGTTGGGTGCCGCCATCGTTTAAGCTTCCTTGCTGGGGAGCACGAGCAGGCGGTGGCAGTACGGGCAGTGCGTAATCTCGCTGCCGTCATGGTTGAGGTCACTCATTGACGACGCCTGCAGCGCGGTATGGCAGACCGTGGGGATGTTGCCCTTGATGGTCTCGACGGCCAGACCGCGGAACTGCTTGAGCAGACGCTCGTAATCGTTGAGCACGTCGGTCGGCAGCGTGGCGGCAAGCGCGGTGCGCTCCTTGGTGGCGGCATCGATCTGAGCCTGCAGATCGGCAGCCTTGGCACGGGCGGCCTTGGTATCGGCCTTTACGCCCTCCTCGAACTTGGAGATGATGGCCTGCGCGCGAGCCTCGCGGTCAAGTGCTTCCTTATGGGCGACAACGACGTCCTTGCGGGTGTGCTCGATCTTGTCCAGGCGTTTGGCCAGGGTGGCGAGCTCGTTTTCCAGATCCTGGACCTCGCGATAGTCAGAGCCGTCGACGTGGCGTTTCTTGGCGGCCTCGATGGCGTTGTTGGTTTGGATCTCGGTGGTGTTGAGATCGTCCAGCTCAATATCGAGGTCCTTGCGCTGAGCATAGAGCTTGGTCATCTCGGACTTAAGCTTTACATAGGTTTTGCGCTTTGAGGCGAGCTCCTTGAGCTCCGGCATATTGGCAAGTTCGCTCTTATTGCGTGCGAGCTCCAAATCGATCTGTTGCAGCTTGAGTAGCGTAGCGCCGGCGCTCATAAGTTCTCTCCTTTTGTCACAGTCCACCATTGGCAAGGGTTCAGTATTTTAATCGCATGACGGGGGTCGACCCCGGCGTCAACCGCAGAGTTCATCAAGATATCCACGAACGGCTCCTCGGAGCGATCGTGACCGAGCAAGATCACCGGTAGCCCGCGCAAGGCAAGGTCTTGCGCTACGTGGTAGCCCGCCTCTCCGGTCACGATGACATCCGCACCGGCGGCGATGGCAAGCTCGCCAAAGTCGCCGAGGGAGCCGCCCAGAATGGCGACGGTGCGGCGCGGGCGCTTGGCATCGCCCCATACGCGTGGATCGCTTCCGAAGGCCGTAGCAGCACGGACGGCAAGATCGCGTAGCGTGCACGGGTCGTTGAGCGTTGCAAACGCGCCCAGGCCTGTCGCCTCGGGGTCGTCCACGTGCTCTAGCGAGCTCACGGGCGCGGCGCCCAGCAACTCGCTCAGGCAGACGCGCGCCTCGTGCGAGCGGTCCAGATTGGTATGGAGCGAAATAATGCTCATCCCGCAGCGGGCCGCCTCGTAGAGCGCCGCGCTGCACTGGGGACGCATCGCACTGGGCGGGCAAAACGCCTCGGGCGCCTTGATGTAGACGGGATGATGCGTGAGCAACACGTTAGCACCGGCCTCCAAGGCGAGGTGCACGTTGGCCCTGGTGGCGTCGAGTGCGCAGGCCACGCCGCGGATCTCGTCATCGGGGTCGCCTACGGATAAGCCTACATGGTCCCAAGGTTCGGCGTCCGTCTTGGGATAGCGCGCCAACAGGGCGCGCTCGAGATTGGCAACGATCATGCGGCACCCACGATCGACAGCAGCGCCTGAGCAAAGTCGTCCAGGTCGGCCGGGTTCACGCGGTCATCAAACGAGATGCGAAGGGCGCCGAGAGCCTGCTCGCGGCCAATGCCCATGGCGCTGAGCACATGGCTCGGGTCCATGCTGCCGCTCGAGCAGGCAGAGCCGGCCGACACCTCAAAACCGGCGGCGTCGAGCTTGATGATGAGCTCTTCGGAGTCCATGCCGTCAACGTAGATTGAAACCATGCCGGGCAGGCGATCTGCCTGCGCGTAGTCGCCCATCGTGGCGTGAATGTGCGGATGGGCTGTAAGCGTGGCGTAGAGTTTGTCGGACAAGGCCTGCAGCGTCGCGCGCTCCTGGGCCACGGTCGGCAACAGCGCTGAGGCAGCAGCGGCAAAAGCCAGCTGCGTGCGCAGGTCCTGCGTGCCGGCACGACGGCCGGCCTCCTGTCCGCCGCCGAAGATGCGAGGGCGCAACGGCGTGCGGCTCTTAAGGTAGAGCGCGCCAGAGGCCACGGGGCCGCCAATCTTGTGTGCGGCAACGGTCATGGCGTCAACGCCCAGCTCGTGTACATCGAACGGGATATGCAGATAACCCTGGATGGCGTCGGTATGGAACAGGGCGCCCGCGGCGTGCGCGGCGGCGGCAAGCTCGCGGATGGGCTGCACCACACCGGTCTCGTTATTGGCAACCATAATGCTCACGAGCGCAACATCGTTGCCGAGAAGCTCCGTGAGCGCTGCGGGCTCAATGTAGCCCGCGCGGCAGGGCTGCACCAGGTCGACGGTAAAACCGGCGGCACGCAGCAGCGGCAGGTTGTCCAGAATCGAATCGTGCTCGATGGCCGAAACGATGACACGATCGCGCTTGCGATCGCGCTGACGTGCGCCCTCGGCAAGTCCAAGGAGCGCCAGCTGGTTTGCCTCGGTACCGCCATTGGTCAAGATGATCTCGGACGGTCGGACGCGCGCGCCAAAGCTGCGGGCAATCTCGCGACGCGCCACTTCTAGGCGCGCAGCGGCCTTGCGGCCGAGCGAGTGCAGCGAGTTAGGGTTGACGCCGGCAAGCTCGCTGTCGTCGTACTCGCGCTGCGCAAGGAGCGCCTCGGCGCGCATGGGCGTCGAGGCGGCATAGTCAAGATTCACGGGTATGCGGTTTTGACCTGCGGTCATAAGGGTTTATGCCTCCTGTGCAGCTTCGTTGCCCAGCTTCTGCAGCAGCGCAACCTCGGCAGCGGGATCTTCGGACTTAAATACGGCGGAACCGGCCACGAGCACGTTGGCGCCAGCCTTAACGACCTCGGCAATGTTTTTGGAAGAAATACCGCCGTCGACCTCGATGAGGGGCGAAACGCCGTGACGCTCGCACATGGCCTTGAGCTCGTGCAGTTTGGCAATGGTACCGGGGATAAAGCTCTGGCCGCCAAAGCCGGGGTTCACGCTCATGAGCAGCACCATGTCGACAACATCGATGATGCTTTCGAGCACGCAGACGGGCGTGGCGGGGTTGAGCACCACACCGGCCTTGACGCCGCGCTGCTGCAGGTGCGTGAGCGTGCGGTGCAGGTGCGTGGAGGCCTCGTAGTGCACAGTGATCATATCGGCACCGGCATCGGCGTACCAATCAACCGTCTCGTCGGGGTTCGACGCCATCAGGTGCGCATCGACCGGCACGTCGGTGGAGCGCTTGACGGCCTTGAGGATATCGACGCCAAAGGTGAGGTTGCCGGTAAAGTGACCGTCCATGACGTCAAAGTGCACGTAGTCGGCGCCGGCGATCTTGTCGAGCTCGCCCTTGAGGTTGGCCATGTCGGCCGAAAGGACAGACGGAGCGATTTTGATGGAACCCATGGTAGTAGCCTTTCTGCGCTAGTCGTTGAGTCCGTAGAACTCTTGAGAGGGGACGCGGTCGGTAAGGATCTCGAGCGCCCTATCCAAAGTAACACCGTTGTAGAGCGTTTGCTCCACGGCAAAGGTGAGCGGAATGTCTACGCCCAGTGAACGGGCGAGCTCGCTCACGCTACGGGCGGCGACGGCGCCCTCCACTACCATATGCGTGCGCGTCTGATATTCGTCGAGCGAAACGCCGTGGGCAAACTCGTAGCCAAAGGTGCGGTTGCGCGAATGCTCGGAGGTGCAGGTGGCAATGAGGTCACCCATGCCGGCAAGCCCCATGCAGGTCATGGCCTGGCCGCCGCGGGCGTGCACCAGGCGGCTGATCTCGGCCAAGCCGCGCGTCATGATGAGGGCAAGTGTGTTGTCGCCCGCGCCCGAGCCGGCGGAGATGCCGCACACGATGGCGATAACGTTCTTCATGGCGCCGCATACCTCGACGCCGGTCATATCCTGCGACAGGTAGATGCGGAAGGCCGTGGACAGCAGCAGCTCCTTAAAGGTCTCCCCTACCTGCGGATCCTCGCTGGCGATGACGGCGGCAGAGAGCCCGCCGCGGCAAATCTCCTCGGCATGATTGGGGCCCGAGAGGGCCGCCACGCGCCGGTCGTTGCCGATCTCGCTGGCAATGACCTCGCTCATAAGCAGGCCGGACTCGGGCTCGATGCCCTTGGTGAGGCACAGGACCGGCGTCTTGTCCGCGATGAACGGCGCCGCCTGATGGCACACGCTTCGCAGGTGCGTCGAAGGCACGGCAAAGATGATGGCCCCGGCGCCGTCGAGCACCTGGGCAAGATCCGTCGTGGCGACGACGTTATCCGGCAGCTCGTAGTCCACCAGATAGCGGGGATTACGGTGCTCGGCGTTAATGCCGGCGGCCGTCTGCTCGCTATGGGCCCACATGGTCACGCGCTCGGCTCGCGCGGCGGCGAGGCCGGCGATGGCGGTTCCCCAGGAGCCAGAGCCAATCAGCGCAACATTCATGACTCTCTCCTACTTATCGTCGGGCTCGGTGACGCGCTTGGTAAACGAGAGCTTGGACTCCTTACCGGTCATGAGCTTTTTGATGTTCGCGCGATGGGCCCACACCACGGTGATGCCGATCGTCGCCATGCAAAACTTGAGGCCCAGGCTGCTGTACGGAAAGACCGCACAAGCGGCGATGGGAAGGCCGATGGCGGCGGCAAGCGAGCCTACCGACACAAACTTGGTGATGGCGACGGCCACGATAAACATGCCCAGCAGCGAAAGTCCGATGGGCCAGTACCAGGCGAGGATAACGCCCAGACCCACGGCGATGCCCTTGCCGCCGTGGAAGTTGAGGTAGGGCGAGAAGATGTGGCCCCATACCGCTGCCAGGCAGATGACACCGAGCATCCAGTCGCCGGGGGCTCCAGGCGCCATGATGTTCGGCGGAAAACCATAGCCTAGATCGGCGATAAGCGGACGCGCGATAATGACGCAGATGGCACCCTTCAGGCAGTCGAGCAGCAGCGTGAGTGCCGCGACCTTGGGGCCGGCCACGCGCAGCGCGTTAGTGGTGCCGATGTTGCCGGAGCCCGCCTTGCGAATGTCGGTGTGGTTGAACACGCGTCCCAGGATCAGGCCAAACGGAATCGCTCCGATAAAGAACGAGACCACGGCGCAGATGGCGGTCAGAAGAATCGGATTATGCATCCTTTTGCTCCTTCTTCCTAAAGAAGAGTCGAATGGGCGTGCCGGCAAAATCGAAGGTCGAGCGCATACGGTTCTCCACGTAGCGCTGGTAGGTGTCGTTGACCAGGTCGCTGTGGTTGACGAAGAACGTGAACGTCGGCGGGTTGATGCCCGTCTGAGTCACGTAGTGCATGCGCAGGCGGCGCTTGCCGTCCACCACGGTGTGGCCGAACTCGCGCAGGTCGGTGAGGAAAGTGTTGAGGCGCGAGGTGGTAATCTTTTGCGAGCGCGTCTTCTCGGCGGCGTCGACCATCGCCCAGATCTTCTCGACGCTGCGGCCGGTAAGGGCAGAGATGCGCAGGTATTGGGCCCAGGGAGCCATGACGCCCAGACGGCGGTCGATGGTCTCCATGCAGGCCTCGCGCTTGCGATCGTCGTCGAGCAGGTCCCACTTATTGAGCAGCACGACGATGGCACAGCCGCGCTCGATGGCCAAGCCCATGACCTTCTGGTCCTGTTCGGTAACGCCCACGGAGGCGTCGACGACGAGCAGCGCCACGTCGGCGCGATCGATGGCGCGCAGGCCGCGGACCATCGAGTAGTACTCGATGTTCTCGTACACGGTGCTCTTCTTGCGAATACCCGCGGTGTCGACCATGCGGTAGTGCTTGCCGTTGCGCTCCACGACGGTGTCGATGGCATCGCGCGTCGTGCCAGCAATGTTGGACACGATAGAGCGGTCGGCGCCCAGGATGCGGTTGAACAGCGACGACTTACCGGCATTGGGGCGGCCGATGATGGCCACGTTCAGCGCGTCGGGGAACTCGTCGGCGACCTCGTCCTCTTCTTCCGGAAGCAGGGCCACGATATCGTCGAGCAGGTCGCCCGTGCCGTGGCCATGCAGGGCCGAGAGCGGCGTGGGCTCACCGATGCCGAGCGAATAGAACTCCCAGATGCTGTCGTTCTCGCGATCGGGGTTGTCGAGCTTGTTTACCAGCAGAAAAACCGGCTTGTCGCAGCGCTTGAGCATGCGAGCGACCGATTCGTCCTCCTCGGTGACGCCGGTGCGGCCGTCGACCACAAACAGGATGACGGCGGCTTCCTCGGCGGCGGCGAGAGCCTGGTCGCGGATGGACGTGGCAAAGACGTCATCGCTCTTGAGCGGCTCGATGCCGCCCGTGTCGACGATGGTGAACTCGCGGCCGTTCCAATCGGCCGTGTGGTATGAGCGATCGCGCGTGACGCCGCGGGACTCATGGACGATGGCGTCCGAGGTCTGGGCCAGGCGGTTGACGAGCGTGGACTTGCCCACGTTGGGGCGTCCGACGACGGCGACGATAGGTTTCATCTGCACTCCTTTAATGGGTAGGGTCAGCGGAATTGGTAGAGTCGGCAGGCACAATGCCAAGGATGTGCTCCAGGGTATCGAGCAGCTCATGCGGCATGGTCGACACCACATGAACCTCGGCGCCGCGGTGGTTAAGGCTTGCGAGTAAATCGTCACGATGATACTCGTCAAGCGTCATGCCGTCAGCGTTGAACATGAGCTTAGGCACAAAGAGCATAACCCCCGACAGGTCCTGCGGAAGCTGCTCTAAGATGTCGCAGGCGACGATGAGGCCGGTCACGTCCACGTTACCGCCAAAGTAGCGGTTTTTGATGGCTGTGACGGTGCCGGCAAGGCCACGTGGAGACTCCACAAAGCGCGCCACGGTATCGCGCGCGCTGGCGCCGGAAAGGCATAAGAGGCGCTGGCTGCGCTCGGCGATGCCAGCGCGGACGTGGGCTAGACGCTCTGCGTCAGCGGCAAGCACGTCGTCGGTCTCATCCAGATACGAGCGAATCATGCCGATGCCGTCGTAGTACTGCGGGTAGCCGTCGTAAAAGTCCGCCTCGGGAGGCTCGATGCCGGCGTCCAGATAGAACTCATCGCTCATCTGAAAGGTGTGGCGGCCAAAGCGCTCGTAGGCACGATCCTGGTAGGGACGGATCATGGCAATGGTCTCACGCGCGAGCTCAGGTTTGTCGCTGTATGACCAGGTAAAGCGATTCTGGTGCTTGGTAAAGCCCAACGGCACGATGCCCAGGCTCGTGATCTGCTCGTGCTCCTCGCAAAAGCGTAGAGTCTTTTCCAGCTCCTCGCCGTCGTTCATGCCGGGACACAGCACAATCTGCGCGTGAATCTCGATGCCGGCGGCCATGATGGCCTCGAGTACGTCCATGCCGCGCTGGGCGTTGCGGCCCATCATGCGGCGGCGGACGTCGGGGCTTACGGCATGGACCGACACGTTCATGGGGCTCATGTTGCGTTGGATGACGTTTTGAACATCTTCGTCGGAGAGGTTCGTGAGCGTGACAAAGTTGCCCTGCAAAAAGCTCAGGCGGTAGTCGTCATCGCGAATATAAAGCGTTGAGCGGCCGCCTTTGGGCAGCATGGTCATAAAGCAGAACACGCAGGCGTTCACACAGGTGCGCATGCCATCGAAAATGGGGCCATCGAACTCAAGGCCCCAGTCCTCTCCCGGGAAACGGTCGAGCTCCACGGGGGTGACGCTGTTGTCGCGCGGATCGAAAACCTCAAGATCGACGGTGTCGTCGTCGGCCTCCCAGAGCCACACGATCATGTCGGTGAGTGCCTCGCCGTTGACCGTGAGCACGCGCATGCCCGGCTCGATACCCACATCCCACGCGGGCGATTCGGGACGCACGCTTTTTACGAACGCGCCCTCACCCGGCTCGGGGTCGCGGCTGCGCCCGTAATCGGCCACCTCGGCGGCGTATGCGGGTACGGTCTGGTCCATGATTAGCGGCAAAGCTCCTTGATGCGCGCGACGGCGCGTTCGATGTGTTCTTGCGGGGTGGAGGCGCCGGCGGTGATACCGATGTGGTGAGCGTCGGTAAACCACGCGGCTTCGAGCTCGCTTGCCTCCTCGATATGATGCGTGCGCTCGCAGGCGTCTGAGCAAATCTGTGCCAGGCGGCGGGTGTTGCCGGAGTTTTTGCCGCCCACGACGACCATGCAGTCGCAGCGGTTGGCAAGTGCGGCGGCGGCCTGCTGGCGCTCGCTCGTAGCAGCGCAGATGGTGTTGATTACGCGCAGTTCCTGCACGCGCGGGGTGATGGTAGCTACGACCTCGGCGAGGTTCTGTGCGGTCTGGGTGGTCTGCACGACGAGGCCCACCTTGCCCTTGAGCGGCAGCGCGTCCGCATCGGAGGCACAGCTTACGACATGCGCGTCATCGCCGGCGTGGCCCAGGATGCCCTCGACTTCCGGGTGGCCCGGCTCGCCCACGACTACCACGTGGTAGCCCTCGCGTACCAGGCGCTCCGCCGCCACGTGGACCTTTTTCACGTAGGGGCAGGTGGCGTCGACCACGGTAAGACCGCGATCGTGGGCCGCATCGATTACCTGCGGCACCACGCCGTGGGCGCGGATGATTACGGTGCCCGATGCTGCGTCGTCCAGTGTCTCGGCCAAGCCAATGCCAGCCTCGGCGAGCTCGCTCACCACGATGGGGTTGTGGATGAGCGGTCCCAGGGTATGGACCTGAGCGCTCTCCCCTGCCTGCGGCGCGGCGGCCAGCGCCATGTCGAGCGCGCGCTGCACGCCGTAGCAGGTGCCGGCATGGGCTGCGATCTCGATGGTGGACGCGCCGTCCTGGTCGGACGCAGTCGCGGTGGCGCCCATAACGTTCTCGTCCATGGTTAGAACCTGCCCGGATGCTCGGCGCACAGCTCATCGCGCATGGCGTAGACGCGGTTCATGGCCTCGGACTCAAACCAGGCCAGACGCTCCGTGCGCTTAAGCCCGGCCGGCGCGTTGGAAAGCGAGACGGCCTTGCCGGCGCGGATCCAGCACTTCTTGGGACGCATGATCTTTTTGCCCGCAGGCGTGATGTCGGACCAGCCACAGATAGCGAGCGGGTTCACGGGTGCCTTGCCCATCTGGGCGATGAGCGCAAAGCCGCCGTGGACCTCGGGTTTGATCTCGCGCGAACGAATGCGCGTGCCCTCGGGGAAGATTAGAACGTCCTCGCCGCGCTGCAACGCATGCTGGGCGGCACGCAGACACTTCATGTCGGCGGTGCCGCGCTCGACGGGAATACCGCCCACACGGCTAAAGGCCCAGCGTACGATCTTGCTCTTGGCAAACTCGGACTTAAAAATGGGGCGAATGCGGCGGCCGCCAAAGAACAGCGCCGTCTCTACAGCCAGGAGCTCGGCCATCGAGGTGTGGTTGCAGATGACCACGCTGCCGCGGCCTTCCTGGCGTTCAAACAGCAGATCGGCGTCCTCTACCTTCCAGCGCCACATGAGCTTGGAGAAAGCCCAAAGGATTGCCATGACCACGAAGACGGTGCCGCGGATGAGCGCGGGGAACTCGGCATAAGGGGCGTTGTAGTAATCCTCGGGCGTCTGCTTAAACAGGCGCATGGGCTACCTCCTTTGGTTGATGAGGTCCTCGATAATGCGGACGACCTCGTCGATGGTGTGGGCGGTGGAGTCGACATGCAC
>CABQJJ010000052.1 GCA_902464485.1 uncultured Collinsella sp. | reverse complement strand
GGACTTGAGATACACGGTTCCTCGCTTAAACAGGCTTCTTGTTGAGAATCACGCCATTGGTGGTGTAACCCATGCGGTCAAGCGCCTCGAGCGCGGCGGCTCCCTCGGCTTCCTTCTTAGAGGAACCGGTGCCGCGGCCTTGACGAATACCGTCGATGAGCACCACAGCGGTAAAGGTGGGCGCATGCGCGGGGCCCTCGGAGCCGACCAGCTTATACGCGGGAGGCTCGTGGCCGTCGGCCTGCACGCACTCCTGCAAAAACGACTTGGGGTTCGCAGGATGCTCGGCACGCTCGGAAGCCAGGTGCGGCTTAAGCGTACGGTGAATGAACTCCGCCGCAGCATCCCAGCCGGCATCCAGGTATAGCGCGCCCACGAGCGACTCATAAACGTTCTCGAGCGCCGAATGCAGGCCGCGTGCGCCCGTTCCGGTCTCGGAGGCACCAAAGATGATGATGTCGTCGATACCCAGCTCGTGGGACACTTCCGACAACGTGGCGCCCGAGACGAGCGACACCTTCAAGCGGGTGAGCTTGCCCTCGTCAAACTCGGGATAGGACTCAAAGAGCGAACGGGCGACGACGGCGCCCAAAATGGAATCGCCCAAAAACTCCAAGCGCTCGTAGCTTGCCGAGACTGGCTGGCCTTCGACGGCCGAAGGATGCGTGAGGGCGGCGCGCAGCAGCACCTTGTCATTGAACTCGTGGCCCAGGATCTCCTGGGCGCGCGTAAGTCGTTCGGATAAAGCCAAAACTTAGGCCTCCTTGGCAGCTTCGATAGCGTCGACGGCGTCGGCGACAGAGTTGAGCGAGAGCAGGGTCTCATCATCGATCTCGAGGTCGAACTCGTCCTCGATAGCCGTAACCAGCTGCAGGCGCTCGAGCGAGTTGGCATCGAGGTCGTCAAAGGTGGTCTCATCGCTAATTTCGGCAACATCGACGCCCAGAACGTCAGCAGTGACCTCGGCGATCTTGTCGAAGATTTCGGAGCGGTCCATAGCGCTTCCTCTCATAGTGCATGAATACCAAAAGAATGGTACCGCCCGGGCGGTACCAAGACACGGTTCTGATTCTACCCCACGACGCACGCCCCGAGGCGCATAACGCCGCTGTTATAAAACGATGCCGTCCATGGAGTTGGCGACGTTCTCGACCAGTCCGGCACGAACGGCCTCAGCCGCGGCGAGCGTGCCGTTTTTGACGGCCTCGACCGACGTAGCGCCGTGGCCGATCAAGACCACACCGCGCAGACCCAGCAGGATGGCGCCGCCCTTGGCATCGCCAGAGAGCTTTGCCTTAATCTCGCGCATCTGCTTTTTGATGAGCAGCGCGGCGATCTTGGTGCCGAGCGAGGACATAAAGGCGCCCTTGAGCTCCTGCAGCAAAAACTTGGCAGCGCCCTCGGTAGCCTTGAGAGCGATATTGCCCGACATGCCGTCGGCAACAACGACATCGAAATTGCCCGAGGTGAGATCGGTGCCTTCGCAG
Organism: uncultured Collinsella sp.; assembly: GCA_902464485.1. Classification (GTDB taxonomy): domain Bacteria; phylum Actinomycetota; class Coriobacteriia; order Coriobacteriales; family Coriobacteriaceae; genus Collinsella. The sequence continues at coordinate 9,729 of CABQJJ010000052.1, read as the reverse complement.
TTGCCCACAAAGCCCGGAACTGCGGCCTTCATAGCGGGGAAACAGGCCTTGGTAAAGTTGGAACCCTTCTCGTCCTCGGTGCCATTGGCGAGCAGGCCCACGCGGGGATGTTCAATGCCCAAGACGACGCGCGCATAGGCGCTACCCATCTGCGCAAAGCGCACCATATCGTCCACCTCGACATCGGGGTTGGCACCCATGTCGCACAGCACCGTCAGACCGCCGGCACGATTGGGCAGCGCATTGGTCAGGCACGGACGCACCGGCTGCTTCTTGCCTTCGGCCTGATACCTAAACGGCGTCACATAGGCGGTGGCGGCAGCTGTCATGGCACCGGTAGAGCCGGCGGAGAAGAACGCGTCCGCGTTGCCCTTCTTAATGGCGCGGCAAGAAAGAACGATCGACGACTTACGCTTGGTCATCACGGCGCGAATGGGATCGTCGTCCATGGCGATAACGTCGGGTGCCTCCAGGGCCTCGACGCGCGCATGGGAGGCGGCAAAGGGATTAACGATTTCGGCGGGACCGGCAGCCAGGACCTCGATATCGGGATCCGCCGCAAGCGCCGCCTCGATACCGTCGAGGACAACCTGCGGCTTCTCGTCTCCACCCACAACGTCTACACAAACGCGAACGTTACTCATATACATGCTCCTTATACAAAAATGGCCGACTCAATGAGCCGGCCATTGTGGTTCCAGTTGGAACGGCATCGTATCCAGAGTATATCGTTACTCGGTAACGATAACCTCGCGGTCCTTGTAGAAACCGCAGCTAGGGCACACGTGGTGCGGGAGCTTGACAGCACCGCAACGGGGGCACGTGGACTGAGCCGCAGCCAAAATCTTCATGTTGGCGGAACGGCGGGTGTGAGTGCGGATACGACCCTGCTTTTGTTTAGGTACGGGCATAGTGACCTTCCTTATGAACTATCCAGTGTGGCGATTACGCGCAAGTAGCGATACTACCACAGTTTTACTCGTCAAGCTTGAGATTCTTCAATGCTGCAAATGGATTTTCCGTGGCTTCGGCCCATTCGGCCTCGGCTTGGGCAGCACAATCGCATTGCTCCACGTTGAGATTAGCGCCGCAGACGGGACAAAGACCGCGACAATCGGGCTTGCAGAGCACCACAAACGGCGTGTCCATGACAACGGCATCGTTGATGGGCCCGCCCAGATCGACGACGCGATCCTCGCCCAGGAGCTCGTAGCCGTCTTCGTAGGCCTCGGGGTCCTCGGGCTCATGGAAGAGATAGAACTCCTCGATCTCGCCGGCAATGTCGAACGAGGCAGGCTCCAGGCAACGGTCGCACTCGCCGGTGGCGTGCGCGCGAACCATGCCGGTAAGCAGAACACCGGTGCCGGCATTGGTAAAGACCACGTCATAGTCGATACCGTCCTGCAGCTGGTACTCCTTCTCGCCCACCGTGTAGGCAGCAACATCGACCTTGCCGGTCAGCGGATACGAGTCTCCGGGAAACTCGAGCTGCTCGGAAAGATCGACGGTAACGCTCGGGAACTCAGCCATTACCACTGACCATTCTGCTGGGCGGCGCCCTCGTTGAGCTGCTGACGGCAACGGGTAACGGTGCCGGTCAGGCTCTTGAGGTTCTCCTCGAGGTGCGTAAAGACCTGCTCGGCGTAATCCTCGGCAGCATAGCGCGTCTCGCGCTCGTACTGCTGGGCACGATCGCGGATATCGTCGGCCTGCTGCTGCGCCAAGCGGACGATCTCCTGCTCACCGGCAATGGTGAGCGCCTGCTGCTGAGCATCTGCAATGATGGAGTCGGCCTGAGCGGCGGCGGAAGCCATAAGCTCGTCGCGCTCCTTAAGAATGCGGCGGGACTTTTGCCACTCCTCGGGATAGCTCATGCGGATTTCGTCAAGGATGTTAAAGAAGACGTCGGCATCGATGACCTTCATCTGGGCATTCTTGCCGAACGGCGTCTTAGCCTCTTCGATGAGCCCCTCGAGCTCCTCGACAAGGCTCACGATCCTGTCGCCAGGAAAATTCTCGCCCGGCATCCGGTCTCCTTTCATAGGTAACATATCATCGTGCTAGTTTACCACATGCCATCAGGCAATATGAAACGTCACGAAAAGCGATGCTTAAGCGCTTCGACCACATTGGGCGGCACAAACGTCGACACGTCGCTTCCGAGCGAGGCAATCTGACGAACCACCGAGCTCGAGATGTAGCCATACTGCGGAGCGCTCATGACAAAGATGGACTCGAGCTCGTTGTCGAGGCGATAGTTGAGATCGGCCTGCTGCAGCTCGTACTCGAAGTCGGTCATGGCTCGCAGGCCCTTGACCACGGCACCAGCACCCTGCTCACGAGCAAAGTCGACGAGCAGGCCGGTAAAGGGCAGGACCTCGACGCCATCGATATCACCGAGTGCCTCACGGGCCAGCGCCACGCGCTCGTCAAGCATAAAGGTGGTGCCCACGCCGTTTTTGCCCTGCGACTCGGCAACGGCCACGATCACACTGGGAAAGATGCGGCGGGCGCGGCGGATGACGTCGATATGGCCAAACGTGATGGGATCGAAGGTACCCGGAACGATGACGCGGTTAATGGTGTCACTCATGGGCATCCTCCTGAAACGTCGTGCCGTCGCTGCGATCGGCATCGGTGGCGGTATCGTCATCCTCGCCCTCGCCGACCCAACGGAGCAGGTCGACCGAGGTGATGCCATAGCGTTTCTCACGCACGGTTACAAAGCCGGCAGGATGTGCGCCCGCGTCGGCGGCAGCATGCTCAAACAGAGCATAGGCGCCCGGGGCGAGCAGACCCTGCTGGGCCAGGTTCTGCAGCAGCTCCTCGACCGGCTCGGCACCAAAAGCATAGGGCGGGTCGAGCAAGACCAGATCGAAGGGGCCGCCCGGCACGCGGGCGCGCGAAGCGCTCGCAAGGACATCGCCCGTCACCACACGCCAACGCGCGCGATCGCGGCAGAGCGACTCGATATTCTTGGTAATGAGCCTCGCGGCATTGCGATCGATCTCGAACGTCGTGAGCGAACGGGAGCCCCGCGAGAGCATCTCGATGCCCAGGGCACCGGAACCGCCAAAGGCATCCAGTACGCGGACCTCGTCCAAATCGAAGTCGAAGGCCGATAGGACCATGGATGCGCACGCTTCGCGCACGCGATCGGTCGTCGGACGCGTAACATCGCGACCGCGCGGCTCTTCGATCTTGCGACCGCGCCATTCACCGCCGATGATTCTCATCCTCCGCTGACCTCCTTAAAAATATGTCGATATCGCTTGGCAACCGCATCACGCAAAGGACGCGTCGCCACAGAGTCAAGATTGCTAGCATACCGCAAGAGCTCGACCGCGTCCAAATGCGCCCACTCGATGAACTCCTCGTCGGCATCAAGGTCGACAAAACGCAGGGTCACGCCACCGTGTTGACGGTAACCCAAGATTTCGCCCTCGTGGCGAAGGCGTAGGTCCATCTGCGCGAGCGTAAAGCCATCTGCGGTCTTCTCGAGCGACTGCAGGCGATCTTGTGCCGCCGATGTGCCGCCGTTGCCCTTGGAGTGCGTCATTACCAGGCATGTGCCCGCCACGCCGCCACGGCCCACACGACCGCGAAGCTGATGCAGGGCGGCCAAACCAAAGCGCTCGCCGTTCTCGATGACCATGACGGTGGCGTTGGGCACGTCGACGCCCACCTCGACCACGGTGGTCGAGACGAGCACATCAATCTCGCCGCTTTTAAAGGCGTCGATCACGCGATCCTTCTCCCCCGCCCGCATGCGGCCGTGGAGGCGTTCGATAGTAAGGCCCGGCAGCGCCAGGCGCAGGCGGTCGAGCTCGGTCGCCGTATCGTGCAGCGGCACGGGGACGGTCACGCGGCCCTCGTCGTCACGGGCTATACCGGGCACATCCTCGAGCTCGTCGGCCGAGTCACTCGGCTCCACAAGCGGACAGATCACGTAGGCCTGCTGTCCCTTCTCGTGCGCCTCACGGATGGCACAATAGGCCAGGTCGCGGCTCGACTCGGTGAGGACGCGCGTCGTCACGCCGGCACCTGGGACGGGACGATGGCGGATGATGCTCGTTTCCAGGTCGCCGTAGACCGAGAGCGCCAACGTGCGCGGGATGGGCGTCGCCGTCATGACGAGCAGGTCCGCGCCGGGGCCCTTCGCGCGCAAGGCGTTGCGCTGGCCCACGCCAAAGCGGTGTTGTTCGTCGATGACCACGAGCGACAAGTGCTTAAAATTCACGTCTTCGGAAAGCACGGCATGAGTGCCAAAGAGCACGTCAAGCTCGCCCGATTCCAGCTGCACATGGATGCGCTCGCGCTCCGCCGCCGGCGTGGCGCCCGTCAGGAGCGCCCAGGACATGCCAGCCTGAGAGAGCAAAGGGCCGGTCTTATCGGCATACTGACGAGCCAGCACGCCCGTAGGCGCCATGACGCAGGCCTGGGTGCCGCTATCGACGGCTACCGCCAACGCACACGCGGCAACGGCCGTTTTGCCGGTACCGACGTCGCCCAGCAGCAGACGGTTCATGACGCGCGCACCATCGCACATATCGTGCAAAATATCCTGGAATGCGGCCTCCTGCTCGTCGCTCAGCGAAAATGGCAGGGCCTGCTTAAGAGCAACAAGGTGCTCGCCCGCGGTGTGGGCGTAGGGAACCACCTCGACCAAGCCGCCGTCATTGCGCAGCCGCAGCGCGAGCTGCAGGTACAGGCACTCCTCATAGGCCAAACGGCGGCGCGCAATATCGCGCTCGGCCATACTCGAGGGAAAGTGGATCGAACGAAGCGCGCGGGCATTGCTCATGAGCTTGCGCTTTGTGCGCAGCGGTGCCGGGATGGGGTCAAAGGGATTACCGACGAGCTCAAGAGCACCGCTCACGATGCGACGCATCCATGCCTGACTCACGCCGTCACTTACGTAGTGGACCGGCAAAATGGTACCCGCGGCACGACCATCCTCAAGCTTTTCAAAATGAGGCGAGGCCATCTGTTTAAAACCGTAGGCAAACTCGACCTTACCCATAACGGCCAGTCGATCGCCCTTTTTGAGCTGCTGGGCAATCCAAGGCTGACGGAAAAAGGCAATTTGCAGCACGCCCGTCTCGTCCACGAGCGACACCTCGGTCACCTGCATACGCGGACGGGGCTGCTTTTGCACGATACGGTCGACCGTGGCAATGATGGTGCACACGGTGCCGATGGGAGCCATCTCGATGGACCATGAACGGGTGAAGTCAAGATACCGATGGGGAATATGGAGAAGGAGGTCCCTCACCGTCCGAATTCCTAGACGGCGAAGGGCCTCCTCGCGTTTACCCGAAACATATTTGAGTCGCGCGATATCCTCTTCGAGCGCATTGCTCTGGGCAAAGCGCTCCGAGACGCGCGGCACGGAGCACAGCTCGGACATGGGCAGATGCCTACTCGATCGAGAAGATCACGGGATAGAGCGGCTGCTCGCCACGATGGGCGTCGATCTCCAAATCGGGCTGGGCTTCCTCGATGGCGTCGACGATCTCCTGGAAGGCCTCGTCGGACAGCTCCTCGCCGGCTAGAATCGTCAGCGCATCGCCCTCCTCTTCCTCCTGCATACGGTTGATGCAGTCGAGCGTAACCTGCTTGACATCGGAGCCGACCACGTCGATGGAGCCGGCGATAATGCCCATGACGTCACCGGAGTGAATCGGCGAACCGTCGGAGGCGCTGGAGTCGCGAACGGCACGCGTGACCTCGCCGTCACGAACCTCGCTGATGGCGTCGACCATAGCGGCGACGGCATCCTCGAGCTCGGAATCGGGCAGGACCGCGAACAGCGCGGAGAAGGCCTGCGGAACAGTCTTGGTGGGAACGACAGAAACCTTCTTGTCGGTGCAGGCAGAAGCAGCGGCCTCGGCGGCCATGCGGATGTTACCGTTGTTGGGCAAGATGATGACCGAAGTCGCGTTGACCTGGTCCACGGCGCCCAGCAGGTCGGCGGTCGAGGGGTTCATGGTCTGGCCACCAGACACGATCACATCGACACCGAGGGACTTGAGGATGTCGGCCTCGCCGGAACCGGCGGCAACGGCGACAAAGCCCAGGGCCTTGGCGGGCTCGGCGGCCTTTTCCTGGTCCTCGTGAATCTTGGCGGTACGGTCGTGGGCCTCCATCTCCATGTTGTGGATAAAGACCTCATAGATCTGACCGAGCTGCAGCATGTGCTCGAGCACCAGGTTGGGCGTGTTGGAGTGCACGTGGATCTTGTAGTCGGGATAGGCGCCCACGAGCAACTCACAGTCGCCCATGGAGCCTAGGAACTTAAGGCACTCGTCCTCGTCAAACGGGGCGTCGGCCTTAAAGAGGAACTCGTTGCAGTAGCGGAACTCCGAGCCCTCCCAGTCGTCGTTAGCCTCGATCTCAACACGACCAAGAGCGGCATCGCGGGCAGAGCCGGCGGAGTCAAACGTAGCGGAGAAATCCTCGACCACGGTGCTGCGACCAAGAGCGGCGGCAACGAAGTTCTCGAGGAAGATGGCAAAACCGAAGGCGCCGGAATCGACCACACCGTTCTCCTTGAGGACGGGCAGCAGATCGGGAGTGCGGGCGACGGACTGATAGGCCTCGACGACGATGGCGTCAAGTGCATCCTCGGCAGAGAACTTCTTCTTCTCGCACTCGTCGGCCTTGGTCGAGACGTCGCGCAGGACCGTGAGGATCGTGCCCTCAATGGGCTTGCGGACGGCCTGGAAGGCTACCTTGACGGCGCGACGGAAGGCATGGGCGATGTTAGCGGACGTAACGGGCTCATCGGCAGAGACGAGGCCCTCGGCCACGCCGCGCAGAATCTGCGAGGTGATGACACCGGAGTTGCCGCGGGCACCCATCAGGGAGCCGTGGGTGATGGCGCCGGCGATGGCTTCCATATCGGCATCGGCGGGAAGGGCGGAAAGCTCCTTGGTCACCGAGGCGAACGTGAGCGACATGTTGGTGCCGGTGTCGCCATCGGGAACGGGGAAGACGTTGAGCTTGTTGATCTCCTCGGCCTTGTCGGAAACGGCAGCCGCAGCGATCGGAAAACAGGTGCGAATGGTCTTTGCAATCATGGGTATTTGAATCTCCGTTTTCGGATGCTAGTTCAGACGGCTCTTGAGCGCGTCGATGTGAATGCCGATCTTAAGGCTGGCAGGATCGATCTGGGCGATCTCCTGCAGGGTAAAGGCAACGGAGCTCGAAAGATTGTGGCAGACAGACTTCATGTTGACGCCGTTCTCGAGCACGACGTGAAGATCGACCGTAAGGCCGTTCTCGTCGGCGGAGACAAGCACGCCCTTGCGAAGGCGCTGGCCGGCAAGCAGGCGCACGCTCTCGGCGCCCTGGAGCTGCTCGGCCATACCGACGACACCGTAGCACGTCATCGCGGCATAGCCGGCAATATCGGCAATAACGTCGTTCGAGACGCTCAGGCTGCCGTTAATGGTCTCAGACACAAGAATCTCCTTATCTGGTGCTCGCAGCACCATGTCGTGGGAGCAATCATTGCAATATTTTACAACGACCACGCCATGTTGGGGCGACGGGGTTCACGATTACATCCTCGACACGAAATGTTGATACGGTAACGTTCGCGTTAAGCAATCGCGACATGAAAAAACCCGCCGCATAGCGACGGGTTTTACAACCTGGCTCCCCGGGTAGGACTCGAACCTACAACAGCGCGGTTAACAGCCGCGTGCTCTACCATTGAGCTACCGAGGAATTTAAAGCCCAGCAGAATGGGCTGAGAAATTCTGGCTCCCCGGGTAGGACTCGAACCTACAACAGCGCGGTTAACAGCCGCGTGCTCTACCATTGAGCTACCGAGGAATTTAAAGCCCAGCAGAATGGGCTGAGAAATTCTGGCTCCCCGGGTAGGACTCGAACCTACAACAGCGCGGTTAACAGCCGCGTGCTCTACCATTGAGCTACCGAGGAATTTAAAGCCCAGCAGAATGGGCTGAGAAATTCTGGCTCCCCGGGTAGGACTCGAACCTACAACAGCGCGGTTAACAGCCGCGTGCTCTACCATTGAGCTACCGAGGAATAGGTGCGTGCTCTCAAGCAACGAAGTTTATTATACGGACGAATCAGCTCAGGGCAAGAACTTTTTTGAGAAATTTTCTCCGCCTACACCCAAATCAGCTGCTCGACAAGGAGTGTCCTAAAGTGCCGTCAGAAAAGGAACGTCCCCAACTACCAAGCAATGGAGATGCCGCAGGTAGAGGACGGACAGCGAGCGGGCACCAGAGCGAACAAATTGGCATGAAAAGAGGACGGCATAGACCTTCTGGTCATGCCGTCCTCTTTGAATGACAAGTTGTCGCTCTGGTGCCCGCGCAGCGTCGGCCAGTTACGGCGTTTGGTAAAACGCCGTAATAACTAAGACTCGATGTAGTCTTTGAGCTTGCTACTGCGGCTGGGGTGGCGGAGCTTGGCCAGGGTCTTGGACTCGATCTGGCGAATACGCTCACGTGTGACGCCAAACTCTCGACCGACCTCCTCGAGCGTGCGGGGATGTCCATCGACAAGGCCAAAGCGAAGCTCGATAACCTTACGTTCACGATCGGCGAGCGAATCGAGCACCTGAGTGAGTTGCTCCTGCAGCATAGAGAAACTGGCTGCATCGGGAGGAACGACGGCCTGCGAGTCCTCGATAAAGTCGCCAAGCTGGGAATCCTCTTCTTCGCCGATGGGAGTCTCAAGTGACACGGGCTCCTGCGAAATCTTCTGAATCTCGCGAACGCGGTCGGCGCTCATGTCCATCTCGGCACCAATTTCCTCTGGGGTCGGGTCGCGACCCAGGTCTTGAAGAAGCTGGCGCTGCACGCGAACGAGCTTATTGATGGTCTCAACCATGTGCACGGGAATACGGATAGTACGGGCCTGGTCGGCAATAGCGCGCGTAATGGCCTGACGGATCCACCACGTCGCGTATGTGGAGAACTTAAAGCCCTTCTGGTAGTCGAACTTCTCGACCGCGCGAATCAGACCGAGGTTGCCCTCCTGGATCAGGTCCAGGAACAGCATGCCACGACCGACGTAGCGCTTGGCGATGGAAACGACCAGACGCAGGTTAGCGCTGATGAGTGCCTGCTTGGCCTCGAGGCCCACGTTCTCAATGCGCGTAAGACGACGCATCTCGCCGCGGGTGAGCTCGATGTCTCCTGCCTCGGCAGCCTCGAGCTTCTCGGTTGCCTCGAGGCCCGCCTCGATCTTCATGGCAAGGTCAACCTCTTCAGAGGCAGTCAGCAGGTCAACCTTGCCGATCTCCTTGAGGTACATACGGACCGGGTCGCCGGTCAGCATAACCGTAGAGGCATCGATGCCACGCACGCGCGAACGAGAGCGGGACGTACGCACGGTACGCTTCTTCTTACTCTTAGAAGAACCCATCTCAGCGTCGGCCTGACGGGCCATCTTAAGCTCGTGATCGTCGAGTGAACCAGAATCGTGTTCCTCATCGTCATCGAAATCGTTGGTATCGTTATCATCATCGTCGACGTCCATGGGAGCGTCGTCGTTTCCGCTCGCGGAGATAATCTGGATGCCGCTGTTGCGCAGCGCGGAATAGACCGCAGTGAGCTGCTCGTCAGAAACATCGATATCCTTCAGGGCGACCTGAATTTCGTCCTCGGTTACCGAAGTCCTGTTTGAGCCGTTGCCCATGAGCTTTGCAACGTAGGATTCCAGCCCAGTACCCGTGCTCTCAGTCTT
>CABQJJ010000051.1 GCA_902464485.1 uncultured Collinsella sp. | reverse complement strand
GTCGATCGCGAGTTCCGCACGAGCCGGAGAGCACTTAATGTGCTCTCCGTGCGAGCAGGACTGTCCGAGCAGGCGACCTTATGCCCCGCCCCTCGGGACGACGGGATAGAACAGGAGCGCATATGGCAGGCAAGCCGCAAACACTAGCTACGACCTCGGCATTCGAGATCTTGGGCCCCGTCATGGTGGGCCCCAGCTCATCGCACACCGCTGGCGCCCTGCGCTGTGCACAGGTTGCCGCAAGCCTGCTGGAAGGCCGCATCACCAAGGTTACCTTTGGCCTGTGGAACTCCTTCGCACACACCTACCGCGGCCACGGCACCGACCGCGCGCTCGTCGCGGGCATCCTGGGCCTCGACACCGACGATGAGAACATCAAGCAGGCCTTCGATCTCGCACGCGAACAGGGCCTCGAGTATCACTTTGACATTAAGGGCGACGACGCCTCCATCCACCCCAACACCGTGGACATCGACATGCAAGACGATGCGGGCGCCACGGCACAGGTCCGCGGCGAGAGCCTGGGTGGCGGCAAGATGCGCATCAGCCGCATCAACGGCGTCGGCGTCGACATCTCGGGTATGTATTCCACGCTCTTCGTAGCGCATCAAGACGTCCCCGGCGTGCTCGCCGCGCTCACGAACCTGCTCGCCTACGCGCATGTGAACATCGCCTTCTGCCGCACCTACCGTACCGAGATGGGCGGACAGGCCTACTCCGTGTTTGAAACCGATGGCACGCCCGACGATACCGTCATTCCCATGCTGCGCAAGCTCGACAATGTCGATTACGCCACCTTCATTGAACTTCCCGGGTCGGCCTCATCGCTCTCCCCCGGCGTCTCGGCCAAGGAAATCTTCGACGATGGCGAGCAGTTGCTTGACGCATGCGTCGAACTGGGCCTCAACATCGGCGCCGTCATGGCCGTGCGCGAGGCACGCCTGACCGGCGAGCAGCATGCCGTCGCTTCCATGCGTCGCGTACTCGAAGTCATGAAAGACGAGACCACGGCCCCCATCGCCAATCCGCAGCGATCGCTCGGCGGCCTCATTGGCGGCGAGGCCAAGCTTGTCGACGCCACCGGCCACAACGACCTGAGCACCAGCTTAATGGGTGCCGTCCAGACCGAAGCCGTAGCCCGCGCCATGGCCGTGCTCGAGCGCTCCGCCACCATGGGCGTGATCGTCGCCGCCCCCACGGCAGGCTCCGCGGGCGTCGTCCCCGGCTGCGTGCTGGCGCTGGCCGACCACCTGCAGCTCGATGACGAGCAGGTCATGGACGCCCTCTACTGTGCCGCCGCCATCGGCCTCAACCTCACCACGAGCGCCTGCGTCGCCGGCGCCGAGGGCGGATGCCAAGCCGAGGTGGGAAGCGCGGCCGCCATGGCCGCCGCCGCGCTGGTGCAGATGCTCGGAGGCACGCCCGAGCAGGCACTCGACGCCAGTTCCATCGCGTTAAGCAACCTATTGGGACTCGTATGCGATCCCGTAGGCGGCCTTGTCGAGGTACCGTGCCAAAACCGCAATGCCATCGGCGTGGCCGCCGCGTTTAGCTCAGCACAGCTCGCCCTTGCAGGCATCAAAAGCCTTGTGCCCTTCGACCAGATGGCACACGTGATGCTCTCTGTTGGACATGCGCTGCCGGCAACGCTGCGAGAGACGGCCAAGGGCGGCATCGCACAAGCTCCCGCAGCACTTTCGGCTTGCGCCAAATGCGGCGCGTGCGGATAAAGAACAGTACGACACGATAGGTGAGACAAATGTCCAACCTATTCACAATGCCACGGTTTCATACCACAAACAACAGGGTAATCGCTATAATGCAAGCCCAGTAAAAACACGATGAGCCGCAAGGCGAAACTCGAAGGATACGCATACGATGCCGCAAAACGACCGCACCCAACTGATTCCCGATCCGCAACAGCCATACAGGCCTACCGACAGCGTTCAATCGCCGCACCCCATTACAACAACGCGTAGCCCAAGACATAGTTCGGGAAACGCTTCCCAGCGCCAGAATTCTCATGTAAATCAGCAGCGTCAGAGTGATAAAGCGACTAAGCAGGCGCCTTCACACAAGCAGAACCATCACAAAGACCCACGTGGATCAGTGAACCACGCCAGCGGTGGAAAATCCGGGGCCAAAATGACCCTTTTCGTTGCTCTGGGCCTCTTTGTCGTCGTTTACATTGTTGGCGTTGTCGCTTTTTCACAGGTCGCATACCCCAATACGACCATCGCGGGCGTCGATGTCTCGCTCTCCAACGCCTCATCCGCCGCAGCCAAGATCAACTCGGCTTGGAAGCATTACAAGCTTACGGTATCCTGCGAAGACTTTAGCTGGACCTATGAGCCCCAATCCGACGAACCGATAGTCAACGGCGAGGCCGCGGCAAAAGAAATCATCGGCAACAACGAACCGTTGCTTTGGCCTTCGCGCTTAGCTACTTCAATCACCGGTAAAACTGACAGCATAACCGCAAACGATACGATCGATCTAGATCAAAAGGTCGACCTGTCCATGCTATCGAATGCTTTCGATCAACAGCAGTTCGAGGATGAACTGGGTAACGCCATCGACGCTTTCAACGAAGGCCGTACTGGAACGTTTGAGGCAAGCAGCTCCTATGACGAGCAGGCAGATAAATTTACCGTCAAAAAAGCACGTTCGAACGAGAAACTCAACCGCGAGAACGTCATAAAGTTTGCCGAGATAGAGTTAGCCTCCCTGGCCGAAAACGTAGACCTCACCAAGCTCGGCAACGACGCCTACGATCCGCTCAACGGGACTCTTACTGACGACCAAATTCAGGCAGCATGCGATGCCGCCAACAAATTCCTGGGCGTCAACGTAAGCCTCAAACTTAACGGCGAAGAGGCTGGCAAGGTCGACGGCAGCTCGGTTTTGCAGTGGATTAGCTTTGCCGACCCCGCCAATCCCACGCTTGATACCTCACAGATCAGCAGCTGGGCAGCAGAGCTCGCCAATAGCTTTAACACCGTGGGCACCACCCGCTGGTGGACGCGTGCCGACGGCAAGGAATGCGCTGTCGAGGGTGGTGACTTTGGCTGGTCCATCAATAGCGACGCGCTTGCCAAGCAAGTCGAGGACGCCATCAACAATAAGCAGACCGGCGACATAGAGATCGACTATTCGCAGAAGGCCGACACCTTTACCGCCAAGGGCAAACCAGACTGGAAGGCCTATATCGATGTAGACCTGTCCGAGCAGCACGCACGTTATTACGATGCCAACGGCAACATCGTGTGGGAGGCCAACTTTATCTCCGGCAAGCCGGGAGAGGACGCCACCCCCGAGGGCGTATGGAAGATCAACAGCAACAATGGCGCCAGCAAGCTTATCGGTGCCAAGGACCCCGAGACCGGCAAGCCCAAATACGAGAGCCCGGTAAGCTACTGGATGCCGTTCGAGGGCAATATGGTCGGATTCCACGACGCCACCTGGCAAAACGATTCGAGTTTCGATAACGCCGAATCGTACAAGTGGTGCGGTAGCCACGGTTGTATCAACCTGCGTCTGGCCGATGCCAAGTCGCTCCACGAGCGCATCAAAGTCGGCCTCTGCGTGGTCGTGCACTCGTAAGGCAGGAAACGTCTACAACAGGTAGACAACACGGCGATCAAACTTACAGTACTGTCATCCGCAGCTTCTATACGCCCGCCTATCGCGACGGGCGTATATACTTATTGGAGCCATATCGATAAAGGAGACGCTATGTCCAAGGTCCCCACGATCAATCCGGGTCCTGACGATTCCGATCGCATGCCCCAAGATGCCACCGAGACCCTGCCGATTATCAGCGCTGCAGACACCAAGCAGCCCCAAAAGAGTCTCGACGATTCGACCGATATCTCCGATGAAGAAGCCTATGCAAAGCTCAAGGCAAAGCGTGCCGAGCGTCGGCGCAAAAAGCTCATCCGACGCGGTATCGCCGTCGGCGTCGTTGTTGCCATCGCGCTCATTGCCATCATCGCAACGCTGGTCATCAACGCGCAACCCGCAGGCACCAACGGACCGGTGACCGACATGGTCACCGAAGGCACGTTTACCACCACAGTCGAAGCCAAGGGGCAGCTTAAGCCCATCTCGGCATCGGTCGTCTCCCCTTCTGTCGACGGTACGGTGGCACAGATCAACGTTCAGTCCGGACAGAGCGTCAACGAGGGCGACGTACTCATGACGATCAAAAACGATGAGCTCGACAACGCCGTTGCCGAGGCGCAGCGTGCGGTCACGGCCGCTCAGGAAGACTTGAAAAACGCACAGGCAGCACTCGCCGCCGCACAGACAGCACCGGAGACGGATGTCGACGAGGCGACTGCCCCAACGGATGTAACCGCCGACGCCGGCGCCGTTTCTAGCGCCCAGCGCAACCTTGCCTCAGCTCAGGCAACGCTCGAACAGGCAAATGCGAAGGCGGCCGAGCGTACCGTAAAGGCCCCCAGCTCGGGAAGCATCGTCGAACTCAATGCCAAAGTTGGAGCCACGGTAGCCGGAGGCATGATTATGGGCGAAGGCGACGTGAGCGGCGGCAAGCAGTGCATGCAGATCGCCGACCTCTCAAAGATGAAGGTGACGGTTCAGGTGGGCGAAAAGGACATCGCCAAGATTGCCGTGGGCCAAAGCGCCAACGTGACCTATCCCGCGTTTCCCGATATCGTAAGCCAGGGCACCGTCACGGCTATCGCGTCGGTGGCAAACTCCGACTCCACCTACGGTGGCGGCGGCAGCGTGACCTTTAACGTCGACATCCTCATCGAAGCACCCGATAGCCGCCTTAAGCCCGGAATGACTGCTGAGGTCTCGGTGGTGACCGAGCAGCTCGACGACGTGGTGATGGTGCCGACCATGGCACTGATGACCGAAGACGGCGAGCACTATTACGTCAATCTGGCCACCGATGACGAAGGCAAGGAAACGCGCCGCGTGAAGGTGACCGTCGTGACGCAAAACGACAACGACGCTGTGGTCGGCAAGACGCAGGTCAAGCGCGACGACCAGGGCAATGAGATCAACCCCGACGTGCCGGTTACCAAGCTGCGCGATGGCGACACTATCGTTATGGATACCGGCGCGGGCATGACGGCAGACGGCAACGACGGCATGCCCGCCGACGAGGGTATGTAATGCGCCCCGTCATCGATATCCGCAACGTGCATCGCATCTTTGAGAGCGACGCCGGTTGCGCTCACATCCTGCACAACGTGAGCCTGGCGGTACACCCCGGCGAATTCGTAGCTATCACCGGCCCCTCGGGCTCGGGCAAGTCGACGCTCATGAACATCCTGGGTTGCCTGGACAAACCGACGGCGGGTGACTATTACCTGCAGGGGCTCAATGTCGCCGAACTCGACGATGATGAGCTCACCGAGGTGCGCGCACTGAGCATCGGCTTTGTCTTTCAAAGCTTCAACCTGCTTCCGCGCCTGTCGGTTATCGAAAACGTGATGCTGCCGCTGTCCTACACCAATGTGCCGCGCAACCAGCGCGAGATGCGTGCCGTGCACGCACTGCAGGCCGTCACGCTACCGGTCGACCATTGGGATCACCGCATATCAGAACTCTCGGGCGGACAGATGCAGCGCGTCGCCATCGCGCGCGCCCTCGTCAACGATCCGCCCATCATCCTGGCCGACGAGCCCACGGGAAACCTGGACTCGGCAACCGGGGCGCTCGTCATGGAAACCTTCCACAAGCTCCAAGAGCGCGGCAAGACCATCGTGCTCATCACGCACGACCCGGGCATTGCCGCCGAGGCAGACCGAGCCGTAACCATTCGCGACGGGCACATCCATGACGGCGCGTATATCGCACATGCATCGAATACGCTACGCGGGGCCGTCAACAACCTACCCACGATTTCTGCACCTTCTACAGCGCCGAAAGGAGAGAAGGCATGAGCACCCGCGATCTTGTTCAAGAAGCCCTGCACTCGCTCGAGGCCAACAAGGGGCGCAGCCTGCTCACCATCCTGGGTATCGTCATTGGCATCGCCTCGGTCATAGCCATGACCTCGCTCATCGGCGGCATTCAAAACAGCCTGGTCAACAGTCTGGGCCTCAACGCAGCTCGCATGGTGCAGATCTACTCGTCCCAAGAGCTCACTGATTCGGACGTCGAGAAGCTGCGCAAGATGGTGCCGCAAATTGAACAGATCGGCATCGTCGACAGCGCCTATTCCGAGTACAAAGTTGGGGATAAAAGCTATACCGTCATGGCCCAAGGTGTCGATAGTGACATGCTCGATGCCGTGGGCGCCAGCAAGATCGTTGCCGGTCGCACCTATAGCGACATCGAGTCCAAATCCGGCGCTCGGGTGGCGCTCATCGGCCGCGGCGGGGCCGAGCAGCTGTACGGCAACGAGCAGGACGCGATCGGCAAGACCATCAAGGTCTCGAGCGGAGACGTGCAGATCATTGGCGTCATCGACGGCGGCAACGACTCCATGGGCTCGCTGAGCCTGTACATGCCCCGAGCAACGATCTCCGAGCTCTACGGCGATGACAATCCGTCGTTTCCCAGCGTGACGGCACTCGCCGCCGAGGGCACCGATATGGACAAGCTCTGCAAGACGATCGAGTCCAAGGTGCGCAGCATGAAGGGCATCTCGGAGGACGACGAGTACGACAGCGTGTCGGCAAGCTCCATGAAGAGCGCTATCGATGCCCTCAACTCCTTTATGGGCGCCTTCTCGCTCATCATGGGCGCGGTTGCCGGCATATCGCTGCTTGTGGGCGGAATCGGCATCATGAATATGATGCTCACCAATGTGACCGAGCGTATCCGCGAGATCGGGATTCGTCGAGCCTTGGGCGCAAGCCGACGCGACATCACCGCCCAGTTTTTGGCCGAATCCTCGGCGCTGTGCATCACCGGCGGCATTTTAGGTGTCGTTATTGGCTATCTGCTGGCCTGGGGGCTCACGTTCTTCGCCGCCAACTCGGGCATTATGAGCGAATTTGGGGCCACTGGGACGATTACGCCGAGCTTCTCCATTACGACCGTGCTGATCGCGTTTGCAGTATCGGTCGGCATCGGCGTGATCTTTGGCTTCTACCCCGCCCGCCGCGCCGCAAAGCTCGATCCAGTCGAGTGCCTCCGCTACCAGTAAGTCAACACCAATAAGTTGCGGTGAAATAGGGACTGTTTATGCTGTTAATAGGCTATATCTGACCCTATTTCACCGCAACTTAAAGAGCGTCTGTTATAACGCTTCACCCCAAATCAAATTGATTCGTTGAATAGACACAATAGGGATTCTTTACACGCTTTTAATTCCACATATGGGTATTATCACACACAAAGCACACGTGAAAGGATATGCCCATGTCGCTTACACAGTCAGCGGAGCGTGCAGCGCTCAACAAACTTATCGATTATCTCGACGACAACCCGCAAGAAAACATCGACAAAATCATGGACCTCGTGAACAAGCTGGTCCCCGACCGCGTATTTCCCGTGCAACGCGAGGCGTTCACCAATGTCATCAAGAGCCGCGGCAATTGGTATGACTTGATCATGCGCATCTTTAGCCTCAATCCCAAAATGCGCACCAAGTTGCTCAAAGCGCTCATTGTCGACGGTAACCTGCTCGCCTGGCCACAGCAAGAAAAGAACCGCGAGAAATACCAGTGCAATATTCCGTGGGCCATCCTGCTCGACCCTACAAGTGCCTGCAACCTGCATTGCACGGGCTGCTGGGCCGCCGAGTATGGCTATAAGCAAAATCTATCCTTCGAAGACATCGACTCCATCGTCACGCAGGGCAAAGAACTCGGCACGCACATCTACATCTATACCGGTGGCGAGCCACTCGTCCGCAAGCACGATCTGATCAGAATTTGCGAAAAGCATCAGGACTGCGTGTTTCTCTGCTTCACTAACTCCACGCTTATCGACGAGGCGTTCTGTGACGATATGATCCGCGTTGCAAACTTTGTCCCTGCCATCAGCGCCGAGGGCAACGAGCACACCACCGATGCCCGCCGCGGCAAGGGCACGTACGAAAAGATCGAACACGCCATGAAACTCCTGCGTGAGCGAAATCTGCCGTTTGGTATCTCGACCTGCTGGACCAGCGCCAACGCCGATACTGTCGCCACCGAGGAAAATATGGACTGGATGATACGCGAGGGAGCCCTCTTCTGCTGGTATTTCTACTTTATGCCGGTCGGCCGCAGTGCCACCAACGAGCTTATGCCCACGCCTGAGCAGCGCGAACGCATGTACCGTTTTATTCGCGAGATGCGCGAGAAAAAGCCGCTCTTTACCCTCGACTTCCAAAATGACGGTGAGTTCGTGGGCGGCTGCATCGCCGGCGGGCGACGCTACCTACATATCAACGCGGCGGGAGACGTCGAGCCGTGCGTTTTCATTCACTACTCCAATGCCAATATCCACGACGTAAGCCTGCTCGACGCACTTCGCTCTCCCCTCTTTATGGAGTATTACGAAGGCCAGCCTTTTAACGACAACTACCTCAAACCTTGCCCCATGCTCGAGAACCCCGATGTACTGCCCAAAATGGTCGCCGCGGCAGGCGCTATGAGCACCGACCTGGTAGAGAAGGAGTCTCCCGAACAACTGCGCGAGAAAACCCGTGTCGCCGCCAAAGCCTGGTCATCCGTGGCAGAGCGCATTTGGAACGACCCAAAAGATCCGCTCTACACCAAGCGCCATGACGATATGGCACAGGGCATGGCCGATAGCGATATGCACAAGTTTGAAAAGCAGGGCCGCAAGCTTAAATCAAACTGTTAGTGCCCCATCATCGATAGAATACAAAGGCGCGGGCGCCCCAAGGTAATTTGGGGCGCCCGCGCCATCCATGACATATATCCCCTAAGTTGCGGTGAGATAGGGACTGACTATGTCTTCTACCAGCAAAAACAGACACTATTTCACCGCAAGTCATTTAGGGGCGATTGGGGAAAGTTGCCAACAGTTGGTCTATTCCAAGCGAGGCTCCAGGCTCGACAGGCCGTTGAGTGTCAGATCGTTGGCGACCGCCGAGACGCGCTCGATGGGAACCGAGCCGTCGGACAATGCCCACGTGCGATAGATACCGATAATGCCGGACAGCAAAAACGCCAGGTAGTAATCGAACATCTCGTCCTTTAGACCCTCGGGCAGCAGATCGCGCTCAGCGATCTCGTGTTCGAGCGGCACGCGCAGGCGAGCCATAAAGTCGTCGAGCGGAATGTTTTCAATCAACTGGCGATTGAGCACCAGGTTATTACACAGTGCCTCGTTAACGGTCTTGAAAAAGGACGCCGCAGCGCCAAGTGCACGCTCGTTGGTGTCGCCACCCATGGAGGAAAGCGTCTTCTCGACCGAATCGACGATCATCTCGACCACATCGACGGCAATAGCGTCGAGCAAGCCATCGACCGTGCCAAAGTGCACATAGAAGGTCTTGCGGTCGACGTTTGCCTCGCGCGCGATGGCGCTCACCGTAATATCGGCCAGGGGCTTATCCATGAGCAGTCGCTCAAACGCCGAAAGAATCGCATTACGACTGCGGACGATACGGCGGTCAAGGCGCGGTTTGATGGTAGCCATAGACGTGTCCCCTTCATATCAACTGCCCACCTATCACTCATGTACAAGTGGGAGATAATCAACGTAAGAGGATTATCCTACATCTCGCATAACAATGACGAGCATCATTAAGAACGCACGTCTCGCCGACAGAGCTCTAGGGCCGCTTCTTTTTATTGAGCGCCGCCGGGGAAACGCGGATACCGTCGCCAGTCTGACGTACATAGGTCTTCCGTGCCGGTTTAGAGACCACAGCAGCCTTTTGGGCACGCTGATTGGGGTCCACGGTAACCTGGTACGCAGGATGAGCCTTAACGGGTGTAGAGGGCGTCTGAGGCGTGCGTCCGAGCTTGCGCATCACACGGTCCCAGCGCGCATGGATACTCTCGTTGTGAGCGCTCTTAAGGCCCAGCAAAGGCGCGGCCAAAATGGTCGGCGCGATAAAGGTGATCAGACGCCACAGCAGATAGCCGGCAGTCGATGCCGTGCCAAAAAAGTGTCCCAGGAACAGTGCGAAGCCGCCCTCGGCACCACCAGTGCCACCGGGCAGCGGAACGGCGGAGCTCAGCAGCTGAACAAAGGCACTTGCGGCCATGACCGAGAAAAAGTCGACATCGTGTTGACCGAAGGCAAGCATCAAAAAGTAGGGAACCAGGTAGAAAAACGCCAGCTGAAGCATAGTGATGACGACCGTGAGCAGCATGGATGAAAAATGGCCGGCAGAGAGTTTGAATTTCTCAGAGAACGAATAGATCTCACCATCGACAAAGGTACGCCAGCCCTCGATCTTTGTGGCCGAGACGCCCACACGCTCGAGCCAATTGATGATGCAATGAGCAACGCGCGTAACGGTCTTGGGCATCAACGCCACGGCAAAGATGCCGAGCAGGATGCAACAGTGGCCGCCAAAACTAAAGACGCACAGCAGCGTCATGTCGCCATAACGCTCAGCGAAAAACGGCATACGGGCGAGCAGCAAAATGGCACCCCATGCCACCAAACCAAATTGGTACACGATAAAGCGCGTGAACTGCGTGGCACCCGCTTCGCCCACGTTTTGACCGGCTTTGGTCAGGCGGTAAATCTGGGCAGGCGTAGAGCCCATCATCATGGGCGTCAGGTTGCCAAAGAAGATGCCGCTCGCCTCGACCGAAATGAGGTCGCGGATGCCGACGGGCGAATCGGGGTCGAGCCAAACGGCGATCGCGTACGCCACGATGCCAAAAACAAGATACAAAAACATGCAAAAGCATGCAGCGAAGAGCCAGGGCATCTGAACGCTGGACATAGCGGCCCAAAACTGTCCCATCTGCCCGGTCACAACCAGATAGACGATATAGCCGATCAGCACAACGCCGATGAAGATGGCGCCGCGACGCGCGCTCTTGTTGTCATCGCCGCCAGAAACCTCGACCTGGGGCTTTGGGCTATGCTGAGAGGACTCCGTCATGAGGCTCCTTCTGACCGTCAAAGTATCTGGCCTATTGTACCCGTATGGGAGATGAGCAAAACGTAAAGCTATGAGGCAAATGGGATTAACAGACCAGACCACGAGCAATAAAAAACCCGGCCTTCTTACGAAAGACCGGGTATCAAAAACATGGTAGCCCGTACCAGATTCGAACTGGTGATCTCCGCCTTGAGAGGGCGGCGTCCTAAACCGCTAGACGAACGGGCCATAAGCTTCAGCAGAAAAGAAGTGGTAGCCCGTACCAGATTCGAACTGGTGATCTCCGCCTTGAGAGGGCGGCGTCC
>CABQJJ010000050.1 GCA_902464485.1 uncultured Collinsella sp. | reverse complement strand
TAAGCGAGCAAGGTGACGTGAAAGAGGAGGGCATTGACCTTCTGGTCATGCCCGACGATTGAACGTCAGATTGCCGCTTAGGGGCGTTTGCAGCGTCGGCCGGTTACGACGTTTGTAAAACGCCGTAACCTACTGAATGAGCATCGCGTCGCCAAAGCTGAAGAAGCGGTAGCGCTCCTCGATGGCGGCAGCGTAGACATCCATGATCTGGTCGCGGGTGGCAAGCGCACTCACGAGCATCATGAGCGTGGAGCGCGGCACGTGGAAGTTGGTGATCAGTGCGTCGACCACGTGATAGGTCGAGCCGGGCATGAGGTAGAGCTGCGTCGTAGCGTTCTCGCGCACCACGATGTCGCCGCGGCCGAGCGTATCGGCCCCGTCCTCGCGGCCCTCAAAATAGCGCGCCGTCACGGCCGGATCGGACACCGGCGCATCGGCGTCAAACGCGCTTTCGAGCGAGCGCACCGCCGTGGTACCGACAGCGATCACACGATGGCTCTCGGCCTTCGCCTTATGCACGGCGTCGACAACCTCCTGCGACACGTGGTAGCGCTCGGTGTGCATCACGTGCTGCGTGGGGTCGTCCTCCTCCACCAGACGGAAGGTATCGATGCCCACCTCGAGTTCGACGGCAGCAAACTTGGCGCCCTTGGCCTCGATAGCGGCCATAAGCTCGGGGGTAAAGTGCAGACCCGCCGTGGGAGCGGCAGCCGAGTGCTCTTCCTTCATGGCGTAGACGGTCTGGTACTTCTCGGGATCGCCCTCGTAATCGGTAATGTAGGGCGGCAGCGGCACGTGACCGGCGGCGTGGATGGCCTCGTCGAGCGTGCGCGGCTCGCCGGCAGCATTGCAACCGGCCGGCTCAAAGCGCACCAGACGGCCACCGCGGCTATCGGTGACAAAGTCGATGACCTCGGCCGTCAGCACCACGGGCGCGCCCTCGGGCGCATGGGCGCCACCGGCGCGATACTCAATCTGAGCACCGGGCTTCAGACGCTTGCCCGGCTTGACCAGGCACTCCCAAACATGGCCCAGCGGGTCAACATCCTCGCGGCGCTGGCGCCACCGGCGCGATACTCAATCTGAGCACCGGGCTTCAGGCGCTTACCCGGCTTGACCAGGCACTCCCAAACATGGCCGAGCGGATCCACGTCCTCGCGGCGCTTGAGCAGCAGCGTCTCGACCACGCCACCCGAGCCGGCCTTACGACCGATCAGGCGGGCCGGCATCACGCGCGTCTTGTTGATGACGAGCACATCGCCCGGCTCGATATAGTCGATGATGTCGCGGAAGATACGGTGCTCAACGGTACCGCCATGCTCCAACGGCGTTCCCGCTTGGGAGCCCTTACGATCCACCACCAGCAGGCGGCAGGAGTCGCGCGGCTCGGCAGGAGCCTGGGCAATCAGTTCCTCCGGAAGGTTATAGTCAAAATCATCGGTACGCATAGACACGTCGGATTCTCCTTATATAGCTAAAGTCCGCTCTACATCCTAGCAGGCTGACGTCCCAAATGAACTACTTTTTGGCGGCTTTACGCTCGTCGCGAATGCGGGCGCGGTCCATGGCCGCCTCGACGGCCGAGAAACGGCAACCACAGTAGTTCTGACGATACATGCCCAGCTCGCGCGAACGACGCGTGGCCTCGGGATAATACGGGCGAAAATCGCGAACGACCGGGGTGAGCCCATGTGCCGCCGCCAAGCGCTCAAGCACGTCATTACAGGTATCGAACAGCTGATACGGCGAGACGGCGAGCGTCGTGCCCACAAACTCAAACCCGCGCTCCTGGGCCACGCGGCACGCCTCGGCCAAGCGCAAGGCATAGCACGCGCGACAGCGACGGGGCCGATCGGCACCCAGCGGTGCCACGCCAGTCTCCCAGCGATCGCGGTCCTCCCCTGCCTCGATGAGCTCGATGTCGCCATCGGCACACCACCGGCGCAGCTCGTCCAAGCGGCGCTGCCATTCATCGCGCGGTTGAATATTGGGGTTGGTCCAGCAAATCGTGGGCTCAAACCCTTCCTCGCGCAGCAGGCGAACCGGTTCAAGCGAGCACGGCGCGCAGCAAGCATGCAGCAGCAACGGCTTCATCAACATCTCCTCCCCCGCAATGATTTTTTAATCCCCGTCCCAGAAAAATCATCCCAAAAAGACTACCTTGCGAAAAAGCGGACGCCAAAGGATGTGTCCTCGCAGGCGACAATGCGGCGGTCGCGGAGAATGGTCCGCACGTAATACCAGTCGCCTACACAGCCCGACAAATGCAAGCCG
The DNA here is from genome assembly GCA_902464485.1 of uncultured Collinsella sp. Taxonomy (GTDB): domain Bacteria; phylum Actinomycetota; class Coriobacteriia; order Coriobacteriales; family Coriobacteriaceae; genus Collinsella. The sequence continues at coordinate 9,308 of CABQJJ010000050.1, read as the reverse complement.
GCCGCCAGATAGCACAGCAGCGGATAGCCCGAGAATGCAAACCCCAGAGCAAACGCTGTCGTCACAACAATCGTCGGCGCCAGGCAAACTGCCACGTACCGCCGGCACGAATACACCACGCCCTCGGCGCAGGCATAGATCATCACCGTCTCGCGATTCGCCCCAAAGGTCACCTGCGCGCCCGCAGGCGCCAGCAGCTTAAAGAACACCGCGTGCACCAGCTCATGGACACCAAACGACGCAGCAGAAACGACCGCCAAGCCGACTATCCAGCCCAAGACAGCCGTCCAGCCGCCCGCGTCAGCCGCATCCAGATCCGTGGGCCCACCCAGCAGCATAAACAACGGCACCAGGCACACGGCAAATGCGCCAAGCACGGCCATCCCCCACACAAAGCAGGCGTGCAGGAAATCCTCGTCTTCAAACGCATGTATGTTGGAAATCTCATTCATAGCATCTTAGGATAGCGCCCCTGCCACGTACCCGTCCGCATGTGCGATAATGTCGGACGATATGCACGAATTGACCACCGCGTCGCCAGGCTTTGCGCCCGGCCGCGCCCTCACCATATGCGAAGGAGTCCCATGGCATCCAAATACTCCATGAACGACCGTCCCAGCTGGCCTCGCCGCGCCATCGTTACCGCCGGCGAGCCCTATGGCAACAAGGGCCTTCACTTTGGCCACGTTGGCGGCGTCTTTGTCCCGGCCGACTTCTTCGCCCGCTTCCTGCGCGACCGTCTGGGCCGCGAGAACGTCATCTTCACCTCGGGCACCGACTGCTACGGCTCGCCCATCATGGAGAGCTACCGCAAGCTCAAGGAGAACGAGGGCTACGACAAGTCCATCGGCGAGTATGTCGAGTCCAATCACTCCCGCCAGGCCGCGACCCTCAACAACTACAACATCAGCTGCGATATCTACGGCGGCTCGGGCCTTGAGCCGGCGGCTCAGATTCACAACGAGGTAACCGCCGAGATTATCGAGCGCCTGCACGAGCAGGGCACCATCTCCAAGCGCTCCACCCTGCAGTTCTACGACGCCAAGGCCGGCACGTTCCTCAACGGCCGCCAGGTCATCGGCCGCTGCCCCATCCAGGGTTGCAAGTCCGAGAAGGCCTATGCCGACGAGTGCGACCTGGGCCATCAGTTTGAGCCCGAGGAGCTCATCGCGCCCAAGAGCCAGCTCACCGGCGAGGTGCCCGAGCTGCGCCCGGTCGACAACCTCTACTTCGACCTGCCCGCCTACCTCGACTTTATGAAGACCTACACCGCCAAGCTCGCCCAGAACCCGCAGGTTCGCTCCGTGGTCTCCAAGACCATGGAGGAGTGGCTGCTGCCGGCTCAGCTCTACATCCAGAACAAGTTCCGCGAGGCCTTCGACGCCGTCGAGGATCAGCTGCCCGAGCACACCGTGCTGGAGCCCGAGGGCAACAAGAGTAGCTTTACCGTCACCTTCCCCAGCTGGAAGGAGCGCGACGACGCCCACGCAGTGCTCGCCAACGGCGGTGTTCGCTTCCGCAGCGGCAAGGCGCTCGTGCCCTTCCGCATCACCGGCAACATCGACTGGGGCGTCCCGGTGCCCCAGGTCGACGGCGTTTCCGACGTCACCTGCTGGTGCTGGCCCGAGAGCCTGTGGGCGCCCATCAGCTACACCCGCACCGTGCTCGCGCGCGACGCCAAGGCCGCCGGCATAACCGAGGGTGTCGCCGCCCAGGATGCCGCCCTCATGGGCGAGCCCGCCGCCGATTCCACGCAGGTGCCCGCGCCCGCCTATCAGCACAGCTCGCTTGACTGGCGCGACTGGTGGTGCTCGGACGACGCGCAGATCTACCAGTTCATCGGCCAGGACAACATCTACTTCTACTGCATCGCGCAGACCGCCATGTGGGAGGCCCTGGGTTGGGACCTTACGCAGAGCACTGTCAGTGCCTGTTACCACCTGCTCTACATGGGCAAAAAGGCCAGCTCGTCCTCGCAGACGCCTCCCCCGCCGGCAGACGACCTGCTCAACCACTACACCTGCGAGCAGATGCGCGCGCATTGGCTGTCGCTCGGTCTGTCCGAGAAGCCGGTAAGCTTTAGCCCCAAGGCATACGACACCCGCGTGACCGGCAAGGACAAAGACGGCAACGAGGTGCGCGCCTGCGACGACAAGCGCGTTATCGATCCGGCCCTTAAGGAGAGCGCCCTTTTGACCGGCGTGTTTAACCGCCTGGCCCGTAGTTGCTTCTACGGTGTCGCCGTCAAGGAGGGCGACGAGAGCCCGTACCGCAACGGTTGCATTCCCGCCGGCGCCGCCTCGGCCACCGTGGTCGAAGCCGCCGAGCAGGCCGCCCTCGCGTTTGAGCAGGCTATGTATAAGTTCGAGACACACCACGCGCTCGCCGTGTGCGACGACTACCTGCGCGCCGCCAACAAGCGCTGGAGCGACGCCTCAAAGGCCGCCAACAAACTTGAGGGCGAGCCGGCCAACGCCGCCATGACGCAGGCCTTGGTCGACGCCTTTACCGAGCTGCGCGTGGCGACCGTCCTGATGCACGGCATCGTCCCGGCTGGCTGCGAGCTCATCTGCGAGTACTTCGACATCGACCCGGTCGCCTTCTTTAGCTGGGATAACATCTTTGCCTCCACGGATGAGTTTGTGGAGAGCCTGGGCGAGAAGCCCGGCGAGCACCGCGTGAAGCCGCTGCCCCCGCGCTTCGACTTCTTTAGCAAGCACGAGAGCCAGTACTAAAGCACTCGACATGTAATGGAATGGGAAGGAAAGACGGATGTCTAAGCCGCGTCGTCGTAAGCAGAAAAAGCAGGTTAAGCCCGAGCTCAAGCTTAGGCAGTTTGCCGCTACCGAGCTTTCCGACCAGCTTGCCGCCCAACACTCCGCCGCCGACCTGCCGCGCTTTATGGTCGACGCGGTTGCCGGCGCCTATACGCCTGCCGATGCCGAGCTCATGATCGAGGGCTTCGGTGCCGCTGCCACGCGCCCGGTCACGCTGCGCGCCAACACGCTCAAGGCGACCGCTGAGGACATCGCCGCCGCGCTCGACGCAGCCGGAATCGCCCACCGCCCCGTCGCATGGTACCCGGACGCTTTCATCCTGCCCGAGGCCCAAGTTTCCGATCTGTGGGACCTCGACATCTACCGCGACGGCAAAATCTATCTGCAGAGTCTGTCGTCCATGATGCCGCCTTTGGTGTTGGGCGCTCAGACCGGCGAGGACATCCTGGACATGTGTGCAGCCCCCGGTGGCAAGACGACGCAGATCGCCGCCCTCACCCACGGGCAGGTGCATCTCACCGCATGCGAGATGAGCATCCCCCGCGCCGAAAAGCTCGAGGCTAATCTGGCCCGTCAGGGCGTCAAAAACGTGCCCGTCATGCGCATTGACGCACGCGAGCTCGACGAATTCTTCCGCTTTGACCGTATTCTGCTCGACGCCCCCTGCACCGGCACGGGCACCGTCATCAGCGGCAACGAAAAGAGTCTGCGTGGTCTCACCGAGCAGCTGCTCGTCAAGTGCGCCCGCTCGCAGCGCGCGCTTCTGGACCGCGCCATGGGCGCCCTCAAGCCGGGTGGCACGCTCGTCTATTCCACCTGTTCGATCATGCCGCAGGAAAACGAGGATGCCCTGCAGGAGGCCCTCGACAAGCACATGGACTGCGAGCTCATCCCCCTCGACGGCACGCCGAGCGAAAGCGAAGCGCGTCGCGCACAGGATACCGGCGAGGAGCCGCATATCGAGCGCAACGCCCTCACCGAGGCCATCGCCTCGGGTCAGGTATCGGCCATCACCAACGGCATGCCCGGCACGCTCACTATCCCGCCCAGCCGCGACTTTGAGGGCTTCTACATCGCTCTGATCCGAAAACGCAGCTAGCGCACGGATCAAAAACTCAACAAGCTATCTCTGTGCGCGTTTATCCTGCTGGTCACGGTGCTGCTTAAGCGCCTCGCGTTCCTTGCGCTCGGCTCTTTTGCCTTTAATGGCCGTGACCACAAAGTAGATGACCGCGGCGGCAACGATTGCGCCCACACACAGGCCAATCGAGCCAAACATTGCCGTTAATTCCATACCGCGTCACCTTTCTTCCAAACGGGACACCAAAGATAGCACCTCGACCACCGCCACCACAGCTCCTTCACGTTCGCCGACCCTTCAGTCTAACGGATGGCGCGGCGGGGAAAAATCAACTCGTCAAACGATTTAGCAATCGTAGCGCCGGTCGCACGCTGACGGGCGCACAACATAGAAACGGACCGCTATGGATTCTCTCAACGATCTAAACGAGCGTGTCGACGCCTTTGTCGGCACCAGCTCCTTCGACACTCCCGCCGCGGCAAGCGACCAAGTCCCCATCGATGTGCCCGCCGAGGTTCACGAGGATATCGTCGCCTCGGTCGATTTCTCAGAGGTTGAGCTTGCGGACGAATTTACCGAGCCCCAGGTGGCCGTAACCCCCAGCGGTCTCTTGCCCATGGAGCCGCTGCCCATTGACGGACGCTTGCGCAAGGCGGCCCTTCGCATGCCCGACGAGATCGAAGAGGCGAGCGGCTTTACCCTCTTCGGCCGTCGCATCAAGTCGCTCATCTACACCACCGATGTCGCGGTTATCCGCAACTCCAACGCCGATGCCGTCTTTGCGGTCTATCCCTTCACGCCTCAGCCGGCCATTACGCAAGCACTGCTGACCGTCGCCGAGTGTCCGGTCTTTGTAGGCGTGGGGGGCGGCACCACCACCGGCAAGCGCTCCGTGCAGATGGCGGCCGTCTCTGAGATGCAGGGCGCGGCAGGCTGCGTGGTCAACTCCCCCGCTACCGCCGAGATGGTCGAGCACATCACCAATCTGGCCGACATCCCCGTCATCGCCACGGTCGTTCGCTGCGATGATGATGCTCATGCCAAAGTGCGCGCCGGCGCCAAGATCCTCAACATCGCCGCCGGCAAGAACACGCCGCAGGTCCTGCGCGAGCTGCGCGAGCACTATCCCAACCTTCCGCTCATCGCACCAGGTGGCAAGACGCCCGAGAGCATCCGCGAAACCATCGCCGCCGGCGCCAACGCCATCATCTGGACGCCGCCTTCGGCCCAGCAGCTGCAGACCGACATGATGAAGCGCTATCGAAAGATGAAGGAAGACGCCACGCCTGTCATCTCGCGCGACGATGTGCCCATTATCGACCAGGTCGCCGCCGCCGAGGTCAGTCAGGTCGAGAACATGAATCCCGACGTGCCGATTCCCGACGAAGTCATCGAACGCGTCGCTTCGATCCACGATCATATCGAGGAGCGTCGCGCCAACCGCGGACTCAAGCCCTCGCTGCACGGCTTCTTCTTCCGCGGCAAGAAGCATTAGCAGAAACAGCTAGGCCCGCCTCACCAACGTGAGGCGGGCCGTTTTCGTTTGAGCAATCATGCAGCGACGTGATGGGGCAAATTAATCCACACGCTTGTCGCCCATAAAGAAGAGCGCCACCGTACCAGGTCCGGTGTGTGAACCGATCAAAGCACCGATGTTATTGATCTCGATCTTGCCTTTGAGCTGCGGAACCTGTTTCTCAATCAGCGCCGCAACGGCCTCGGCATCCTCGCGGCACGCCGAATGGGACAAGATGCACTTACCCGAATAATCCGCACCGTCCTGCACGTGTGCCATCATGGTCTTAGCCATCTCGGAAATCGCGCGCTTCTTGGTGCGGATCTTCTCACGTGGCGACAGCCTGCCCTCGCAATCGACGGTCATGAGCGGGCAAATCTTAAGCGCCGTGCCGATGATCGCGCTCGCGGCCGAAATGCGACCGCCTCGTAGGTAGCTCGACAGATCGGTCGAGAAGAACCAATGGTGCAGGTTGAGCTTATGCTCCTCAATCCAAGCGGCCGTCTCGTCGAGCGAAGCGCCGCTATCGCGAACGTCGGCGGCACATTCCGCCAGCAGGCCAAAGCCCGAAGACGCCGCCAGCGAATCGATGACGCGCACCTTGCCGCCCTGGGGATAGCGATCCGCGAGCATCTGCGCCGCAACGCAGGCCGATCCATACGTGCCCGAAATACCCGACGACAACGTCAGGTGCAGCACGTCTTTACCCTCGGCAACAAACGGCTCCCAAAACTCCTCGTACTCACCCACGCTCACCTGAGACGTCTTGGGCATGGCACCCGCGACAATCCGGGCAAAAAACTTGTCCGGCGAAATCGACTGATACAGATCGTCCGTATAGACAACATCGTCGATCTCGTAATGAAAACACACGACAGGGATATTGCGCGATTCAAAGAACTCCCGAGTTCGGTCGGCGGCGGATTCACAGGTCAGGACAAAATCACTCATATGAGGCTCCTTACTCATTACTGCGCAAATTATCGCACAGCAAGCGTGAATACGGTACAAATGTCCACTATTTACCAAATTGAACCAAAGGTAGTGAACATCTTTACCGTCATCATCTCTATCGATCCCGGAGGTATGCGCCTGTAAAAACGACCCTACGTCTCCATTCAACCGCCATATCTACCTCAACTAAATCGATTTACCAAACCGTTCGACCAACAATACGACCTCCCATCCCCAATCGAAACAAAAGCGGCGCATACTGATAAACGTTTGACGCTGTTTATCAGTTTTACCAACCACATCGAAAGGTGCTTCATGGTCGTATTCGATCGCAATCCGCAAGACTTCAAGTATCTGCGCCTGCTGTCGAGACAGTTCCCCACCGAGCAATCCGCGTTCACCGAGATCATCAATCTCTCGGCCATCCTCAACCTGCCCAAGGGCACCGAGCATTTTATGAGCGACTTGCATGGCGAGTACGAGGCCTTCATGCATATCCTCAACAACTGCTCGGGCGTCGTACGCGAGCATGTTGACGAAATTTTTGGCGATACGCTTTCTTTTGACGACAAGGGCGAGCTGTGCACGCTCATCTACTACCCGCGCGAGAAAATCGACCTTGTCCGCAGCCAACACGAGGACTCGCCTACCTGGTACAAGACGATGCTCGACCAGCTCATTATGGTTGCCCGCTCGCTTTCGAGCCGCTATACCCGCTCCAAGGTACGTAAGGCCATCCCGCGTGATTATGCCTATATCATCGACGAGCTGCTGCACACGCATCCGGACGAGAATAACTATCGCGTGCGCTATCACGAGCGCATTATCGAATCGATTCTTGAGACCGCCAGTGCCGACGACTTTATCGAGTCGCTCGCCTCGCTCATCAAACGTCTCGCCGTCGACCACCTGCATCTGGTGGGTGACATCTTCGACCGCGGCGGCGGTGCGGCCAAGATTATGGACCGCCTGCTTACCTACCACTCGCTCGATATCCAGTGGGGCAACCACGACTTGCTCTGGATGGGCGCTGCAGCCGGTGAGCCCGCCTGTATCGCTACGGTACTGCGCAACAACCTGCGCTACGACAACTACGAGATTCTCGAGAACGATTACGGCATTTCCCTGCGCGAGCTTGTCGCCTTCGCAAACGCCACTTACAGTGCCGGTGAGTCCATCAGCCCGCTGATCAAGGCTATCAACGTGCTGCTCTTTAAGCTCGAGGGGCAGATTATCCAACGTCACCCTGAGTTCGATATGACCGACCGCCTGCTGCTCGACAAGATCGACCACGAGGTGGGAACGGTCACGCTTGCCGACGGCAGCGTGTGGCCGCTCACGACTAACGATTTTCCCACCGTCGATTCGACAGACCCCTACGCGCTCACGCCCGGCGAGCAGCACATTATCGATAAGCTCGTTGCCGAGTTTGCCGCCGCCGACCACCTGCATCGCCACATCGATTTCCTCTATACCCACGGCTCCATGTATAAGGTCGCCAACGGCAATCTGCTCTTTCACGGCTGTGTGCCGCTCAACGAGGACGGCACTTTTAGCAGCATGAACTGCCTGGGTACCTGGCATGCCGGCCGTGACTATTTCGACTTTTGCGATTATATCGCCCGTCGTGCCTGGCGAGCAGGCGACCGTGACGCCCTCGACTGGATGTGGTACCTGTGGATTGGCTTTAGTTCACCCGCTAGCGGCCGCGTGGTGCGCACGTTCGAGCGCGCCTACATCGCCGACAAGAGCACCTGGGTCGAGCCGATGGACCCGTACTTTACGCTCACCACGTCGCCATCGGTTTGCGACGACATTATGCGCGAGTTCGGTGTCACCGCCATGGCATGCTCGCCGACGGGCCACATCATCAACGGCCACACGCCCGTCAAGACCACAAAGGGTGAGCAGGCCATCCGTGCCGACGGCAAGTTGCTGGTCATCGATGGCGGTTTCTGTCGCGCCTACCATCCCAAGACGGGCATCGCCGGCTATACCCTCATCTCGAGCTCACGCGGATGCCGTCTTAAATCGCACCAAGCCTTTACCACCGTTGCCGAGGCGCTCACCCGCAATGTCGACATCGAGAGCGAGACCAACCGCTTTGACGAGGCCGACCGGCGCCGCATGGTCAGCGACACCGATACCGGCGCCAAGATTCGTAGCCAGATTCAGGACCTGCGTCAGCTGCTCGATGCGTATAGAAACGGTGCCATCGAAGAGCGTGTCTAGCCGCGTCCGCGAGTATTGGCTAAACTTGCTGCGTTTGTCATTCCCACGGCGCGCAAGCGTCATCCTAAGGCAGGTCCCATGCAAAAGCTTCTCGCGCAGATCATGAAATTCGGTATCGTCGGCGTTACCGCCACCATCATCGACTTTGGCATCATGAATCTGCTCCATTACGGCCTGGGACTCAACATCCTCATAGCCAACACCAGTGGATTTGTCGTATCGCTCATCTTCAACTATGTTGCGAGCATGAAATACGTGTTTGCGCATAAGGAGGGCATGAGCCGCCGCCGCGAGTTCATCATCTTTGTCGTGTTGTCCGTCATTGGTCTGGCGCTCAACGACGGCATCGTGCTGGCGCTGAACGCCGGCCTGGGCCTCGAGGCCAATATCGCCAAGATCTGTGCCACGGCACTCGTCATGGTCTACAACTTTGTCACGCGTAAATTATTCCTGGAGGGCGAGGAATCCAAGTAGCTGCGCGTCCTAATTCGAGCTCAGCATCTGCCCTCTACACTCGTTAACGGATAAATACACAACGCTTGCGGATTTCCTCTTGCAAATTTGGCGAGTTCGTATATTTCTTGGCAAAACCCTTACGTTTCCCATGCAAAAGCCCTAAAGTATCTCGTTGCTCGATTCGTCAACGCATTGGATGTGATTACGTGCGCAAAGCACTGGCACAACCTCATACCAAGCAGTTCCTCAAGTTCGCTGTCGTGGGTCTTATCTCCTTTGGCATCGACTGGGG
>CABQJJ010000049.1 GCA_902464485.1 uncultured Collinsella sp. | reverse complement strand
CGTCAGATGAGGAGTCGCCCATGACCCAGCCCCTGCCCTGGGAAAAGAACACTGCTGCGCCCGTGCCGCCCGCGCCGGAACCCGTGCTGCTCGATGCATACACTGCCCCCGCTGCGCCGGAGCCCGAGCTCGTCCCGCTCGACATCTACGATGCTCCCGCACCGGCACCCAAGCCCGCTAAGCCGCTTGTCGACATCGACAGTCTTAACTCCGCCCAGCGCGAAGCGGTCCTGACGACCGAAGGTCCGCTGCTGGTCCTTGCCGGTGCTGGCTCGGGCAAAACCCGCGTCTTGACCTTCCGCATCGCCCATATGCTCGGCGACCTGGGCGTTAAGCCCTGGCAAATCCTTGCCATCACGTTTACCAACAAGGCCGCGGCCGAGATGCGCGAGCGTCTGGCGGCACTTATCCCCAGCGGTACCCGCGGCATGTGGGTGTGCACCTTCCATGCCATGTGCGTGCGCATGCTGCGCGAGGACGCTGACCTGCTGGGCTACACCGGTCAGTTCACCATCTACGATGACGACGATTCCAAGCGCATGGTGCGCGACATTATGCAGGCGCTCGGTATCGAGCAAAAGCAATTCCCCATCAACATGATCCGCAGCAAGATCAGCTCGGCCAAAAACGCCATGATCGGTCCCGAGGACATGCTCAAATCCGCCGACAGCCCCAACGACAAAAAGGCCGCACAGGTCTATATGGAGCTGGAGCGCCGCCTGCGCGCCGCCAACGCGATGGACTTCGACGACCTGCTCGTGCGCACGCTCGAGCTACTGCGCACTCGCCCCGAGGTGCTCGACAAGTACCAGGAGCGCTTCCGCTACATTAGCGTCGACGAATATCAGGACACCAACCACGTCCAGTACGAGATCGCCAACCTATTGGCCGCCAAGTACCAAAACCTCATGGTCGTAGGCGACGATGACCAGTCCATTTATAGCTGGCGCGGCGCCGACATCACCAACATCCTGGACTTTGAGAAGGACTTTAAAAACTGCAAGACCGTCAAGCTGGAGCAGAACTATCGCTCCACGGGTCACATCCTGAGCGCCGCCAATGCCGTTGTTCGCCACAACTCGCAGCGCAAGGACAAACGTCTGTTTACGGCTGAGGGCGATGGCGAGAAGATTCAGGCCTTCCAGGCGAGCGACGAGCGCGACGAGGGCCGCTGGATTGCCGGTGAGATCGAAAAGTTGCACTCCAAGGGCACGAGCTACGACGACATCGCTGTGTTCTATCGCACCAACGCCCAGTCGCGTATCCTCGAAGATATGTTCCTGCGCGCGGGCGTGCCCTACAAGATCGTGGGCGGCACGCGATTCTTCGACCGTGCCGAGATCCGCGACGTCATGGCCTACCTCAAGATGATCGTGAACCCGGCCGACGAGATGAGCGTCAAGCGTGTCATCAACACGCCGCGTCGCGGCATCGGCTCCACTTCGATTCAAAAGGTTGAGCAGCTGGCACGCGATAACCGCTGCTCGTTCTTCCAGGCCTGCGAGATTGCGTGCGCCGAGACGGGCATGTTTAGCGCTAAGGTGCGCAACGGCCTGTCGAGCTTTGTGGCGCTGGTGCGCGAGGGCCGGCGCATGGACGGCGAGCTCAAGGACGTCGTCGAAATGATTGTCGACAAGACGGGCCTGCTGCAGGCCTTCCGCGCCGAGGGCACCATGGAGTCCGAGAGCCGCGCCGAGAACATTCAGGAATTCTTGGGCGTCGCCGCCGAATTTGAGGAGACGCACGAGGATATCGAGGGTACGCTCGAGAGCTTAGAAGAGCTGCGCGCAGCCGGCGTTGCCGATGTGCCTGCCGGCGTCGAGCCCGAGCCCGTCGTGGTGAGCGTGCCTGCGCCCGAACCGGGGCCGTCTGCCCCGGCATCCTCGTTTGAGGCACTTGTCGGCGCCCGTGACGCCGCGGGTTCCAATCCGCTCGACAGCCTGGCGGCCCCGGCGCTCTCGCCGCAGGATGCCCTGGCTGCCGCCATTGCGGGCAACGCCTATGCCGCGCCGACGGAGCTACCGGCGGGCGCCGTGCATGCCGGCGAAATCGAGCGCACCTACGGCCCGCTCACCTGCAAGGCGCTTCCTGCTCTCATGGAGTGGCTGGCCCTGCGCTCCGACTTGGATTCCCTGGCCGGCGAGACGCATGCCATCACCATGATGACCATTCACTCCGCCAAGGGCCTGGAGTTCCCCGCGGTGTTCGTGGCCGGCATGGAGGAGGGCATCTTCCCGCACGTGCACGACTTTGGCGGCAGCGATGACCCGGGCAAGCTCGAGGAGGAGCGTCGCTTGGCCTACGTCGCCATCACGCGCGCCCGCAAGCGCCTGTTCTTGACGTATGCAGCGACGCGTCGTACCTACGGCTCGACCTCTGCCAACCCGCGCTCGCGCTTCCTCAACGAGATTCCGTTTGAGGATATCGAGTTTAGCGGCATCGGTTCCGCCGGTTTTGAGGGCACGGGCTGGGAGAAGCGCGGCGACCGTCACGGTACCTTTGGCTCGGGCATGGGCTCGGATATGTATGGCGGCAAGGTGTTTGGCTCGCATACGCGTTCGACCGGCGGTTCCGGTTCGCGCGGCGGATCGAGCTTCGGTGATTTCTTTGGCGGCAGCACTTATGGCACCGAGCGCCATCGTGGGGTCTCGCCCGACGCCGGCCGTGTTGCCTCGACCTTTGGCTCGGGCGCACCGCGAGCCAAAAAGCCGTCGTCCAAGGTGTCGCCGACGGTGGAGCGCAAGGTCGATCGCGCCAGCGCATCGCAGGACTTTTCCGCAGGCGACACCGTGAGCCACAAGACCTTTGGCATGGGTACCGTGATCTCGGTCGCCGGAGACATGATCGAGGTTCAATTCGAAAAGACCGGCCAGACCAAAAAGCTTATGAAGGGCTTCGCGCCGATCGTCAAACTGTCGTAATCCCGGCGGACCTGGGCGGGCGTATGGGGCAACATCGCCTGCTCGGACAGTCCTGCGCAAGACGGAGGCCACATTAAGTGGCCTCCTTTGCGTGCGGAACTCGCGATCGATGTTGCCCCATACGCTCGCCCAGGTTCTTGGGTAACGTTGCTGGACGAACGTCGCTCTACTCGTTCGCTTTTTGGTCTGGAGAGCCGGGTGGGCTGATAGATAAATAGATATAGCAAGGGGCTCCTCCGTTGATGAACGGAAGAGTCCCTTGTTTCGTTGTGATTGTTGTTGCTAGTCGGAGGCTCGCCGGGACGGGGCGCGGGGACCGGTAGCCTACAGGTGGCTGATAATCAGTTCCATCTTGCCCTCGAGCTCAATCTTGTTCACGGTGCTCGGGGCCAGCAGGTGGCTTCCCTTGTGGACGGGGTCGCCGCAGACGGCGCCTTTGCCGTCGATGACCGACAGGCACATGAAGGGCCAGCGCTGGTCGAGGGTCTTGTTGCCGTCAACGCGTACGCGATCGACGGTGTAGCAGGAGTTAGACTCGAGCTCGGTCACGCCGTCCGCCTCGGGCGCGGTCACCGTGCCGTCGGTCGGAGCCTGAGCATCAAAGTCGATGCAGTCGAGGCTCTGCTCAATGTGCAGGGGACGCAGCTTGCCATCGGTGCCGGGGCGGTCGTAGTCGTACAGGCGATATGTCACGTCGCTCGACTGCTGCGTCTCCAAAATGAGCGTGCCGGTCTTGATGGCATGAACAGTGCCGGAATCGATCTGGAAAAAGTCGCCCTTGTGGATCGGCAGCACGTTGAGCATGTCGCCCCAACGGCCTCCCTCGATCATCTGTGCGGCCTCGGCGCGGTCATGCGCGCGCTGGCCGACAATGATCGTGGCGCCGGGCTCGCAGTCCAGCACATACCAGCACTCGGTTTTGCCCAAGCTGCCGTTCTCGTGCTTGGCGGCGTACTCGTCGTTGGGGTGAATCTGGATCGAAAGGTCGTCCTTGGCGTCCAGAATCTTAATGAGCAGCGGGAACTCCTTGCCCTCGCAGTTGCCAAAGAGCTCGCGGTGCTCGGCCCACAGCCACGATAGCGTATGGCTGGCATACGGGCCCTCCGCAATCTGGCAGTCGCCGTTGGGATGGGCCGAGATAGCCCAGCACTCTCCGATGGGACCCTCGGGAATGTCGTAACCAAATACGGTTTCGAGCTGGCGACCGCCCCAGATCTTCTCGTGGAAGATCGGCGTCAGTTTAATCAAATCGGACATGTTCATACCCCCATGGTGTTGTGCGGCCGCCCACTTTAATCGAGTCGTAACGAGCGCCCGCCTGACTACAAAAACCTATGCCAACGTTACGTTGTGCAGCTCAAAGCGGTCGCCAACGTTGCGCGAGATCGAATACTCAAAGGCCGCGCCGTTGTCCAAAAAGCCAATTTGCTTGAGCTCGAGCAGGGGAGAGCCAGGTTTGGTGTCCAGGCGCTCAGCTTCTTCCTCGGTTGCTGCCACGGCGCGAATGGTACGGTGGAAGCTCGAAATCTTCAGCCCGCATTGCTCGCGGACAAAGCGGTAGACCGATCCGTACAGGTCCTTCTTTTTAAGGCCCGGAATCAGCTCGAGCGGCATGTAGGTGTACTCGATAACGATGGGCTTCTCATCGGCCTGGCGCACGCGCACGACGTGATAGGCAAAGTCATCCTCGGCAATTCCCAGCTGGGCTGCGATGTCCGCTGGTGGATTAACGATCGAGAAATCGTAGACCACCGAGGTCACCTTTTCTCCGCGGTGCTCATACGAAAAGCCCTGGGCACGGTCGTTTTTGCCCTGGAAAAACGCCTGACCGGGAAGTCCCGCCGTGTCCTTAACGTAGGTGCCCGATCCGCGTCGGCTGGTAATAAGACCTTCCTCGGTGATTTGCTCGATAGCTCGTTTGACGGTGATTTTGGAAACGCTATAGAGCTCGCAGAACTCAACGACGGTGGGAAGCTTGTCGCCCGGTTTTAGAGCGCCATCCTCGATACTTCGACGAATATCTGCAGCTATCGCCTCATATTTGGGAATCATGGAACCCCCTTTCCAGCTTGATTCAGTATAAAAGAAAGTATAGCCAACACCTAAGTATCCCTATTGCGTTTTAGAAAAGTTCGAGAAAGAGAATATCTAAAAACGCTTTTCTTATTAAACAAAAGCGCCTTAAAACGAAATACATTCGAATATTGTCGTATTGAGCAGATTGATCAGTCTGGGGACGGGGCCGAGTCGTGTTGCCGTCTAACGAACTGAATCTCATGCCCTGCATTTTCCCAGATAAAACCTGCCAAAACAAACCTGTCCCTTTTTGGTAGGTTTTTGCCTTGGGAGCGGTACCATACAGGCAATGTTTAAACGAGAAAGGTGGGCTCCCATGGAACCTAAGCAGTACTACATCGGCATCGACGTCGGCGGCACTTCGGTTAAGGAGGGCCTGTTCGACGAAGACGGTAACCTGCTTGCCAAGGCCAGCGTGCCTACGCCTCCTATCGTTGACGCTGCGGGCTTTGCCGCGGTGACCGAGGCTATCGACCAGGTGGTCGCCAAGGCGCAGATTCCGCGCGCCTTTGTGGCAGGCATTGGCCTGGCCGTTCCGTGCCCCATTCCGGCGTCGGGCGATGCCAAGGTCAAGGCCAACATTGCCATTAACCTGCCCAAGCTGAGGATCGCCATTCAGGAGCACTGTCCCGACGCGGTCGTTAAGTACGAGAACGATGCCAACGCCGCTGCCATGGGCGAGGCCTGGCTCGGCTCTGCCAAGGGCGTGCAGAACGTGGTGATGGTCACCATCGGTACCGGCGTGGGCGGCGGCGTTATCGTCAACGGCGACGTGGTGTCGGGCGTCGTGGGTGCTGGCGGCGAGATTGGCCACATGTGCCTGAACCCGGCTGAGGAGCGCATCTGCGGCTGCGGCGGCCATGGCCACCTGGAGCAGTATTCCAGCGCCACCGGTGTGGTGAGCAACTACCTTGCCGAGTGCGAGAAAGCGGGTGTCGAGCCCATCGAGCTCACCGGCCCCTCCGATTCCAAGGACGTGTTCCAAGCTTGCCGCGAGGGCGACAAGCTTGCGCTGGCCGCGGCCGATACCATGGCCGACTATCTCGGTCGCGCACTGGCGCTTATTGCCAACGTGGTCGATCCCGAGATGTTCCTCATCGGCGGCGGTGCCTCCGCCTCGGCCGATGTCTACCTCGACAAAGCTCGCGAGTACTTCCAGCGCTACGCGCTTTCTGCCTCGCGCGAGACGCCCATTAAGGTCGCTTCGCTCGGCAACGACGCCGGCATCATCGGTGCCGCCTACGTAGCCCTGCGCGCCGCCGGCAAATAGCTGGTGCAAGGGGGAACAGGTTAGTTTGCACCAATATGGTGCAAAGGGGGCAGACTTCGCCCCAACACTTGCCCCAAATTGTGCCGCGGCCCTTCCGTCTCAGAAGGCTCGGCGCCAGCGTGCTACCATAGCTACGTCCAAGTACACATATTAAGTGGAGGATATCCATGGCAAACGTTCTTGTCTTTGGTCACCAGAACCCCGATAACGACGCCATCATGAGTGCCGTCGTCCTGTCCCAGCTGCTCAACCAGGTTGAGTATGCCGGCAACACCTACGAGGCCTGCGCCCTTGGTCAGCTTCCGGCCGAGTCCGCCAAGCTGCTCGCCGACGCCGGCATTGCCGAGCCCCGCGTGATTGATTCCGTCGAGGCCGGTCAGCTCGTCGTCCTCACCGACCACAACGAGTCTGCCCAGTCCGTCGCCGGCCTTAAGGACGCCACAGTCTTTGGCGTCGTCGACCATCACCGCATCGGCGACTTCGAGACCGCCGGCCCGCTGCACTACATCTGCCTGCCCTGGGGCTCCAGCTGCACCATCGTCACCAAGCTCGCCGGCGTGCTCGGCGTTGAGCTTTCCGACGTCCAGGCCAAGCTGTTGCTCTCGGCCATGATGACCGACACGCTTATGCTCAAGAGCCCCACCACCACCGATGTCGACCGCGCCGTTGCTGCTAAGCTCGGCGAGCAGGTGGGCGTCGATCCAGTCAAGTTTGGCATGGAGGTCTTCCTTACCCGTCCGTCCGGCTCCTTCACCGCAGCCGAGATGGTCGGCAACGACATCAAGATGTTCGAGCCCGCCGGCAAGAAGCTGCTCATCGGCCAGTACGAGACCGTCGATAAGAGCCGTGCGCTCGGCATGATCGACGAGATCCGCGAGGCCATGCGCGCCTACGCCGCCGAGAAGGATGCCGACGGCATCGTCCTGTGCATCACCGACATTATGGAGGAAGGCTCGCAGGTCCTGCTCGAGGGCGAGACCGAGGCCGCTCAGAAGGGCCTGGGCATCGCCGACGAGCACGACGGCGTCTGGATGCCGGGCGTCCTCTCCCGTAAGAAGCAGGTCGCTGCCCCCATCATGGCCGCCTGCTAGGTTTTTTGACCTAACACCGACGACCGGATCGCGGAAGCCCCGCGCTCCGGTCGTTTTTTGTGCATGGAGCCATGCCTTCTCTTGGACAGGCGTGCCCGTGCCGTTGAGCAAATAATGTTCAACCTGTGGTTCTGCTTTTCGGCCGCGCTCGCGCGCTTGTCGCGCAGGGTAGGCTAGATGCAAGCGTAATACGTCGGAGCGCGGCGCCGCCATCTGGGCGGGCCGTGCTTTTTTAAGACGGGAGCCTTCCCGTGAAAGGAGCCGCCCATGGCAGCACCCGAGCAGCTGTTTAACATCCGTGAGCGCAAGCGTTTTGAGCGTCACGACATTTGGGAGCGCATTGCCGAGAACGGCACGATTTCCGCCGCCGTCATGGTGATCGCCGCCATCGCCGCCGTCATCTGCGCCAATACCGATGCCTACGAGGCCATCCATCACTTTCTGGAGACCTCGCTGTATGTGGGTCTGGGCAACCTTACGGCCGGTCTCACCGTTGAGCTTTTCGTCAACGACTTCCTCATGGCGATCTTCTTTTTGCTGGTGGGCATTGAACTCAAGTATGAGATGACGGTCGGCGAGCTCAAGAACCCGCGTCAGGCCATGCTTCCCATGCTGGCGGCCGTGGGTGGCGTCGTCGTTCCCGCCTGCATCTACCTCATCTTTAACCATGCCGGCGCGCACAACGGTTGGGCTATCCCCATGGCAACCGATATTGCCTTTGCGCTGGGCGTGCTGTCGCTTTTGGGCAATCGCGTGCCCAACGGCGTGCGCGTGTTCTTCTCGACGCTCGCCATCGCCGACGACCTGATCTCTATCGCCGCCATTGCCATCTTCTACGGTCAGAGCCCCAACCCGTTTTGGCTGGGTGCCGCCGCGGTCGTGACGTGCGCGCTCGTGTGGCTCAACAAGACGCAGCACTACCGCCTCGCCCCGTACTCGGTGCTGGGCCTGCTGCTGTGGTTCTGCATGTTCAAGAGCGGCGTGCATGCCACGCTCGCCGGCGTCATCCTGGCCTTCACCATTCCGGCCAAGTGCGGTGTTAAGCTCGATAGCCTTACCGATTGGCTGGGCGAATGCCTGCCGTTGCTCGACGACCGCTACGACGACGAGGCACACATCCTGGGCCAGCACGACTTTACCGTTTCGACCACCAAGGTCGAGCGCGTCATGCACCGCGTCACCCCTCCGCTCATCCGCATGGAGCGTCTGATCTCCACGCCGGTCAACTTTGTGATTCTGCCGATCTTTGCGTTCGTGAACGCACAGGTCCGCCTGGTGGGCGTGGACATGAGCGCGCTGCTCACCGACCCGGTGACGCTCGGCGTGTACTTTGGCATGCTGCTGGGCAAGCCGATCGGCATCTTTGGCATGACGTTCGCCCTGGTTAAGCTCAAGGCTTGCCAGTTGCCGCGCAACGTCAACTGGCACATGATCGCCGGCGTGGGCATTCTGGGCGGTATCGGCTTTACCATGTCGATTCTTATTAGCGGTCTTGCCTTCCCGACGGCCCAGTTTGAGGTTCTTGCTGCCAAGGCTGCCATTCTTGCCGGTTCGGTCACCGCTGCCGTGCTCGGCATGATCTACATGAGTGTTGTCTGCAAGCATCCCGCACCCAAGGGCGAGTAAAAGCGCAAAAAACGGGGCCGGACATGCCCCGGATACCCTCGTATGCAAAAAACGCCGTTTGTGAGCACTGTCACAAACGGCGTTTCATTTATTTGGCCACGGGCCCCAATGACCAGGGCTATTCCACGGTGCCGTAGACGGCGCCCCAGCCGTGGGCGGCTAGGGCCGAGTTGAGTTGGTCGCAAAGTGACTGGCGGTCGTAATGGCCGGGCGGTAGCAGGTTGACGATTTCCATGAGGTCGGGCGCCAGGTCCAAGATTTCTGCCTGCACGATCAGATCCAGGCGGTCGATGGCGTGGCGGTCGTAAAACAAGCCATCGACCAGGCGTTGCAGGTCGCCGAACTCCTCGGCCCTAAAAGAACCGTATTCCATAGTGCCTCCTTGAGCGCCCCACGCCAGCATGCGCGGCGATGTCGTAATTCATTGCGATGGACTTAATCTATCACGGCTTCATAACGTTGCGGCAGTGGCGGTCTATACTTAGACGAACTGCAACGTACCGCTTCGCGAAAGGTCGCACCTATGCAGACGATCTACCAGAAGATGGAAACCACCGAACTCGATGCCGCCATCGAGGCACTCAAAGCCGAGGTCGCCGAGGTCAAGGCCAAGGGCCTGGCGCTCGACATGGCTCGCGGCAAGCCGTCGCCCTCCCAGGTGGATATCTCGCGCCCCATGCTCGATATCCTCAATGCCGACGCCGATTTGCACGACGGCAACGTCGACTGCTCCAATTACGGCTGTTTTGAGGGCATTCCCTCGGCACGCAAGCTGGCAGGGGAGTTTTTGGGTTGCCCCGCCGAGCAGACGCTCGTACTGGGTTCGTCGAGCCTGCTGATCGAGCATGATATCGCCGGTATGTTCTGGCGTTGCGGCTCGTGCGGCAGCGAGCCTTGGGATGCTTACGAGGCGGCGCACGACGGCAAGAAGGTCAAGTTCCTGTGTCCCGTTCCCGGCTACGATCGTCATTTTGGCATCACCTCCGATCTGGGTATCGAGAACGTCCCCGTCGCGATGACCAAAAACGGTCCCGACATGGACGAGGTCGAGCGCCTGGTCGCCGCCGACGACTCCATCAAGGGCATTTGGTGCGTGCCCAAGTACTCCAACCCCACGGGCATCACCTTTAGCGAGGACACCGTGCGCCGCCTGGTCGAGATGCCCACGGCCGCGCCCGATTTCCGCATCTTCTGGGACAACGCCTACTGCGTGCACGACCTGTACGACGAGACCGACGAGCTCGCCAACATCTTCGACCTCGCTCGCGCGGCGGGCACCGAGGACCGCGTGGTGGCCTTTGCCTCGACGTCCAAGATCACCTTCCCGGGCGCCGGCATCGGCTTTATCGGTGCGAGCCCCGCGGTCATCGCCGAGTTCTCCAAGCGCTTGAAGGCCGGCCTTATCAGCGCCGATAAGCTCAACCAGCTGCGTCATGTGCGCTTCCTTCCCACCATCGAGGCGGTCAAGGAACACATGAAAAAGCATGCCGAGTTCCTGCGCCCGCGCTTTGAGGCCGTTGAGCGCAAACTTACCGAGGGTCTGGGTAACACGGGCTGCGCTACTTGGACGCATCCCCGCGGCGGCTACTTTGTGAGCTTTGATGGTCCCGAGGGCTCCGCCCAGAAGGTCGCCGCGCTTTGCGCCGACCTGGGCGTTAAGCTTACGCCGGCCGGAGCCACTTGGCCTTATGGCAAGGATCCGCGTGACACCAACATCCGCATCGCCCCGAGCTATCCCACGGTTGAGGACCTGGAGGCCGCGCTCGACGTACTGGTGCTGGCCGTTAAGCTTGTCGCTGCCGAGCTGGCGCGTGCCGAGCGCGCCTAACGCGTGACATCCCGTACTATCCGCACGTTCGATACACAAAGGAGCGCATACATGGATTTGGGCATTTCTACCAATCCCACGCCGGAGCGCTACACCATCAAGGTGACCGGTGAAATCGATATCTCTAACGCCGATAGCCTGCGTAACGCCATCGACTTGGCGCTCGAGCAGCCCACCGAGGCCGTCGAGCTCGACTTTGCCCAGGTGAGCTATATCGACTCGACGGGCATTGGCGTGCTTGTGGGCGCCGCACACCACGCAGCTGATCACGGTAAGCGTTTTAGCTGCGTCAACGTGCAGCCCCCGGTGATGCGCGTGGTTCAGCTGCTGGGCGTCGACCAGGAGATTTCGATTACGGCGGCATAAGCCCAGCCCCAAAAGGGCGTGCCGTTTTGCATATGTTTGTGATGCGCTCGGACGTTTTGGCGTCCGGGCGCTATACTTGACCGAATGAATAGACGAGTTCCGGCCGAATGGCGCGGTGCGGGCTCGACTCACATCGAGCCTTGGAGGTATGTGTGTTTGGTATTGGAGAGGGTGAGCTCGCGATCATCGTGGTCTTCGGCTTTTTGCTGTTTGGCCCGGATAAGCTCCCGCAGATGGGCCGCACGATCGGCCGTGCCATCCGTCAGTTCCGCGAGACGCAGGAAAAGATGACGGCGGTTGTTCAGTCCGAGATCATCGATCCGGTGACCGAGGCCGCTTCGGCTCCGGTCAAGCCTAAGAAGGCTGCCGCGACCGATGACGATTCCGATGCGGACGAGGATGCTGTCGAGGCGGCCGCGCCCGCAAAGAAGGAGACCTTTGCCGAGCGTCGCGCCCGTCTTGCTGCCGAGAAGGCCGCAAGCGAGGGTGCTGCTGAGGGCGAAGGTGCTGCTGAGGAGCCTGCGACCGAGGGCGCCGAGCCCGCCGCTGCCGCCGTCGAGTC
>CABQJJ010000048.1 GCA_902464485.1 uncultured Collinsella sp. | reverse complement strand
GCCCGCGGTGGTCCAGAAGAAGAGGGACCGTGCAGCTGAGCTCAAGGAGATCCTGGTGGCGCTGACTGCTCAGGTTGCTGACTTCTCGTAAGGTTTACTCGGGGCGCGTCCCGATGCTTTGCTCTCCGCTGCGGACAGTCCTGCGCAAGACGGACAGCACATTAAGTGCTGTCCTTTGCGTGCGGAACTTGCGGCGAGCAAAGCATCGGGCCGCTCCTAGTGCGGTTACGTGGTCGTTTGCAGCTGGTAGGTTAGGGCCACTGGGTTGTGGCCTTGATCTTGCTGCAAGCGGATAAAGGCTGATATTGTCAACGCGAGGGGCTCATTCTTTTTTGGTGGGCCTCTTTTTCTGTAATTGGAGACTTGGGTTATGGCTAAGCGTTCGGGGTCGTATTCTGTGCCGTTCTCGTTTGAGTTGCTTTCGTTTGATGAGGCTGTTGGGCTGGCTGCTGATACGGGGCGGATTTCTGGGGATGCTGGTCCTCTGCTCGAGACGGTTGTCGATATGCTCGATGAGCTGGGACGTCCGGATGAGTATTTCGATTGCATTCAGGTTGCCGGTACCAATGGCAAGACTTCGACCACGCGTTTTTCGGCTGCTATCTTGCGTGGTGAGGGGTTAAAGACCGCGCTGTATACGTCGCCGCAGCTGGTGTGCTATCCCGAGCGCATGGAGGTTGACGGGCGCGTTGTGAGCGACGAGGCCTTTGCCCGTGGCGTTTCTGCCGCCGTCGAGGCAGGTCGTCGTGTGAATGCGTGTCGTATTGCAGCGGGGGAGCGTGCCTATGCCATCACGCCGTTTGACCTGCTGACGGCTGCCGCACTTGTCGTGTTTGCCGAGGCTGCAGTGGATGTTTCCGTGCTCGAGGTTGGCATGGGCGGCCGCTGGGACGCCACGAGTGCGACCGATCCCGTCGCCGTTGCCATTACGGGCATTGGGCTCGATCACACACGCATTTTGGGCGATACGCTCGAGGCCATTGCGGGGGAGAAGGCTGCGGTTATTAAGCCTGGACGCCTTGTTGTTTTGGGCGAGGGTACGCACGAGGCGAGCGTTCAGCGCGTGATGGATGCACGTTGTCGCGAGTGCGGCATAGTGCCGCTGGTGGTGAACCATGCCACGACCAAGGTGCCGGCACATGTGGGCGACACGGTTGAGTTTAGCTGCACCACGCCGCGTGCGATCTATACGTCTAGCATGGTCAAGCCGGCGTATCAGCCGCAGAATGCCGCGTGCGCGATTATGCTGTGCGAGGGGTATCTGGGTCGCGAGCTCGATCATGACAAGCTCGATGCGTCGCTTATGGGCTGCCCCACGCCGGGTCGCTTTGATGTGCTGGGAACCAATCCGCTCAAGCTGATCGACGCCTGCCATAACCCTCAGAGCAGCGAGAACTTTGTGAGCGCGCTGGACGAGATCGATCCGTGCGTGGAGAACCGCCCCACGTTGCTGTGCGCCGCGCTGGCCGATAAGGACGTGGCGGGCATCGTTGACGTGCTGATCCCGGCCTTCCCACGCGTGGTCGTGACGCAGACCGATTCCGATCGCGCCTTGCCCGCGCAGGAGCTTGCCGCCCTGGTGGATGCCGACAAGCTTGCGGGCGTGTATCCGAGCGTACCCGAGGCCCTCGCCGCCTTCGAGGACGCGGGCGAGCCCTTCGTAGCGGCCGGCACCATCACCCTAGCCGGCGAAGTAGCCGGTCTGCTCCGCTAACCCCGCCAACGGGGCAGCCAATTTGGGCTGCTAGTCACGAAATGGGGCTATCTACTACGTTTGAGCGGTTGCCCTCGACCACACCGAGAATTGCGAAATGAAAACCGCAGGTAGATGGCTTACCAGTTTTGCGAAAACACGGGTATGGTCGACCCATGCGGGTTAAACGTAGTAGATAGGCCGTTTTTGTGGCGCGGTATTGGCGGGATGCGGCAAAGGGACAGCGCCTTTGCCGCATTGCCTAGTCCAGACGGACCGGGTCGTGGGGGTAGGCGTTGAGAATCTCGACGCCGGACTCGGTAACTAGGGCCAGGTCCTCGATGCGGACGCCGGTGCGGCCGGGGAGGTAGATGCCCGGCTCGATAGAGAAGGTCATGCCCGGCTCGACAACCTGCTCGTTGACGAGCGAGACGTCGCCCGGCTCGTGGTCCTGCAGACCGATCGAGTGTCCCAGGCGGTGCGTAAAGTACTGCCCATAGCCCGCATCCTCAATCACGTCGCGTGCGGCACGGTCCAGGTCGCACATACGCACGCCCGGCGCGATGAGTGCCTCGGCGGCCTCGTTGGCGCGGCGCACGATATCGTAGATGCGTGTCGTCTCCTCGTCCGGCTCGCCCCAAAAGATCGTGCGCGTCATGTCCGAGCAGTAGTTGCAGCGGCGTCCGCCAATGTCGAACAGCACCACGTCGCCGCGCTTGAGTACGGTGTCGTCGGGCTCGTGGTGCGGGTCGCCGGCGTTGGCGCCAAAGCTCACGATGGGCGGAAAGCTGAAGCCCTCGCAGCCGTGCTTGCGATACAAGCCGAGCATCTGGTCGGCGATTTCGCGCTCCGTCACGCCTTCGTGGACGAGTTTGATGGCATCGGCCATCACGGCGTCGTTGGCGGCCGAGGACACGCGCATGAGCTCCTGCTCGGTGGCATCCTTGTGGGTGCGCGCAGCGGTGACGGCAAAGTCACCCAGGAAAAACTCGCTTGCGGCCTGGCGCTCCATGAGCGGCATCAAAAAGCCGGAACGCATGACGGTGTCGATGCCGAGCGGTTTGGTCGGATCGACCTCGCGAGCGATGGCGTCGGCCACGACGTCGGTGTCGGTATGATAGGCAACGCGGGCATTGTCATACTCGGGTAGCTGATGCAGCGCGTTGACCAGGATCACGGGCTCGGCATTGCGCGCGAGCAGCACGCCGCAAAAACGCTCGAACATATCGGCATAAAAGCCGGTCAGGTAGTAAATCGACCACGGGTCGTTTACAAGCAGCTGTGCACCGGGGTGTTGAGCCTCGAGCGCATCGAGCACGCGCGCCACACGCTGGTCATCGACATGTCCCATGAAACATCCTTTCGCTAGGTTGCCACCATGGTATCCCATGCCCGGCAGCTAGGACGTTCCTTTTATGCCGGCACCTGGGGACACTCCTTGCAAAAGCAGATAAAAGAGCCCGTCCTAAATTAGCTGCTTAGGCTGGGTCGATGTCCATGCTGGCGATTAGGTTGATGTTGGTGTCTAGGAGGTTTTCCAGTACGACGTCGCCCATGCGGATGGGGGCTTCGACGACCACGCCGCGGATGAGGTCCATGGCCTGGGCGTGGAGTGCCAGCGGGATGGCTTCGGCCGTGCGCACAGGCAGCAGCGCCTCGTCGCCGCCGGATACGGCCACGGTGGTGGTGAGCACGCGCATGGGGCAGGTGAGCTCTTGATGCGCGAACTTATCACCGCGCGGGCAGCTGTTGCCGGTCGCGGAGCGCACCGCTGCTACGGCACCGTTGGCATCGCGCTCCACCTCTACGGTCAGGAGGCACTCGGATGGGCAGGTGGTGCAGTTGAACTGCAATGTCTCGGTCACATTCGTGCTCATGAACTATGCCTCCTCAACGGGGTCGACAGACAGGACAAGCTCGCTGGCACCTAGGTCGAGTGCGCGCTGAATCACCTTTGTCGGCAGCGGGAAGCTTTCCATGACGCTCGGTTTAAACGGGCGGACCTTGCCGGCGAACAGCTCCTCGTCGTCTGCCAGAATGCGCACGCGGGCGGCATCGACGGGTCGGCGTACGCGGAAGTTGAGCTTGGTGAGTGCCGCTGCCGTGATGCGTCCCGGCAGCGCGTAGCCCGCGATGCCGGCAGGGGAGACCGTTAGCTCGCAGCCCGTGCTCGCAGCGTCCGCCCAAGCGCCGCCACCCAGCGCCCACGCCGCTGCAGCCGCGCCGGCGCGCTCGGACTCGGTCGTCACGTTGTCGGCCAGGTCGTGTACGTGCAGCACGTTGCCGCAGGCAAAGATGCCTGGCACGCCCGTCTGCAGGCTCTGGTCCACCACGGCGCCGCGCGTGCGCGGGTCAAGCTCCACGCCTGCGGCAACCGAAAGCTCGTTCTCGGGAATCAATCCCACCGAAAGCAGCAGCGTGTCGCACGGAACAATGCGCTCGGTCCCCGGAATGGGTGCCAGGTGCTCGTCGACCTGGCTTACCTCGACGGCCTCCACACGGTCGTGCCCGATCACGCGCGTGACGGTGGTGGACAGGTGCAGCGGAATGACAAAGTCGTCCAGGCAATTCTTGACGTTGCGGCGCAGACCGTTGGCGTACGGCATGAGCTCGTACACGCCCTCGACGGAAATCCCCTCGAGCGTGCAGCGACGCGCCATGATAAGCCCGATGTCGCCCGAGCCCAAAATGACGGCACGCGAGCCGGGCTTGAGGTTTTCGATATTGATGTATCGCTGCGCCAGGCCGGCCGTAAACACGCCGGCGGGACGGCTACCGGGAATCTTGATCTCGCTGCGCGTGCGCTCGCGGCAGCCCATGGCAAGGACGACCGCGCGTCCGGTGAGCTGCAGCATGCCGGCGGGGCTCATGAGCGTGACGGTATGGACTGCGGCGGTTCCCGCGGCTTCGCCCGTGTCCGGGCCGCCTGCGCTCTCGCCCTCGCCTGAATCGATCCCAAGTACCATGCTGTCCAAGAACAGCGCGATGTCGGTCGCGCGCACCTGGTCGATAAAGCGCTGCGCGTACTCGGGACCGGTGAGTTCCTGCTTAAAGTGCGACAGGCCAAATCCGGGGTGGATGCACTGGCGTAGGATGCCGCCCAGATGCTGCTCGCGCTCCACGATGGCTACATGCGCGCCGGCCTTATGCGCGGCAAGCGCGGCTGCCATACCGGCGGGGCCTCCTCCGATGACGACCACGTCGAAGGCCTGCGTTTGCACGGGCGCTGCAACTTCGACCTCCGCGCGTTCGTTGCGCATATCAAATGTCGCCATCCTAGCGCACCCCCTTCAGCGGTCCCTCAACCACCCAAGATCCGGCATCCTCCAACAGCACCTCGCTGGGGTCGCAGCCCATCTCGCGCGCCAGGATTGCCACCACGCGGCTTTGACAGAAACCGCTCTGGCACCGGCCCATGCCGGCGCGGCAGCGGCGCTTGACGCCCTCGACCGAAACCGCGCCCGGACGGTGTCGAATCGAGGCTACAATCTCGGCCTCGGGCACCGTCTCGCAGCGGCAGACGATCTGGCCCCACGCGGGATCGGACTCAATGAGCTCTTCCTTGCGCGCAAGCGGCGCGCGGTCGAAGTCGTCCGGCGCAAGACGGACGGGATCCCAGTCGCCGCGTTCGTGCAACACCACGCCGGCATCGCGCAGGACCTGTTCCATGCGCTCGGCAATGGCCGGTGCGCTCGCCACGCCCGGCGACTGAATGCCCGCTGCTTGGAACAACCCCGGCACCACGGCTGACTGTCCAATAAAGAAGTCGTTCGTACCCTGAATGACCGGACGCCCGCCGGCAAACGCGCGCACCACGCGGCGCGTGTCCAGATCGGGCACCAGCTTGCGCGCGCCGCCCAGCAGCGCGTTGACGTCGTCCGCATAGGTCTGCGTGTCGCCCGGCTCGCGCGCGGCGGCCGTCGCGGTGATCACGGTGTTGCCGTGTACGGTACCCGTGACGATAACGCCCTTCGACACCGGCGTCGGCACGGGGTAGAGCGGCATGAGCGCACGCGGTTCCTTGTCCAGCACCACGATGTTGCCCTGGCGCCAGACCATCTGGAATTCCTCGGCACCCGCCATATGCGAGATGTCTGCGGCGCCGTTGCCCGCGGCGTTAATCAAATAGCGGCAGCGCACATCACCAGCGGGCGTCGACAACGTAAAGCGGGCGGTCCCGTCACCGCTCCCGTCGCCAGCGCCGGGGGCGACCTCGATCGTCTCCACCGGTGCGGAGCGCATTAACATCACGCCGTTGGCGACGGCGTTCTCCATCGCGGCAATGGCGACCTCAAACGGATCGACATAGCCGGTCGAGGGGCACCACAGCGCGCACGTGGCCCGGGCACTCGCGCGCGGCTCCAGCTCGTGGATGCGCTCGGGGCCGATAATCGCCAGCTCGGGCATGCCGTTGGCAAGGCCGTTGCTGCGCAGCTTCTCCAGGTGTCCGCGGTCTTCGTCGTTAAAACCCAGCACCATCGATCCGGTGCGGCGGAATAAAAAGCCGAGCTCCTGGGCCCACGTGCCATATAGCTTGCAGCCACGGGCATTGACCTGCGCCTTTACGGTGCCCGGTGCCGGATCGTAGCCGGCGTGCACCAGACCACCGTTGGCCTTCGAAGCCCCCAGCGCGATATCGTTTGCCGCCTCGACCACGCAAATGGATAGGTCATAGCGCGCGAGCTGCCGCGCGATGACGCACCCGGTAATGCCCGCGCCCACAATTGCGATATCAAACGTTTCTGTCACGGTGCCTCCCAGACAAGTTGACAGGCTGTCAATAAAACCATCCTACGGTCTGCGCGCCCCCAGCACGGCGGCAATGCGGCGAACAGCCCCGCAGCACCCGCCAACGGCAGGCGAGGGGAGACTCAGTAACGTCGATAACCTCGTCAGCCGTCCCTGGTGTTAGAGGTTTGTCTCGTTCTGTAACAAGTAATCAGAAGAGCTGGGTTTCAGGTGTTACAGATCGAGACGTTTGGCAGGCGGGTTCTCCATTTGTCTTGATTTGTAACAGCAAGAGGGGAAAATCGGTCCTATGTGTTACAGAGTGAGATTTAAAGTCAGGGAGAGATTCTTCTGTCTCGATCTGTAATATCTAGGGATTGTTTTGGGGTCTAATGTTATAGATTTAGATGAACTTATCAGTCGGTTTCGAATGTCTAAATCTGTAACGGTTAGATTTGTTTTTGCTGAGTTGTTGTTACAGATTGAGATATTTAACGAAGGGCTCACCGTTTGTCTTGATCTGTAGCAGTAAGAACTGATTTTGGAGTCAAGATGTTACAGATCGAGATTTAAGTCTGGGAGAGAACGGTTTGTCTAATTCTGTAACGCCTATACCCTAATTTGCCGAGTTACTGTTACAGATTGAGATGTTTGTGTCCGCACCAGCCCTGCTTGCAACCGTAGTCCCATATAAACAAACCCCGTGCTACACTAATCCAGACTGTAAATATTCCGAAAGGTACACCTCAATGTCCAAATACATCTCCGAGCTCATGTCGCCGCAGCTTATGGGCGCCATCTATGCCTTCGTCGGCTTCATCGTCGCCCTGTATGTGCTGTCGGTCGTCTATGTGTTCATCGACGCGCGCCGCCGCGGCGCCAGCGCCTACGTGGCATGGGGCATCATCGCCCTCATCCCGTTTGTGGGTCTCATCGCCTACCTGGTCCTTCGTCCGCACTCCTACGCGGCCGACCGCGAGGAGCAGGAGCTGGACATGGCCCTGCGCGAGCGTCAGCTTGCCCAGTACGGCACCTGCCCGCAGTGCGGCGCCCCCATCGAGAAGGACTTTGTCGTCTGCCCCGTGTGCGACACCCAGGTTCGCAACGTGTGCCCCAGCTGCCATCGTCCGCTCGACGCGCACTGGAAGGTCTGCCCCTACTGCCGAACTCGCATTCAGTAACGCATCCATCGTCGGGCCGGCCGTAAGCCACGGGCGCCGCGCGCAAGCCGCAGACGCCCCGCCCCCACACGATGAAGCATGCGTAGAAAATCGCCCGCCGTGCCATTAAGGTGCGGCGGGCGCTTGTATACCAAGGCAACCTGCCTATAATGATGCAAGTCAAAAACGCCGAGCGCATCGCGCGCACTTGCATCAGGCATCCGAGAGGAGAAAACATACCCATGAAGGCACTCTACAATGACGGTTCGGTGGCCGAGCTCCCGCAGGACGAGGTCACGCACGTCATCCGCCACTCCGCCGCGCACATCATGGCGCAGGCCATCAAGCGCCTGTACCCCCAGGCCGACTTTGCCTACGGCCCCGCGACCGACAACGGTTTTTACTACGACGTCGACCTGCCCGAGGGCGTCAAGATCAGCGAGGACGACTTCCCCGCGATCGAGGCCGAGATGAAGAAGATCGTCAAGGAGAACCTCAGGTTCTCCGTGTACGAGAAGCCCCGTGCCGAGGCCATCGCCCTTATGGAGGAGCGCGGCGAGAAGTACAAGGTCGAGCACATCGGCGACCTGGACGACGACGCCCGCATCACTTTCTACCAGCAGGGCGACTACATCGACATGTGCGTCGGCCCCCACATCTGCTACACCAAGGCCCTCAAGGCCTTTAAGCTCACTGGCGTCTCGGGCGCCTACTGGAAGGGCGATAAGGACAACAAGATGCTCACACGCATCAATGGCGTCGCCTTTGCCACCAAGGAAGAGCTCGACGAGCACATGCACATGCTGGAGGAGGCCAAGAAGCGCGACCACCGCAAGATCGGCCGCGAGATGGACCTCTTTATGATGCGCGACGAGGCCCCCGGCTTCCCGTTCTTCCTGCCCAACGGCATGATCCTTAAGAACACGCTGCTGGACTACTGGCGCGAGATTCACCACAAGGCGGGCTACGTGGAGATCTCCACGCCGCTCATCATGAACAAGCAGCTGTGGAAGACCTCGGGCCACTGGGACCACTACAAGGACAACATGTACTCCACCGTCATCGACGACGAAGAGTACTGCATTAAGCCCATGAACTGCCCGGGCGGCGTGCTGGTGTACGCCTCCAAGCCGCATTCCTATCGCGAGCTGCCCATCCGCGCTGGCGAGATCGGCCTGGTGCACCGTCACGAGCTGCGCGGCGCCCTGCACGGCCTGTTCCGCGTGCGCTGCTTTAACCAGGACGACGCCCACCTGTTTGTGCGTCCCGACCAGCTGACCGACGAGATCGTGGGCGTGGTCAACCTCATCGACTCCGTGTACCAGAAGTTTGGCTTTAAGTATCACGTTGAGCTTTCCACCCGCCCCGAGGACTCCATGGGCTCAGACGAGGACTGGGCGCGCGCCGAGGAGGGCCTGCGCACCGCTCTGGAGAAGTTGGGCATGGACTACGAGGTCAACGAGGGCGACGGCGCCTTCTACGGCCCCAAGATCGACTTCCACCTGGAGGACTCGCTCGGTCGTACCTGGCAGTGCGGTACCGTCCAGCTTGACTTCCAGATGCCGCTCAACTTTGACCTGGAGTACGTTGACGCCGACGGCACCAAGAAGCGCCCCATCATGCTGCATCGCGTGTGCTTTGGCTCCATTGAGCGTTTCATCGGTATTCTGATTGAGCACTTTGCGGGCAAGTTCCCAACCTGGCTGGCTCCCGTGCAGGTCAAGGCGCTTCCCGTCTCTGAGAAGAGCCGCGACTACGCCCACGAGGTGTGCGCCAAGCTGGAGGAGGCCGGCATTCGCGTGGTCTGCGACGACCGCGACGAGAAGATCGGCTACAAGATCCGCGAGGCCCGCAGCATCGACCGCGTGCCCTACATGCTTATCCTGGGCGAGAAGGAGGTCGAGGCCGGCAACATTTCCGTACGCGATCGCTCCAACGAGACCGTTCAGATGAGCGTCGACGAGTTTGTTGCGAAGGTGCTCGAGGAGATCAAGACCCGCGCTTAAGGTGAGCGCATAGGTTTTTAAACCGCATCCATACGCGGCTGTCCCATGCACGGGGCAGCCGCGTTTTTTATGCCGAGCAAGGGGCGGGGGAGCGCAGGACGCAGTTACATGCATCACAATATGCCGATTACCCCCGTAGCCGTTTGCTAAAACACAAATGCCCCCATAAATGAGCAGCATTGCTGCGATACGGGAAAAGCCGCTGGTAGAGCGGCTTTTTTGCGCATAAATGTACACCATTTGTCGATGGAATTGCGGAGCGTTATCGAGATGAAATTAGTGAGGGCAATAGAAGGCGAGAAAATACCGCTCGTTTAAAGCTGACGACCCATTCTGCTCGTGAATCCATCAATACCCAGGTATTTGCTTTCGTTGCAAATTCGTGCAGCTCTTTGGTGGATAACTTCGCCTATTATCGTTACGCCGGTTTGAAGATGGTTTTATCAATATGCGGGAACTGCAGTGCAGGCGCGCCGAGCGGGCGGTCAACGTCGTAATAGTTTCCAAGGTTGCCCGGCTGCGCGGAGGGGAAGCGAACAGCCGAGGTGGCTAGCACGAGAGGGTGCTAGTCACCAGCGTGGACATGTCGGCACGCCGCATCTCGAAGTGATTCGCTGGCAACGTCAATTGTATTCATATTTCATGCGATTGTTATACCGTCTGGAGCGTCCAAGTCTGGGCGGGGTCTTCCGGGTTGGAGCCGAAGCCCCATACCAGCGTCCCGGCGCCCGTGTCGCGCCAGCGGTCGTCCGGGGCGCGTCTGGTCCCGGCGTCGACGATGGAGTAGCCGCCGACAATGGCCACGAGCTCCCAGCCCTGGGAGGCGGAGCCGTCGGAGGCGCCCAGGGGGGACGTCCAAGCCCGACATCGCCATGGCGAGCCCGCCGGCGGTGGTGGTGAAGAGTCCCGTGCCCTCGTTCTGGGCGAAGCGCAGGATGGTCTGGGCCTTGGACATGGAGCATCCGGAGGCCGTCACGGCGACGCCCGAGGACGGGTCTATGGTGCTCACGATCCTGTAGGCGCCGTCGGGTGATGATCTTCTCCAGTGCTGCGTTTGGTATTCAGCTGTTAGTCCGAACTTAGCGCACCATTTGTAGTTCGATTCTATGATGACGTTCGAAGCCGCGGTTAGCTTAACCTTTGCGTCGTTCGTCTTCCGCTTCCTCAGGTTCATCGCGTACGCAACAATCCCGTTCTGAATCCCCGAGATGCTCGGCGGGAACGACTGGTTATCAGCATCAATGGAAAAGCTCTTTTCCTTAGCATCCAGGTGCTGCTGAATACGGTCGGCATATTTCGCTGCCCATTCATCGGCCTTACCATTTCGCACAAAGTAATTGTTTGATAGGTCGGTCGAGCGGTAGGCGTAGTCGGCCTTTTGGTAGTTGGCCGTGTGGTCGGCGTGGGCGATTGCCATGAGCTCGTCGGTCAGGCCAAAGTACAGATGGCGCTGGTCCAGGTCTCCGTACCAGTTGTTGTTGGTGTCGTCCCAGGTTAGGTCCATCTGGCACCATTTGCCGTCGATCTTTACGGCGTTCCAGGTGTGACCGTTGCCGGTGATGCGGCCGTTGGCGATGCCCGCGGCGTCAAGGAGCTTGGAGTAGATGCGCTGGTAGCTCTCGCAGGTGCCCTGGTGGCGCGTGAGGCCGCTTTCGGCCGAGCACCAGTTGAGGCTGTGGTCGTACTCCAGCTGGTCGAGCGTCCAGTCGTGGAGCCACAGCGCCATGTCGTATTCCGAGCCGTTTGTCTGTTGCCTGCACTGGGCCACGGCGTTGTTGACGATCTGCGTGACGCTTGGGCGGGCGGTGTCGTTTACGGTCACCTCCGCCGTGGTGCGCAGGTAGTAGATTCCCTTGTCGTTTTGGGGTCGTATCTGTCATTGTCCATAAAGTAGAAGTAGATGCGGTACGTGCCCGATGCTGTGAAATCGAAGGTAAAATCGTGGCCCGCGGTGCCCAGGCTGTAGTAGCTGGCCCATGCCGGGCGCGACGGGTCGCAGACGCTTTCATGGCTGCCGCCGTCCCAATAGGTGGGCACGTCCATGCGCGCCTTGGCCTGGGACGAGCCGTTGGTCTGGGTAACGTGGAAGGTCGTCGCGGTGCCCGCGGGGGCGTCGTTCCACGAGACGGTGAAGATGACGCCGTTTTGGGTTGCCGTGGCGGAGTGTGCGTAGCCGGTTTCTGCCGCGACGGAGATCGCCTCGGGCGTGCCGTTGGTTCGGGCGCGTAGGGATGGGGTGGGGGTTGTGGTGGCC
>CABQJJ010000047.1 GCA_902464485.1 uncultured Collinsella sp. | reverse complement strand
GAGCACAACCTTGCCAAGGTTGGGGTCGCGGGTTCGAGCCCCGTTGTCCGCTCCAACTATCTTACGCGGTTCTAACGAACCGCGTTTTTTGTTGACGCTGCGCGAGCCCCGGACACCCCATCTTGCCTCTCAATCGTCGGTCGCGTACATAAAGTACGCTTTCCTCCTCTTTCGCGGCAACCTGGGGCACCCGGGGCCCGCTCGCTGTTGTGGCCGGGGGAGTGAGCCTTCCGTTCCTTTCGCCTAATTGGTCAATCCGTCTTAGGGGTTCGAACCCGAGAGGGAGCGAGCGTTAAGCAAACGCGGAGCGGTTGCAGCGAGCTGGCGAGGACGCCGGCAGGCGACCGAAGCCGGTGCGGATACGCGGACGCCCCGTTGTCCGCTTCAGGCGCAACAGCCCGACTACTACGGTAGCCGGGTTTTTTCGTATCCATAGCTTGGGCTCGAACTTTTTTCAAATTATTCGAAAATAGTTCTTGCATTCGGGTTGATCATCCCGTATATTAAATCCTCGCAGGCGGACATGGCTCAGTTGGTAGAGCACAACCTTGCCAAGGTTGGGGTCGCGGGTTCGAGCCCCGTTGTCCGCTCCATTTGGGCGTTTAGCTCAGGGGGAGAGCGCTTCCCTGACACGGAAGAGGTCAGAAGTTCAAATCTTCTAACGCCCACCAAATGTTCGCAGCTCAGAGGCCATGTCCTCTGGGCTGTTTTGTTTTACCATAAAACGCACCATAAAATAGACCACCAAAATTCGACCTTTTTGATCGAATGGGGGTACTTCTAATATAGTTTTGAACCCCTCCACAAGTCCTACAAATGTATAAAATCGGCCCTGCTGAGAATATACGAAATAGCTCTGTATCTATGCGTAAACTATAGTTTACGTTTTCAACCTTTATATATCAGAGTGTGACAAACTGTTACACCGGTGTGACACCCCGCAGCTCAATTAGCTGACAGCTAGGCTGAGATAGTGTTGTGCAACTCAGCGTGGCTCGCCGTTCGCCGTCTGCGACGTGCGCATTTTTCCTTAACTTGCCCTATCTTCATCTTGGCGCGACACGATGCGACAGTTGGAGGTGATCAGATGGCAGAGGTAGTGAAGCCCAAGGGTCTCTATATGGCCGGTTATTCCGTCGATGAAATTAACCATCTTCCGGCGGTAATCGGAACGACTGAGGTTGCCCGCCTTGCCCGCGTATGCGTGCGTACCGTTGCGAAAGAAGCCAACAAGGGCAATCTGGACGGGGCATTCCGTTTTGGTGGGCAATGGCGTTTCTACACCGATAAGATCTGTGCCCAGCTCGGCATCGAGCGCTCGTAATCAAACCGACAAGTGAATCCATATGAGAGGAGGCAAGAAATGGGCTTCAGTGACATCCCTATGTTTTTGACGCCCGGTCAGCTCGCTGAGTTGACTGGGGAGCATGTGGGGTCAGTGAGACGTGGGTGCGTCGAGGGGCGCATTCCGGCGGACAAGGTCAACGGTCGTTGGCTGATCTGCCGCGACACGGTATTTAGCAATGCGAAGGAGGCGATCGCCGATGAAAAACGTCGGCCGTTTGCCGGCGCGCCCGTGTAGGCGTGCGGCACAAAAAATGGCGCAGGCGGGATTAGGGCCCCGACTGCGCCGTGGAAAACCTTGGGGAAGGTATCCGGCGCACAGTGTAGCACGCAAAAGTGTTCTGTGGCGTTTTGTTGCGTGGGGTGATGCGTGATGGGCGTGCTTTGCATGGTTCTGGGACCGTCTGGTTCCGGCAAGTCGACCTCGATGAGAAATCTCGACCCGCGCTTTACGGAGGTGCTGGGCTGTACCGGCAAGCGTCCTCCGTTTAAGACGCAGCTCTCTGTTTGGCTGCGATCGGACTATCCGAGCATCTGCCAGATTTTGGCGGCGAACACGCGCCCGATCTACGTTATCGATGACTCGACGTATCTGATGCAGTTCGATAACTTCCGCCACGCGAGCGAGAAGGGCTACGACAAGTTCGTAAAAATGGCGGTCAACTTTGAGATGTTGCTCGAGTCTGCTATGGCCACAACGCCCGATACCGTCGTCTATTTTCTCCATCACCCGCAGTTTGGCGATGACGGTTCGTCCAAGCCGCAGACCATCGGCAAGATGCTCGACAGTCAGCTGTGCATCGAGGGGCTGTTCGATGTGATCTTGGAGTGTGCCGTGGTGGAAGGCCGCCATGTGTTCTTTACCAACGAGCACGGCGTTTCCAAGAGCCCCTGGGGCATGTTTTCCGAGCAAGTAATTGATAACGACCTGGCCGTGGTGGATGCGGCGATTCGAGAGTTCTGGAATCTGCCCCCGCTGCCGCCGACGGAGACCCCTGGAGGTCATGACCATGAAGATTAACGAGGAGCTGGCGGTATTGACCGCCCTGCAGAAAGTGGTTGGATCGCGCTTGGACGCGGTTCGCGCCGAGGCTGACGCGGGGATGCGCCAAAGCTACGACGAGGACGGCGTGACCAAGAAGGCACTGAAGGTTGGCGGCGCGAAGGTCGGCGACTATATCGTGACCCTGACCAAGGGCACGTGGCGCGTGGCCAATGCCAAGGCGTTTGAGGACTTTGCACTGAGCTACGGCTTTGCCCGTATCGACAAGTCCATCCGTCCCGAGTACATGGCCATGGCCATCGAGCTGCTTGAGGACGTCGAGGGCGCGCTGGACACGAAGGTGACGGTCGACGAGAAGTGGCCGAACTTCATCACGAACGTCGATGGGCATGCCTTCTATATGGACAGCAAGCTGGAGGTGCCCGGCCTTGAGTGGGCACCGCAGCGCATCAAGGGCCTGCAGGTGCGTGGCTGCAACCCGGATGACGTGATGCCGATTTTGCGCCAGCTGGGTGTGGCGCCTGCCGCGCTGCTGTCTGATTCCAATAATTCCGAGCCCGAGGAGGCTTAATCCATGAAGGTTATGAACTGGGTGGGCGTTGAGGAGTCGAGCCCGTTTGAGAAGCTGCCCGCGGGCGGCTACGTAATCCGCATCGTCGACATTGAAGACGTGACGGACCGCGAGTACCTGAACGTGGTCTATGACGTCGCCGAGGGGCAGTACGCGGGCTTCTACGGCGATGAGTTCGGCCAGAAAAACCCGTGGGCCCATCGTTTCGTGCGCTCGTACAAGGAGAACTGCGAGGGCATGTTCAAGCAGTTCCTGAGCCGCCTGGAGGACAGCAACCCGCAGTGGACGGTTGCCGCCTGGACGCAGACGTGCGACCCGGCAAACCTGATCGGGCTGACCCTGGGCGCCGTGTTTCAGTTTGAGGAGTACACCAATGAACAGGGTGACGACAAAGAGCGCCTGAACCTGGTAGGCGTGTATTCAGTCGATGATATTCGCGCGGGGAACTTCAAGGTTCCCGAGCGTAAGGACAACCGCACGCACGCAACGCCTAAGCCCAAGATCGGTGGCGGCGTGAGGGTGGGCGTTGCCGACACCATGCCCGCCACTCCCGCGAGGACGGTGCTGGAGATGCCGCCGACGCCCCAGCCGCCCGTGCAACCGGTGCAGACGGTGGCCCCGGCGCCGTACCCTGCCTATCCGCCGCAGCCGGTGGCCTATCCTGCGACGCGCCCCGTGCCGTATGACCCGAGCATTCCGTTCTAGGCATGGGCGGCGTGTATCTAGAGGACACGCGCCAGCAAGCCGGTAAGCATGATGCGAAGCACGAGTGGTGGGCCGATCAAGGCATCGCCCTCGTGCGCTCGAAACTCGCCTTCGGTGACTACTGCAAACCCCCTGAGGTGGCGGTGGACACCAAGGCGAGCATCGCCGAGCTCGCGATGGATATCGACCGGGAGCACGCCCGGTTCCGTCGCGAGCTGATCGGCGCACGCGATGCCGGCGTGCGGCTGTATGTCCTCGTTGAGAACGATGCGGGGGTGACCGATCTTGGTTCCCTGGCGTTGTGGACGGAGCCAGATGCTGATCTTCGGCGTCGTAAGTACGCGCAGCGCCGGATAGAGGGCAAACGCCTCGCGAAGGCCTGTAGGACCATGTCAGACCGCTATGGCGTGACGTTTCTGTTCTGTGCACCGGAGGATGCGGCCCGCGTCGTGACCGAGATTTTGGAGGGGCGCTATGAGCCTGAGTGAGTTCGGTGCGGCTGCCGTCGCGTACGCCGAGCGCGGCTGGGCTGTCTTTCCATTGATTGCCCGAGATAAGGTGCCCGCCATTCACGGCGGGTGCCGCTCGGCACTGGCGGATCCCGTGCAGGCGCGTGCGTGGTGGTCTGCGAACCCGCGCCATAACGTCGGCATCGCGTGCGGTGCCGTTTCGGGCGGGCTGGTTGTTATCGATATTGACGTTGATGAAA
Organism: uncultured Collinsella sp.; assembly: GCA_902464485.1. Taxonomy (GTDB): domain Bacteria; phylum Actinomycetota; class Coriobacteriia; order Coriobacteriales; family Coriobacteriaceae; genus Collinsella. Next base: position 7,564 of record CABQJJ010000047.1, on the reverse strand, counting down.
GCGAGGGCGAGGATGGGCGTGAGACGCTGGCCCGCTGGGAGGATGAGCACGGGGCCCTGCCGGCGACCGCGACGGCGATCACGGGACGCGGTGGCATGCACCTGTTCTTCCACGCGGACCATGAGGTGCGCAACAGCGCTAACAAGGCCCTGGGCGTGGATGTGCGCGGTGACGGCGGCTATCTGGTCGCGCCGCCCTCGGTACACCCCAACGGCAGGCGCTACGCGTGGCTCGCGTCGCCTGAGGAAGTCGGGGTTGCGGAGGCTGATGCCAACGTCCGGGCTTTCCTCGATTTCGTGCGCCCTACAGCGCCGACGGCTGAGGCGCGCTCGGGCGGAGCATCGGGCCCACGTTTCACGTTGCCGGAAGAGATCGGCGCGGGTGCGAGGAACGACACGCTCTTCCGGTATGCGTCGAGCCTGCAGGCGCAGGGGAAGGACGATGCCCATATCCGTGCCGCCGTCGAGGCGGTGAACGGTGAGCGGTGCTTTCCTCCGCTGCCGCAGCAGGATATCGAGAAGATCTTGGGCAGCGTGTGTTCCCGGTATGAGAAGGGCAGGCCGCGTGCCTTTCGCAAGCTCGATAAGAACGGGAACCCGACCGGGCCCGTGCGCCATAACGTGGTGGCACGCGAGCTGATTGATGCCCATAGGGCCTGCATCATCGACGGAGCGCCCGCGATCTGGGACGGCAAGCGCTATGCCACAGGCTGGCAGGAGATTAACCGGGCCACCATCGACCTGCTGGACGACTGCAAGATGGCCGACCAGAAGGAGGTCCGCAATTACATCCTTCACATGGCGCCCGAGACCAAGGCTTCGTCTGCCACGTTGATGGGCTTTGCCAACGGCGTGCTGGACCTTGAGCGCGGGCTGGTGCCCCAGGCGGCGGACATGGTGATCACGAATATCATCCCGCATGCGTACCGCGCCGACGCGTACGACGAGGCGGCCGATAGGTTTCTCGACCGGATCAGCTGCGGTCGCTCCGAGGTGCGTGCGAACCTGGAGGAGACAATCGGCATGTGCATATACCGCTCGAATGAGTTTGGTCAGTGTCCGGTGCTGATTGGCTCCGGCTCTAACGGCAAGTCGACGTTTATCCTCGCCTTGAGGAACGTCCTGGGAAACGAGAACGTGAGCTCGCTCGATATCAACGTGGTGGGCAAACAGTTCCAGGCCGGCAGGCTCCTGGGCAAGCTCGCCAACTTGGGTGACGATATCTCGAATGAGCGGCTGAACGGTGACGTGCTGTCCGTCTTCAAGAAGGTCGTGACCGGTGAGTGGATCTACTCCGATGTGAAAAACGGTGAGGGATTCGAATTTAGGCCGTACTGCACGCTGGTCTTCAGCTGCAATGAGTTTCCCTCGCTCGGAGACTCGAGTGAGGGCATGATGCGGCGACTGTTCCCGATACCGTTCGAGGCGAGCTTTAGTAAATCTGATCCCGATTACGATCCGCGCATCTGGGAGAAGCTCACCAGTAGCGCCGCAGCGGAATACTTGGTTCGCGTTGGCGTTGAGGGGCTTCGCCGCCTCATCGCGCAGAACGGCATGACGCCGAACGGCAGGAGTGACGCCCTTGCCGGCGAGGTGCGTGCGGATAACGATTCAGTTCTCAGCTGGATCGAGGATGAAATGCTTGATGGCGATAGCTTCACTGAGGCGGTTATCGCTTGGAAATATGAGGACTACAAGGCGTGGTGCGAGTCGAGCGGGTTGAGGCCGTTTGGGCGGCAGAAGTTCACCCGCAAAATCAACGAGCGTTACGGCTTTGAGAGCGTCGTGGCCAAACGGCAGTTTGGCGCGGGCGTCAAGACCGTGCGCGTGTTTAGGCACCGCGGCGAGTCATAACGGTTCGGTTACGGTTTGGCATGTGCCGCCGTAACCCTTTTGAGCTGGGATTGTTACGCGGTTACACGGTTACGGATGCCCTTTTCCTATCTCTCTATAAAAGGTAAGAAATATATAAGAGATATAGGCTGGGCGCTCCGTAACGTAACCGAGATTACGGAGGTTTCTGATGATGATTGAGCGCAACGAGATGAACGAGGCGAAGTTCCTGTATGCCTGCGCTTCGATGAAGGTCGCGATCGCGAGCTTTCTGGAGGTGTGCGAGGTCTACGGGTGCGCGAGCGATGAGCTGGTCAAGATGCTCGATGAGTCGCGCGAGGCCATCGACGGCCTGATGAGGGCATGAGCCGCCCGGGCCCTGCCGTGCCCTGGACGTGCCGGCAGGAGGAGATCGTGCGCGAACAGAGCCACCTGGGGGCGGCGGGCGTGCGCGAGGCGATCTACCGTGAGACGGGGGTGTTTCGGACGGTGCGGTCCGTCGAGGCGCATGCGAGCCGGATCCATGTGAGCTTGAAAGTCCGGCCGCAGTGCCCCGAGTGCGGGGTGATCGGCGTGAGGTTGGTGCGGACGACCGGCATGTGTCCGCTGTGCACCGAGCGGCTGCACGTTGAGGAGGAGCGGGCGTATAACGAGCTCCTCCAAGCTGAGGCGGCAGGTGTCGAGGGGCCGGAGCTTGTGTCGCTGCAGCGCGAGTACGCACGGCTGCGGCAGGCGAACTCGAGGCTGCGGCGGCGGTATGGGTTGCGGGGGAAGCGGGAGCGGGGCTGATGCCTAAACTTCCCCGTTATTTGATTTGTCCTTGAACGAATTGCTCGCCTGCATAATGTCGAACCATTCTGCGGACAGTTGCGGGACGATCCGCGCGCGTCCGTTTTCTTCTACGACAAAGGGTATGCCCCCGATGGCAGGGGGCTCCTGACCTTCGGCTAGCGTCGGGCCGAGTAGATATGCGGTTCCGCCTTTGAAGGGGCAGGTATTAGTGACCTTGACGTTCCACGCTCGGAACTCGAATTTGATCCGCGCGATGGCGACCGGTGCCTTCACGTTCTGCAACCCCCTGACTTCTATCTGCGCTATCCATTTCGATTTGGTCCCAGAGCTCAAACCGTGAAGGCGGCACAAAGCCTGAAACCAATTCAATCTTAACGTCTTTTTGTGACCTCCTTCGACCATAAGCGGTAGTTAAACGCTGGTCGGAGGAGGTTTATTTGAAGCCGAAGATTACCGAGGATCTCATTCAAATCATTTGCGAGCTGAAGGGTAAGGGGATGTCCAATAAGGACATCTGCATGGCCGTTGGCATCCACGAGGCAACGCTGTATCGATGGTTGAACAAGCCGTCGACCCGCCTGCATCGCGTGTTAAGCGAGGAATTTAAAAAAGCGGAAGCTCGTTATAAGCAGGAGCTGCTCGATACGATCCGCGGCGCAGCCTTGGCGAAGCGTCAGTACTGGACTGCCGCCGCCTGGCTTTTGGAGCGCAAGTACCCCGACGAGTTCGGCCGCCCGGAGACGCGCAAGACGGCGGTCGAGACCGAGGATGCTCCCAAGATTGTTCTCGGCGTCGAGGTTCGCACGGCTACGGGCGACTCGGCGGATACGAATGGTTAAGGCGGCCGATCTCGTCATCCCTTCTTTTCATGATGTGTTGGGCGATGTGATGGCGCATGGCCATACGCATTACTGGATGCACGGCGGTCGAGGCAGCACGAAGTCGAGCTTTATCAGCGTGGCTATAGTGCTGCTTATCGCGGCCTTTCCTGAGGCGAACGCCTGCATCGTGCGACGGTTCGGCAATACGCTGCGCGACTCGGTGTATCAGCAGATGCTTTGGGCCATTGAGGCGCTGGGGCTGGAGGGGTACTTCCAGTGCAAAATCTCACCAATGGAAATCATCTATAAGCCTACGGGGCAGAGGATTGTATTTCGCGGTGCCGATGATCCGGTGAAGCTGAAGTCCGTGAAGTTCACGAAGGGGTATTGTGCGGTGGTCTGGTTTGAGGAGCTGGACCAGTTTGACGGCATTGAGGCCGTACGCTCGATATTGAACTCTTTGCGGCGTGGCGGCGATAGGTTCTGGATCTTCTACAGCTATAACCCGCCCAAGACGATGTGGTCGTGGGTGAACGTGGAGCGGCTGGAGCGCTGTAGGCGTTGCGATACGATCGTTCGGCATAGCAGCTATTTGGATGTGGTGGAGTCGCATCCTGAGTGGCTCGGCGAGCCCTTTATTGAGGAAGCGGAGTATCTGCGGGAGACGTGCGAGCAAGCTTGGCGATGGGAGTATCTGGGAGAGGTCACCGGCACCGGCGGCAACGTGTTCGACAACATCCTCGACATTCGCATGAGCGATTTGAGGTGCCGTGGCTTTGAGAGGACGCGCAACGGCGTTGACTGGGGATGGTTCCCTGACCCCTGGCGGTTCGTGCGCTGCGGATGGGAGCCTGGCGCGCGAAGGCTCAGCATTTATAGCGAGATGAGCGCTAATAGGAAGACGCCCGCGGAGACGGGGCAGATGGTCGTGGACGCGATGACGTATAGCGACGTGGCTGGAGAGGATGCGTATTTCCATGACGAGCTGATCTGGTGCGACGATACGCCTGATGGAAAGCAGTCGATGGCGGTGTATCGGCGTGACTTTGGGCTGCGGGCGCGTCCGGCGCGTAAGGCTCGGATGCGGCGGCTGTCGTATGACTGGCTGGCGGGTCTGCGGGAGATTTGCATCGATGCGGAGCGGTGTCCGTTGACGTATGCGGAGTTCACCTGCAAGGAGTATCTGCGCGATCGTGACGGGACGTGGATTGATGATATTCCGGACGGCAACGATCACTCGATTGATGCGGTGCGGTATGCCATGATGGATGACGTTCTGCGCGGGTGATGGTAGCTGGTGGAATACTCGGCAGCCTAATACTCGACGGTTGAATGCTCGGCATATTGATTAGAATGGTTGGTAGCCGCCCGCATGTGTTGTTTCATGTCGGCCGTGCGGACGGATAGGCCCCGGGGGTACCAGTTTCCTCGGGGCCGTTTTTGTTTGATGCGATTAGTCGTCGTCTTCAGACAAGTACCATCCGTGTTCCGAATGGACGGGGAACTTGTTTTCATCATCTTCATGCCCCGTCCATGCTCTGCGGCTCATTTCATCGTCGAATTGCCATAGAACCCTTTGAGCCCGCTCGTCTCCGGAGCAATGCTGGAGGCGCACCTTTTCACGCTCCGTATCGAGCTCTTCGTCGCTTGCATTTCTCATCCATTTATCTGAGTAGAACAGGTCATCACCATCAGATTTTTGGAACAGGCTGCTAAATAAGCCCATGGCCCCTCCAGACGTTGAATACGGTTCCTCTATCGCTTAATCCAGTGTACCCGCGGCCGTGATGGTTGAAGCGGTGGCTAGGTGAGTGGCTAGGCGGTGGGCGTAGTGGGCGCCGTGGTCGGTGGTGGCGTGTTCGATGATGTGGGTGGCGCGGGTGTTTGGGTTGTAGGTAACGATGCCGGTGTGGTGGCGATCGCCTTCGGGGTGGTAGGCGTAGAGCAGATCCTCGGCAGATTCATTCAATAGCTCAAACGTAACCACGGGCGACCCTTCTTCTCGGCTGCTAAATCCGAGGGTGCATTATACGGCTCGGCGCTTGTGACCGGACGGTTCAATTTGCTCGACATTGGATGCGGGAGATTGGGCTGATCTTGGGTATGGATGATGAGTATTGGGTGCCTGAGCATGTGCGTGCTTATTTGCGGGGGCTTGGGTTTGTGCTGCCGCTGGAGCCGATGGAGGAGCATATCCGCGAGTGGAATGAGTGGATGCGGTCTGAGGGCAGTTTCTACAACTACTATGACACGGACGCGTTTGGGCGGTCGTATGAGGTGCATCGGCGTAGTGTGAAGCCCGCGATGCGGGTGTGTACCGAGTGGGGCTCTCTGCTGCTGAATGACAAGACGATCTGCGCGTGCGATAACAAGGACGTGACGGAGTGGATGGAGGATTGGATTGAGGACTCCGGCTTTCTGCAGGCGGCGCAGGCGTGTCTGGTTCGTGCCTTCGGCCTCGGCACCGGTGCCTGGGCCCTGTGGGTGGACGGTGACGCCGGCAAGGTGAGGGTTCGGCATTATGATGCCCGGATGATCGTGCCGCTGACGTGGGACGAGGACGGCTGCACCGAGTGTGCCTTCGTGACGCGTGTGGTGTATCGCGGCCATGCGTACGATCAGCTGCAGATGCATGTACGCGGTGGGCTTGATGGTGATATCGGATCGCTCGGCCAGAAGCTCGGCAGACAGGAGCTGACGTATCGCATTATCACCGTCGTGTTCGACGAGAACGGTAACGTGATGGAGCCCGAGGGCGTGTGCACGGAGTGGGATAGCGGATGCCCGAGCCCGACGTTCGCCCTGATTCGACCTGCCGTGGACAACACACGCGTGGACCTCTCGCCGTATGGCCAGAGCGTGTTTGCAGATGCAGTCGACACCGTTCAAGCAGTCGACCTAGCCTTCGACGCCCTGATTAACGAGGTCGATGCGGGCAAGATGCGCATCTTCGTCGCTGACGTGCTCGTGGACCAGGGTACGGATGGAGGCAAGCGCGTGGCCATTCCCTTCGGCAAGCATGACTGCACGGTTTTTCGCAAGGTGATGAGCACGGAGGATACCATCCAGGAGTTCGCACCGCCGCTTCGTACCGACCAGCAGCTGACGGCCCTGAGGACCTCGCTATCGCTGTTGGGCGACCTCTGTGGCTTTGGGTGCAAGTACTTCGACTTTGACACGGAGACGGGCTACGTGAAGACCGCTACGGAGGTGTCGAGCGACAACTCGGCCCTGATGCGCAACATTGCCCGCCATGAGCATGGGCTCGAGCGTGCGCTGAGGCAGATCTTCCACGCGGTGATTTGTGCGGCCCGTCATATGGGTGAGCCGCTGCCCGACGAGGGCGAGGTGCGCGTGACGTTTGATGACTCGATTATCACGGATACCGCGGCGGACAAGGCGCAGGACATGGCTGAAGTCTCGGCCGGCCTGATGCTTCCGTGGGAGTATCGAGTCAAGTGGTTCGGCGAGGACGAGGCGACGGCGCGGGCGTCGATAGCAGAGGTTGACGCTTCGAACGGACGGTCGGGCCAGAGTGAGGGCGGCGAGCCCACGGTGGCTTGTGCCGGATCCGACGGGGCCGCCTCGGGCTCCTGAGTGTCAGGTGCGATCGCCTGAGGGGGCGCGGCTGGCTCCGTAGTGGTCGGGTCGATCTCCTGAGTGGCGGTCGCCTGGCCGTTGCGCGGGATGCTCCGGAGTGGCGCTGGCGATCCGCTGGCGAGGCGTCGAGCCCCGCAGTGTCGGCCGCTGCCCCTGGGTGATCATCGCGCTCCGCCGGGGACGCCGCAAGCCCTGAGTGGCGGGTGTGCCCACTGCCGGGCTGGCAAAGACGTCGCCGGGTGCGCCGACCCGAGGAGCGTAGCCCCATGGCCGCCGGCAAAGCGTAGTGCGCACCGACAAGCGAGGCACCGCCCCGCCCGGACCGCACGCCCCCTTGTCCGCACTGATGCAGGACACCACCCGGCCCGCCCGCTGTGCGCCCGCTGCGAGGGACAGACGCCTGCCAAACACGCCCGTTATATTTGCTGAGGCCGACGGTCGCGGAGCCGCCGCATGCCCGCGGGCACGAGCGACAGACCGCAGGGCTGGCGCGAGCGCGGGCTATGCGGGGGCGGAGCG
>CABQJJ010000046.1 GCA_902464485.1 uncultured Collinsella sp. | reverse complement strand
AGTTGCACGCGATCATGATGAGCGTGCCGGTGACAAAGGCGATGGAGAACTTGCCGGCTTCCTCGGCGCCCACAAGCTGCGTGGACACAATGGTGAGCAGGGGAAACGCGAAGCCCCACACGGCGGTGCCCAGGGTATTCCAGAGATAGTCGCGGCGGGTGGCGTGCTCCTCGTATTCGGCTTCCTGCATGGAGAAGCCGCCGCCGTAGACGGCGCCGAGCAGGCGGTTCCATCAGGCGTTGACCATGCGGTGGATGGGGCCTGGCTCGCGATCGCGCTCGCGGCGACGGCGCGTGGCCTGGCTGCTTTCGGGGCCGCCGGCGTTGCGCTGGCTCAGCTCCTGGATGCGCGCGAGCTCTTCGGCCGTGTGGGAGGCGGGGAACAGGCCGTTCTCGATACGTCCGCCCTGGGCCTTTGCGGTGCCGTTGCTCGCTACGGCGGGGTCGGCGACGCCATTGCGGCGGGCGATGGCACGGCGGATGCTGTCGAGGGGCGTAATGCTCAAAATGAGGTCCTTTCTATTGCTGCGTTCTAGTATAGACGCGGCGGTATTCGGTCGTGTTTTTGAACAGGTTGTTCAATAATTTCGGCGGCGCCATTCAGTAGTCGTCACTTGGGGACGTTCCTTATGTGCTGGCATCCGGGGACGCTCCCTGGTTGTTGCCTGTTCAAGAGTGTCCCAACGACTAGCCGTTTAAGTACGTCCCCAATGACTAGGCCGCTTGCCTGTGATTTTTGACCGTTGGGCGGGCGCTTCGCCGTTGCCGCAAAAACGTTTTTGCATATCGGGTACAACGAACTTTACGTGAGTAAAGTGCGCGCCGCGTCCACGTGTCGCGCTTTTAAAGGAGGCCCCATGCCAGGTGTTACCCCTGCAGAAGTTCTGTCCAACTTTGGCATTACGCTGGTCGAAGACCCCGCCGAGAATCAGCCCCGCCTGCTGGTTGACCTGCCGGCAGCCGAGCTCGTCGAGCATGCCATCCGCCGCAACGAAGGCCGCATGGCCTCCAACGGCGCGCTGGTGATCGAGACGGGGGAGCGCACTGGTCGTTCGCCCAACGACCGCTTTATCGCCGACACGCCCGACGTGCACGACAAGATCGCCTGGGGTGCCGTCAACCGCCCGCTGTCTGTCGAGAGCTACGAGACCATCAAGGCCGGCATCGTCGACTATCTCAACGAGCGCGATGTGTTTGTCACGCGCGGCATGGCGGGCGCCGACCGCAACCACACGCGCCGATTGCTTGTCGCCTGCGAGCGTGCCAGCCAGGCACTCTTTATTAAGCAGATGCTCGCCCGCCCGCTCGCTCGCGAAATCGCGCGCACCGGCGAGCCGGACTTCTGCGTGCTTGCCGCGCCGGGCTACCAGTGCGATCCCGCCATCAGGGGCCTCAACTCCAGCGCCGCCGTGGTCATCAACTTCCAGGAGCGTGTGATTTTGGTCGCGGGTACCGGCTACTCCGGCGAGATCAAAAAGTCCATCTTCAGCGTCATGAATTACCTGCTGCCCGTCGAGGACGACGTACTGCCCATGCATTGCTCGGCCAGCATGGATCCCGTCACGCACGAGACCGCGGTGTTCTTTGGCCTGTCGGGCACCGGCAAGACCACGCTTTCGGCCAACCCCACGCGCCTTCTGATCGGCGATGACGAGCACGGCTGGTCCGACATGGGCATCTTCAACATCGAGGGCGGCTGCTACGCCAAGTGCGAGGGCTTGGATGCGTTCCACGAGCCCGAGATCTTCAACGCTGTTCGCTTTGGCGCCATCTGCGAAAACGTGGTGCTCGACGAGGGCCGCAAGCCTAACTACGACGACGTCTCCATCACGCACAATACGCGCGTTGCCTACCCAGTGGAGCACATCCCCAACGCTTGGACCAAAGGTATGGGCACTACCCCGAGCGTCGTGCTGTTTTTGACCTGCGATGCCTTTGGCGTGCTGCCGCCCATCTCGCGCCTGACGGCCGACGCCGCCATGTATCACTTTGTGACGGGCTTTACGGCCAAGATTCCCGGCACCGAGGTCGGCGTCACCGAGCCCACACCCACGTTCTCCTCGCTGTTCGGAGAGCCGTTTATGCCGCTCGACCCCATGGTCTACGCCAAGATGCTCGGCGAGCGAATCGCCGACGGTCACACCCGCGTTTATCTAGTCAACACCGGCTGGATCGGCGGCGGTTATGGCGTGGGCCATCGCATCGAGCTTGCCTACACGCGTGCCCTGGTGGCCCGCGCCCTCGACGGTACCATCGAGGACAGCGAGTTCTTGCACGACGACATCTTTAATGTCGACATTCCCACTACGTGCCACGGTGTGCCCGACGGCATCTTGGTGCCGCGCCAGTACTGGCAGAGCACCGCGCGCTACGACGAGGCCGCGCACAACTTGGCGGTGATGTTCGAGGAGAACTTCGAGAAGAAGTACTCGCACCTGCCCGAGTCCGTCAAAGCCGCCGGCCCGCACGCCCAGGTGTCCGTCGAGGCCCGTCATCGCGGCCGTGGGCTGCTGGGATTCCGCCACTAGCGTCGCCGCGAGTCCATATCCACCGCAAAGGGGACAGGCACCTTTGTGGTGGTTTTGCTCGCGCGGATGACTCGGGTTACAATACGCCTGACATATCGTTCCCTTCTCCGGATGGGGACAGCGTAAGCGCTCTTGTGGCGGCACCGTAGGACTTTGAAGGTGGCCGCCGTAAGGGCGCTTTTTGTTTAGGTATTCGCATTGGGGCGAATCGTGAAGGGAGCACGTATGAAGAGCTTTATTGCCGAGGATTCATTTTGGGAGCTGTTTCCGCAGGCAGCGGTTGGTGTGGTGGTCGTGGAGGGTATGAAGCCCACGGCTCAGATTCCCCAGGAGGACGTGGATGCGATCGCCGCGCTGCTTGACCGCGCCAACATCGATGCAGAGCGCTACCTGACAAGCGACACAATCAGCGAGAACGCGCCGGTCAAGGCGTGGCGCGAGGCCTATCGCCTGTTCAAGACTAAAAAAGGCGCCCGCTGCTCGATCGAGAACTTGCTCAAGCGCGTGCTCAAGGGCAAGCCGGTGGGTCACATTACGCCCGCGGTCGACATCTACAACACGGTGTCGCTGACCTACGCGCTACCCGTAGGCGGCGAGGATCTGCGCGCTATCGAGGGCAATCTGCGCCTGACGGTCACTGATGGTGGGGATGCGTTCCTGCCCCTTGGCGAGGAAGCGGATGACCCGACGCTTCCCGGCGAGCTCGCCTACATCGATGACGCGGGCGCCGTGTGCCGCTGCTGGAACTGGCGCGATGGCGTTCGAACGGCCCTGTCCGACGATTCGGCCGATGCGTTCCTGGCGATTGAGTGTGTAGAGCCCGAGCGCATGGGGGACTGTCAGGCCGCGATCGATCGCTTAGCCGAGCTGCTCGAGCGCTATCTGGGAGCGACGGTTGTCGTTAAGACGCTTATCACTCGCGACAATCCCCGCGTGGAGCTGTAGCGGCGCCTAAAACCTATTGATGTCCCAAACCACCACAAAGGTGTCGGTCCCCTTTGTGGTGGTTTTTATGTTGATGGGTTAACAATTGGGATATTTGGGTACGGAGGTTCGGACATGCGGCTAAGATGTTTACCCGTTAGCATTATGCAAGCGAAAGGCGGTCGTCTCCCATGCAGCAGAACGACGAGACACGTTTTGAGGATTTTGTCGGACTGATTAGCGGGCTCTACAAGGAGATTCAGCGTATCAAGACGTCCGAGGGCGCAAGGCTGGGCCTCAAGGGCTCCGACGTCATGTGCCTGTACTACCTGGAGCGCAGCAAAGACGGCATGACCGGCGCCGACCTGGCTCGTGTGGCCGGCGTGACGCGCGCTGCCGTTTCGCGCACGCTGGCGCACCTGGAGGAGGGCGGCTTTGTCGAGGTTGATGACTCGGGCGATGCTGCCGTCAAGTACCGCGCCCCGGTTCGCCTGACCACGCTGGGTGGTGAGAGCATGAACGAGGCCGACCGCATCATCCACGAAGTGCTCGACACCACCGGTAAGGCCATGGGCGTGGAGCAGCGCGAGCAGATGTATGCGTCGCTGCGTACGATTCTCAACACCTTGCGCGAGATCTAAGGCCGCCAAGGCATTTGCTTCCCATTAACAACTGCATAGTCCCGTTTGAGCGCGTATACCGTGCCGGGGCATTGCTGCCAAAATTCCCTGCGCGGGACCTGCGCAAGAAAGGATTCGCTATGTCCGTCCGCATTATTACCGATTCCGCAAGCGATATGTCGCCGGTGGAGCACCCCACTCTGCGTGTCCTGCCGCTGTCCGTCACCTTTGGCACCGATGTGTATATGGATGGCGTCGACATCGATCACCAGCGCTTTTACGAGATGCTCGTGGAGCGCGATGAGCTGCCCAAGACCGGCCAGGTCAACCCATATGCGTTTTCGCAGGCGATTGCCGAGGCGCGTGAGGCCGGCGACGAGGCGGTGATTATTACCGTGGGCGCCAAGCTTTCGGGCACCAATCAGAGTGCCCGTACCGCACTTGCCGAGGCGCCGGGCGGCGACGTGTTCGTTGTGGACAGCAACAACGTCACCCTGGGCGAGCGCGTGCTGGTTGAGTATGCCCTGCGTCTGGTGGACGAGGGCCGTGGCGCTGCCGAGATCGCGGCGGCCGTCGAGGCCGTCCGTGACCGCGTGGTCGTCATCGGCCTGCTCGAGACGCTGGAGTACTTGGTGCGGGGCGGTCGCCTTTCTGCTGCTGCGGGCGCTGTGGGCACGCTGCTCAACGTGAAGCCCGTGGTGGCCGCCGAGGACGGCCTGATCGTGCAGCTGGGTAAGGCGCGCGGTTCCAAGAACGGCCGCAATCTGCTGAACCAAAAGGTCGAAAAAGCGGGCGGCATCGACTTTTCCATGCCGCTGGCGCTCGGTTATACGGGCCTTTCGGATGCGGTGCTCAAGAAGTATATCGAGGACAGCGCGGCACTTTGGGCTGGCCACACCGAGGGCGAGTTGCCCGTTCATACCATTGGCGCCACCATCGGTACCCACGTAGGCCCCGGTGCCGTAGCTGTAGCTTTCTTCCGCCCCGCCAACTAACCAACCTGCCAAAAAGGGACAGGTTTATTTTGGCAGGTTTTATCTGGTCAAACGCTGCCTGCCAGAGTTGTCTGATCCCTCGGGAGCACCAGGATTGTAGGTCATTGGTCGCACGGAGGCCGTACATGGCCCGCAATCCTGCCGTCCCCGGGGATCATTTTGCTTTATGCTTTTCCGGACGGAAAGGAGTGGGCGATGGCATCTGAGGGCTTTTTTGAGCGTGTGTACGAGGTAGTCGAGCAGATTCCCGAGGGGATGGTCGCCACGTACGGTCAGGTGGCGCTGCTCGCCGGTCGTCCGCGCAGCGCGCGCTATGTGGGCTATGCACTGCACGGCAATCCGCGTCCTGGTCAGATTCCCTGCCATCGTGTGGTATTTGCCGACGGTCGTATTTGCGAGGGCTTTGCCTTTGGCGGCCCCGATGCTCAGCGCGAGCTCCTGCTGGGGGAGGGCGTGGCGTTTGCCGATCCCATGCACGTTGACCTGGCTGCCAGCCGTTGGCCGGCCGGGCTCTAGCAGCTCGCTCGTGCCAAAACCACCACAAAGGTGCCTGTCCCCTGTGTCGGAACGCCGGCACAGGTACCATTTCCCCAGATAAAACCTACCAAAATATACCTGCCCCTTTTTGGTAGGTTTACCTGGGCTAACTTATGGAGAAGGTGTGGCGTCGTATTTTGCCGTCGGAAAGTAAACCACGGTGAACTATATTGTATTCAGCAACGGAGCAGGCCATAGGCGATGAAAAAGCCTGCCCTGTTGAGTTTGATTCGCATTCCTCCCCTCTGTGCGATTCAACGGTGTACTTCGGGAACGGGCCCGCTGGCAACTTTCTGTCAGCGGGCCCGTTTCCGTTTGTCGGGGGAGTGCAATAGGCGGAACCGAGCCGGTCGGGTACCAAAAAAGGCGGACGCCGTAGCGCCCGCCCCATAGCAATCGAAAGCTCAAGTCAGCAGATCGGTCTAGTACACCATGCCCATGGCGTCCTGAACCTCTGCCAGGGTCTGCTCGGCGATCTCGTTGGCGCGACGGTTGCCCTCGTGCAGGACGTCCTTCACATAGTCCAGATCGTTCTCATAGCGCTGGCGACGCTCACGGATCGGTGCGAAGTACTCGTTGACGGCCTCGGTCACATACTTCTTGAGCTGACCGGAGCCTCCCATGCCAATCTCCTCGGCAATCTCGACCTCGGAGCGACCGGTGCAGATGGCGGCCGTCGAAAGTAGGCCGGACACGCCGGGGCGGTTTTCGGGATCAAACGTGATCATGCGCTCGGAGTCGGTCTGGCTCTTCTTGATGCGCTTGGCCGTCTCCTCGGCGGTCATCGAAATGTTGATGGCGTTGCCGTAGCTCTTGCTCATCTTGCGACCGTCCAGGCCGGGCAGCAGCGGGGTTTCGGACAGCAGCGCGTCGACCTCGGGGAACACCTTGCCGTAGCGGTTGTTAAAGCGACGGGCGATAGTGCGGGTGAGCTCGATGTGCGGCAGCTGGTCGCGACCGACGGGCACCACATTGCCCTTGCAGAACAGGATGTCGCAGGCCTGGTGCACCGGGTAGGTGAGCAGAAGGCCGGTGAGCTCGTGGCCCGAGGCCTCCATCTCGGCCTTGACCGTGGGGTTGCGCGCCAGCTCGGCCTCGGACACCAGCGACAGGAACGGCAGCATAAGCTGGTTGGCGGCGGGCACGGCGGAGTGCGCGTAGATCATGGTCTTGTCGGGGTCGATGCCGCAGGCAAGGTAGTCCATGACCATGTTGTACACGTTGTCCTGGATGTGCTCGGTGGTATCGCGGTCGGTGATGACCTGGTAGTCGGCGATGAGCACGTTGGTCTTGGCGCCCATGTTCTGTAGCTCAACGCGGCCCTTGAGGGTGCCGAAGTAGTGGCCCAGGTGCAGGCGGCCGGTGGGGCGGTCGCCGGTGAGCATGGTGAACTTCTCGGGCGTCTTGGCCAGGCCCTCGCGAATGGCGTTGCTCTTTTGCAGCGCGACTTCGTAGCTGTTCTCGTTTGGCATGATTGCTCCTTACTAAGTGCGATTGGTCAAGATGATAGCGTGTTATTGAACGGGGTGTGACGTAAGCGAACGAGGGTCGGCAAAGCGCGTCTTGTCCGTTCACTCGGAACGCCAGAAGACGAGTAGTAGCTCGGCAAGCCTCCGGCGGCAATTCCTAGCGCCTGTGGTGACGCTCGTCCTTACGTTCCTCGGCGGCCTGTTCCTCCTGTTTAAACGCGGGGTCATCGGGAGTTACGAGCTCGTCCTCGTGCGTGCGTTTGTTGTAGTGGTGGCGCAGTACGGGCTCAAACAGATGCAGGTGCTTGGCAAAGGCGGCCGAGCCTATGGCGAGCACGGTAAAGATGAGCACGCGCATGGGGACTTCGACTTGGTTGATGGTCGCGGCGCCCGCGGAAAGCATGATGCACCAGGCGTAGATGAGAAGGACGGCCTGCTTTTGGTTGTAGCCCTCCTGGATTAGGCGGTGGTGAATGTGGCCTTTGTCGGCCTGCCCAATGCTAATATGGGCGCGCTTGCGGCGCACGATAGCGCTAAACGTGTCGATGATGGGCACGCCGGCAACGATGAGCGGGATGATGAGCGAGGTGAGCGCGGCGGTACGGCTCACGTTGAGCAGCGAGATGGAGCCCAGCGCAAAGCCCAGCAGCAGCGACCCCGAGTCGCCCAAGAAGATGCTCGCGGGGTTAAAGTTGTAGCGCAGAAAGGCCAAGCAGGAGCCGAAGAGCGCAATGGAAAGCGCTGCGGCGTCGATGCGCCCCGAAAGCATAGCGACTGAGAACATGGTGAACGATGCGATGCCGCAAATGCCTGTCGCAAGGCCGTCAAGGCCGTCGATCAGGTTGATGATATTGGTGAATGCCACCAGATAGATCACGGTGGTGGGGTAGGCGAGCCATCCGAGCATGATCTCGCCGGGGGCAAACGGGTTGACGATGGCGCCGATTTTTAGGCCGCCGATGCAGGCGATGAGCGCGGCGAGCACCTGGCCGGCCAGCTTTTGCTTGGGCTTGAGTTGGAAGACGTCGTCGATCGCGCCGGTCGCAAAGATGACGGTAAAAGAAAGCGCGAGTACGGGGTAGCTGATGTGCAGTCGAGGGTGGGGCACCAAAACGGGTGGCCAACCCAAGTGCCAGGTGCCCAGAATCTGCACGATGCAGGCCACGACCAGGCCCAAAAATACCGCCGTGCCGCCCATGCGTGGGATGGGCTTGGTGTTGATGCGGCGCTTTGAGGGATAGTCGACGGCATCGAGCTTGATTGCCATGCGCTTTACAAGGGGAACCGTAAGGAAGGTCGTGATAAAGGCCGCGACCGCCACGCATAGGTACGGTATGTAGCTCGTGGAAGAAGCCATGAATCGAAAACCCGCCAAGCGTCGAAGGTAAAGGTCAGAGAGAGCCATGCCGCAAAGGGTATAGCTGACCCATGATACTCGACCAAAGGGGGTGTGAGGAATTACGCGGGGCGATAATCACGTGCTTACCAGATATTGGGGTGATGGTGGGGTTCTGCCTGGCGCCTTTTGGGGATCTCGGTGAGATACAAAATAGTGATTTTCGGCAAAAGAAAACCACCCCCCACGTTACGAAAATGAACCCACCTAAAACAGGTGGGTGCCCTCATCGACTGTTCCAGCGTCCTTAACAACGAAGGATACCTGTACTAGGTACGACTGTGTGGGCTCCCTAAATAAACGCGACGGTTCACCCAGTTGCTCCGCGGGGGGCGGAATACTTACATCATAAAGCGGCACTTTATCGATTCCAGTCTTGACATTACAAAAATCGTGTCGGACGATTACGGCGCCTTGGGCTTCGGGTCTTTTGCGCAGCCTTTGCCCCAGTGTTTTAGCTGTTAAACCTGTGTTGTGGAGCATGTTTTCATGTCAACTTCCTTAACGGAACTTTTTTCGTCCGCCTGTCATTTGTGTCCGCGCCGTTGCGGTGCGGCCCGCGATGAGGGTGCGCGCGGCGTGTGCGGTGCTAACGACACGCTCAAGGTGGCCCGCGCGGCGCTTCATATGTGGGAGGAGCCGCCTATCTCGGGCGAGGCCGGTTCGGGCACGATCTTCTTTAGTGGCTGCTCGCTCAAATGCGTCTATTGCCAGAACCACGAGATCTCGACGGGCAATTTCGGTCTTGAGATTTCGCCTGAGCGCTTGGTCGAGATTATGTTGGAGCTGCAGGACCAGGGTGCGAACAATATTAACTTGGTGACGGCGACGCACTACGCGCACCTGCTGCCGACGGCGATTGCCGCGGCGCGGGCGCGCGGGCTGGTCATCCCGATCGTCTACAACACGAGCGGTTATGAGCGCGCGAGTGCCGTGGCGGCGTTGGGTGATTTGGTGGATGTGTGGCTCACCGACTTTAAATATGCCGATGCTGGGCTTGCGCAGTCGCTCTCTCATATTAAGGACTATCCACGTGTTGCCGTGTCGGGCCTGGCGCAGATGGCGCGCGAGATCGAGCACCGCGGGGGAGAGCTGGTGGATGATGCTGGCCTTATGAAGCGCGGCATCATCGTGCGTCACCTGGTGCTGCCGGGGCATGCGGACGATTCGTGCCGCGTGCTGGACCTGGTGTGGCAGACGGTAGGCGATGTTCCGATCTCGGTCATGAACCAGTACACGCCCAACGCGCTCATGCGCGAACAAGGCGGCGATTTGGCGCGGGCCGTGACGCGTGAGGAGTACGAGCAGGTGCTCGACCATGCCGATGATCTGGGCTTTACGACGATGTTCTGGCAAGAGGGCGGTGCGGTGGACGAGAGCTTCACCCCAGCCTTCGATACCACCGGCGTTCTCACCAGCGCAAAGTAGTGCGTTCGCCGATGATTTTTCTGGGACGGGGATTAAAAAATCATTTAGGAGGCACGCGACGGGAGAACACTTTTTTGGGACGGGGCTGTCCTCCGTCATGTATCAATCAAAATGATTTTTTAATCCCCGTCCCAGAAAAATCATCGGTTGGTTCGCTCGCTCGCAAGGTGGCTAAAATAGCCCTGTCCCAAAAAGACTGGGTATTGGGCGTTGACAGTTAGCGAGCCGTAGGTAAAATATCAACTTGTCCTGGGGACGTAGCTCAGTTGGGAGAGCGCTGCCGTCGCATGGCAGAGGCCGAGGGTTCGACTCCCTTCGTCTCCACCATTGGATTTGATAAGCCGCTGACATTGTGTCGGCGGCTTTTTTTAAAAAGAAAGGGCTGTACCATGGCCGAGCTTGAGTCCCAACCATTGTCCGACGAGGAGCGCGCCGAGTTGGAAGAGCTCCGCGCCGAGAAGGCCCGCCGCGAGGCTCAGGAAGAGGCTCGTCGCGAGCGTGAAGAGCTGGCCGCCCTGCGCGCCGAGCGCGCGAAGGTCGATGAGGCCGCTGCGAAGGCCGCGCCTGCACCGGCGCCAGTGCCTGCGCCCAAGCCCGATGCTGCGAAGCCTGCGCCCGCTGCGCCCAAACCTCAGCCTAAAAAAGCCGCTCGTCCCAAGCCCGCCGAGCCCAAGTCGAGCCGCAACGAGATGACGTTCGCCCAGCGTATGGTCACCTCTAAGGAGCCTACGGCCGAGAATGAGATTCCCGGTATGGCCCCGGCTCAAAAGATCATCATCGTGCTCGCCCTGATCGCGTTTGTCGTCTTTATGGGCTACACGATCCTGACCAGCATGGGGCTGCGCTAGCCAATTCACGCCGGCCGCCATGCCCACATATTCCGTCCTGACCAACCCTCAACCTCTGTACAACGCATCCGAAAGGTCGCCCCATGGCTTTGACCGATACCTCGCATCCCACCGACATTGCAATGCTCACCGATCTGTACGAGCTCACTATGGCCCAGGGCCTGTGGGAGAGCGGCAAGGCCAATGAGCAGGGTTGTTTTACCGCGTTTTATCGCGACCATCCGTTTGGCAGCGCGTACGCCGTCATGTGCGGCACCGCCGAGCTGCCCGAGCTCGTCGAGAACCTGCACTTTACGTCCGAGGATATCGATTACCTGGCCTCGCTCCAGGCTCCGGCCGGTGGCGCGATGTTTAAGCCCGCATTCCTCGATTACCTGCGCAACTTTCGCGCGCACGTGAATATTGACGCCGTGCCCGAGGGCGAGCTCGTGTTTCCGCGCGAGCCCATGGTGCGCGTTACCGGCCCTGCGCTGGAGTGCCAGTTGCTCGAGACGGCGCTGCTCAACATCGTCGGCTTCCAGACGCTCGTTGCCACCAAGACGGCGCGCGTGGTGCTGGCGGCGGATGGTCGTCCCGTCGCCGAGTTTGGCCTGCGCCGCGCTCAGGGTCCCGATGGCGGTCTGGCCGTTGCCCGCGCAAGCTATGTGGCCGGCTGCTCGTCCACGTCTAACGTGCTTGCCGGACGCCGTTACGGCATCCCCGTCTTTGGCACGCATGCGCACAGCTGGGTGATGAGTTTTGATTCCGAGCTCGAGGCTTTCCGCGCCTTTGCCAAGTCGAGCCCCAAGAATTGCACGCTGCTCATCGACACCTACGACGTGCGCGAGGGCTGCGAGCATGCCATTACGGTTGCCAAGGAGATGGAGGCGGCGGGCGAACGCCTGTCGGCTATTCGCATTGACTCGGGCGACCTTGCCAAGCTCTCCAAATATGTTCGCGGCCGTTTTGATGCCGAGGGCCTGCCTTATGTGGGAATCTCGGTCTCCAACGATCTTGACGAGTACACGATTCAGTCACTGCTTGACCAGGGTGCGCCTATCGATAGCTTTGGCGTGGGTACCAAGCTCGCGACCTGCTATGACCAGCCGGCGCTGGGCGGCGTGTACAAGCTTTCTGCCCGCCGTGCGAGTGAGGCAGATTCGTGGACGCCGGTGGTGAAGCTCTCTGAGCAGCCCTACAAGCGCACGATCCCGGGTGTGCAGCGCGTGCGCCGTTATTACGACGGCTTTGGCGGCCCGGTCTGCGACATGATCTATGACGAGGATCATCTGGCAGGGGAGGGCGCCGCGCGCGGCAATACCCTCGTGGCCGTGAATGATGCCGCCCTGGTGACCGACGTGTCCGAACTTGAGTATCGCGAGCTGCTGGTGCCGATCGTGCGCGATGGCAGTGCGGTGGCTCCGCGTGAGGGCATCGAGGACGCACGCGAGCGCTGTTCTTGGGCGCTCGATCATCTGGACGCAGCGTACAAGCGTTTCTTGTACCCGCAGACCTACGTAGTGGGCATGGAGCAGGGCTTAGCTCAGGTGCGCGACGAGCTCGTGCGCAAGAACATGGCCGCGGCTTCGGCCTTCC